>DIYR01000163.1 GCA_002429085.1 Flavobacteriales bacterium UBA6049
CGTTTAATGATTCTATTGGGTGGCTTATGTCTGTAATAGCCATTCCAACAATTATCATAAACATGATTTCGTCACTTGCTACGGGATTAAGAGAACAATTTGAAACGGTAGTCACCATTGTTGTACTATTCGGAATGGGAATTCAGCTATTTCATCTAATACGAGTGGTGGTTGATTTTCTAGGAATGAGCTAACCATATTAATAAAAATCTCAACTCGCTACTGCATAAAGAGACGGACTTGCATTTCTTTAATATCTACATCCGTAATTGTTTCATTTTGAAAACGAAACACCACTTATCCTAAAGTGAAGATCAAGCAGAAGAACTCCCCAGTCTAAGCAAATATATCTACACAACACATCTATTAATAGTCTGTTTTAAAACAGGTTGAAAGACTCTTTTTATAGCTCTATAAATGCTTGAATTTTGATAGAACAGATTCAGTAGTTGTGGTGGCAAAAAAGCCTTTTATCATACAGAAACAGCACTTCTGATGTTGTTTCATATGCTGAAGACGTAACCAATTACTTAACCCTAAATATCCATATCATGGCTTCACTAGATCAACCCATCCCATTTTTAGAAAACATTAAAAAAGCAATTACAACGTTTTTTGAATCTTGGACCAAGAATAAGGCAGTGCAAATTTTAGGATTCGCCTTTTCTTTAATACTCATTTGGTGGGGTTTCCTATGGCTTGTTCATCTGGTAATTCCTCTTATTCTACCCGCTATACTGATTACAATCTGGAATTTTATATTCACCCCTTTGTTGTGGGCAAGTGCAGGGTGGTTTATTGCTATTGCTTTAATTCTGGTTTTTCAGGAATCAAAGAGTATACGAGACTACCTAGATTTTATTTTTTTTCCATTAGAGTTTACAATTAACCTCCTAATCAACATATTCAAAAAGATTAAAGAGTGGATCTATGGGGCTTTCAACTGGCTTATGAACCTAATAGGCATATTGTTCTTTGCTATTTTGTTTCTCGTTTTCATCGTTAGTTGGATCGCTTTAGTTTCTATTGGATTAGGTGTTGGTTTGGCGTTCTTCATCGCAGTTGGAATTGCTTTAGGAGTTGGAATAGCCATTATCATCTATGCGTTGAAAGAAAAAGAGCAAGTTGAAGAAACGCTTTGTTGGGTTCATCATCAAATAATCGAATTCAAAGACCTTCCATCTAATTGGTTAACTGATTTAAAAAAATACATCAAGGCATGGATGGAAATCATATCCGATGACCAAATTTGGCAAGTAATTGTGTTTCTAACGTTTCCATATACACTTGTGTTATCGTCTTTATTAATATTACGCGAGTTTTACTTGACACCATTAGTGGGAGATCCTTTGATAGTCGTTGTTTCGGTCTCTTTTGTAGCTTCTATATTATACTTAGCATTGAACTCTGGAGCAAAAGAAAAGGCCATGGAAAATCTTTTAAACTTCTTATTAAATTCTAGATTACTCAATTGGTTAATAAGTATCTACAAGAAAACACTTGATTGGTTGGCTAGCCTTATTCCATGTAAAGAGGCTAGTAGTAAAATAAGTGCGATTAGTTGATGTTTAATCTCTTTTATTTGGTGCATATAATTCTTGCAGGAATTTGTTCTGATCTAAACACTTTCTACAAAACGTATTTCTCAACTCTTCATGATCAAAAGCTTGAAACGGAATCATACACTTATTCAGAAACATGTTACACCAATCATACTCATTCATATTCTCTGATAACTCTAGTAAATAGTTGTAGTACTCTTTTGAATTAGAGAAAGATAAGGGTATATATCCTAGTGGAATTGCATAAGCCTCTATGTAGTCTAGATGGATGTATGGATTTAATAAGTTGTAAGCTAGAGGAACATTTCCATAATAAACGTGTGCTTTAGCTAATTTATATGCTATTGAGTCATCGTAACTAGCATAGCGTTGATAATAGCTGTATATCTGTTCTAAGCTAATGTTCGCAGATTTACTATGTTCAACTCGATTCTTGGGATAGATTTCATTTAGTAAAATCATGTTTAGGTTAAACGTTAACCGATCTATTTGCTTCGCAAATTCTTTATCAGAGTTATATTGAGACCCTAAGTGCATCAAATTGTCCAGAATAGTTTGAATTTCGTCTTGGCTAAAATGTCGATTATTCATCAGGTTGGTTTGTTGTTGCCTAGCCAACGTGTATGTATATAGATACGATGGTTTAGGTGCTCCTTTTTGATTGAATAGACCTGCCAAATAATCTCTATTCACCATGAAACGCTTATTGTTCGAAAAAGAGTTTGGATAGTAATAGTAGTATAGCAAGAAGCGCTCGATTAAACTATAGTTATTACTAATATGAATTGGAACCGGAAATGAGCCTAATAGACTAGTATCAACTTTCCCATCCTTAACCAATGTGTTGGTGTAATTCATCAATGTATCTAGCTTCTTCAAGCACGAATCACTTTCGTGACTTTTAGCTGGTAACTTTACAATGGCATCAGAATAGCGTTTTCGTTCTTTTTTAATGTAGTATGCAAGATTAGCGTCAGTTAAAGGAATTCTTCCATACAAATCGATAGAGGCCTTGCGTTCTTTCTCTAGAACAAAATCTAATGAATCTGCCAAGCCATTATTTAGTTGACGTCTAAGTTCTACACGACTTAATTTAGACAAGTGTCGCCATTTATGAGAACGACTTACATATTGCAAAAAATGCTCCCAACTAGTAGTTGTTTCTACTCTGGTTTCAATGGATTCTGTTTGATGAGTTTCAAAAACCTGAATCAGGTTTTGAGCACGCGTTTGCTGTAACCTTTCATTGGCCAATGAATCTCCTTCTACAGAAGCAAAAGCTTTTATTACCAATGAGTCTATGCGATAATCTACATTAGCCAAGGATGATATAAAAGGTGCAATGTCTTCTTCGGTAAACGTAGCCTTGTTTTTCTCGAATGGTATGGTAAAAGTTAAATGAACAGTATCTAGCAAAAATGAGTATGGTTCAGACTTTGGGAGAGGTAATAATTCTGTATTGACGGAATCTCTGAAGAGCTCTCCGCAATACCCTGTAAAATAGTCTATTTGACATATTTGATTATTTTGAATGTATACCAAGTTATGATTTACATAACCGCTCAAGTTTTTAGGTAGCTTACCAAGTTTGATTTCAAAATATTCTAGTTCATAATTTTCAAATTGGTATTGGTAAAAACGATTAAAAAACGGAATCGAATCTGCTTGGAATAGATAACTTAAGAAGCGTACAGGCTTTTCTCGCTTCTTCTTTTTCTTGTACCCTTTAAATAATTCATCTCGGTAAACAGGCTCTGTTGTAATACCATTCAGTTTAAGTTGTCCATTTCTTCTACTGGACTTGGTATAGTAGACAGGGTTACCACATGCATAATCTTGATACTCTACCAATTCTACGGCAAAGCCATCTCGTTTCTCATTCATTAAGCTACGTACGTAGTTAGCATTTTCCACTTTAAGTACAAATTGCCCAGCTTCATAGGCTAGTGTAATGCCCGCATCTATATGTTTGTAGGCCTCGCAGTCAATGCAATCAGAAGGACGATCATGTTTCAATCCCCACTCATACTCATGTTCAATTAACTCATTTGGAATTCCGTCAAAATTGGCAGGTATAGGAGGACGGTGATTTTCGGAATAAGGGAAGAGGACAGAAGATTCTTTAAACGCATATTGATACTGTACTTCTGCAAACTTCTGGCAAGCATACATTACTTCTTTATTTGGGAGTATGGAAATACTAAGTCCCGTAACTTCATAACTCGGTGTAATGATATTCTGAAAGTGTCCAGGAGAATTTACCCAGCCATCAACAATAGAAGTTGCCAAATTTCCATAGGTATGAGTATTGAATTCTTTCCCCTTTTCACTAATAACTAGTTTGTTGTAAGGGGTTTTCAAGACATTTTCCCCAACTAAATAATTAACTGCACCATATAGTTCGGCTCGGTCTTGAGGTGATGCCGATTCAGCGGTTAGTTCTGCATGTGTTAACCGCTTGTTAGCCACCATATAATTAGTATGATGCTTGGAGGCTACATATAAAATAGAATCATTTGCCAACGGTAAACAATTATAAACAGCCCTCACGCTATCAACCTTAATTTTAACTAAATGCTCTAAATAGATAAGATCAATGTTACTGCCTAATTGAGATTGCTCTGATAACTGAGCACCAGCGATCCATGGGAAGAATAAGGATAGAATGGGAGTGAACGGTGATAGTTTTCGAATAATAATCATTTATTCTATCGTAACGTGTTGTTATGGTATTGAAAGACAAAGTAAGGTGTTATTATTTTACCACGTCTAAAGTAACCATCCTTGTATCCTCTTGTTTCAATCTACTTCAGCACCACTCTGGCCATCATCGATGTATTGATTCTCGAAGGTGTTTACAATCGATGCCTAAGCGGAGTCGAAGGCAAGAATAGGTAGAGAAGCAGGGGTGAAGCGGAGTAATAGTAAACTTCCATTTCGTCAAGCTCAATACCTTCAACTACTCTGCCGAGCCGAAACAGAAAGTCTACCATCTCAATATTTTCATACTGCGGTACTGTTAGGTTTACTCATACCTCAAACTCTCCACAGGGTTACGCGTTGCAGCTCTATACGATTGAATGGATACCGTTAGTAAAGCAATAAACATGGCGATTAAGCCTGCAAGGGCGAAGATCCACCAGTTGAGTTCTGTTTTGTACGCAAAGCTCTCTAGCCAGCGGTTCATGGCGTAATAGGCGAGAGGAATAGCTAACACAAAGGATATTCCAACCCAAACGAGAAAGGTCTTGTTGAGCATCAGCATAATCTCGCCTATAGTAGCACCATTTACTTTTCGAACTCCTATTTCTTTTATTCTGCGTTGCATACTAAATGCGGCAATCGCATAAATACCCAAACAAGAGAGTAATACAGAAATCATAGCAAATAAAGACAACACCTTACTTTGCGCATGTTCTGTTGCATATACTTTGTGGTAACTATCGTTGATGTAACCATATACCAATGGAAATTCTGGGTTAATCTCTTCCCAGGCGGCATGTAGGGTAGCCAGCGCTTCTTCTTTGCGGTTTGGCGCAAGTTGTATCAAGAAGTTATAGTTGAACATCTTTCTAGGCACAATTACGGTAGGGCGTTCTTGTTTATGAAGATTGGTGTAATGAAAATCAGGCACTACACCCACAATTTTTCCTTCAGGAAACACATAAGGAAGGTGAAACTGTAAGCGGAAAGAGCGACCGATTGCATCTTCAGCATTTTCTATACCTAGCATCTTCAATGCACTCTCATTCAAAATATACTGTTCTTTGTAATCGCTTACCGCTTCTGCCAGTTCATTCATTCTGTCGAAATCTTCAGAATGATTAGATGCGAGCATGCTCAACTCAGTCGCTTTCATTTCCCACTCATGGTCTGGAGTATAGCCTAAATCAACTGTTCCTGCCAGAGGTTTTACTCCCAAGGTATTGAAGAAGTTAGCATCTGTAGTTAAAATGTAGAGTGACTTCTCTCTATTTGGTTCAATGCCTTCCATATCAAACCAAAAGTTATCTAGAATATCACCTCCAGGCTCTTCCATAGCGCCTGTCATGTTCACAATGGAAGGATCTTTTAGTAGTTCATCTTTTAAACGTTCATAGCGTTGTACAACTGCCCAGCTATTGCGTTCAATTACTAGAATGTTCTCGTTCTTGGCTTGTGGATGCTGGTTATTCAAAAAGTTCATTTGCCGCTGCAGCACAATAGTTCCAGTAATGGCAATTACTGCCAAGCTAAACTGAATTACCACAGGGTAACCGTATACTGTAGTTTTCGGGGTGGTTACTTTGGTATCAGAAGCTACTTTGGTTGTAAGTAAAGGGAATACAGACAGCAAGGCGATTCCTACCACAAAAATCAAAGAGATAATGACTAAAGCTCCAGAAGGAGCAAATACATCAACGTTTAGGTATCCGCTCAAGCGATAAGCAGTAAATACACCTAAAAACACTGTGATTAATGAAATTGCCAATGAGCTTTGTGCTATTTCTCTGGCTATATCAAGTTTAGACGCTCCATGAATCAACCTGATCTGAATAGACTTTAAATCGGCAATAAACTGAACTCTGCTTAAATTCAAGAAGTTGATCAGTGCAATGAATAATATGATTACACCACCACTTATGAGCAAAATCAACGATCGGATGTCTCCATTGGGCTCAATCTCACGTGTTTTGTGGCTATACAGGTGAATATCTTTTAATGCTTGAAAATGAATCGTTCTTGGTACTTCATTTTCTTGTAATTCCGTATCCCATCTGGTTTGAATAGACTCTTGAAGCGCTGCTACATCTGTTTGCGGTTGTAGCATATAATAAGCATAGCCCCAAGATTGATTTACCACCATATTTGGAATTGTGGTAAGTATATCGGCATGAAAATGTGAATTAGGAGGGAAGTCTTCCATTACACCTACAATGGTGTAGCTATCTGCTGTATCGGTTTGTTGATGGGTAATATCTATTGTTTTACCCAACACATCGGTATGTCCAAAATACTTGAGAGCCAGACCATGTGTAATAACTGCTTCAAAGGGCTGAGTGAGCACTTTACTTTTGTTTCCACTTAACAATTCAAAGTCATACACATCAAAGAAGGTGCTATCTACTCTAAATAGGTTATCAGAATAGAACCGCTGTTCTTCAATTTCTACTACACCTTTTTTAAAAGGCACCATGCGCACAAAGCTTTCAATCTCAGGATATTCATCTGGATATTGACCAATCCAATCTCCCCAAACTCGTGCTGGGTGCATGGCACTAGAGATTTCTGTGCTTACCGTTACCCTAAAAATACGGTCTGCTTTCTCATGAAAATCATCATAACTCAACTCTCGCACAGTATAAGTAAATACCAATGCCACACAGGCATACGCCATGGTTAGCCCAACAATATTGATGAGCACCCACTGCCAGTTTCGCGCTAATTTTCTGAATAGTAACATCATCTTACGCGTTTATTTCTGGGTTAGTACTACTCATAATGCGTTTTTGCTCTTCGGTAATCACCTTACCATCAAACAGGTGAACCACACGGTGAGCAAAGCTGGCATCGTAATCAGAGTGAGTTACCATTACAATGGTAGTTCCGGCCTTGTTCAGTTCTAACAAGAGTTTCATTACTTCTTGTCCGTTCTGCGAATCGAGGTTTCCTGTTGGCTCATCTGCTAGTAATAACTTAGGTTGAGCTACTACTGCACGACACATGGCTACACGTTGTTGTTGACCGCCAGATAGCTGTTGTGGAAAGTGGTTTTTGCGATGCGCAATTTTCATACGATCGAGTACTTCGTCTATTTTAGCTTTCCGTTCAGAAGTACTCATACCCAAGTATTTTAACGGTACTTCTACATTCTCTTGAACTGTTAACTCATCAATTAGGTTAAAGCTTTGGAATACAAAACCAATGTTTCCTTTACGAGTTGCTGTGCGCTGTTTTTCGCGAAGAGAAGCTACTTCTTGACCATCAAATTGGTAACTACCACTATCTGGGTTATCAAGTAAGCCAATGATATTGAGTAGAGTAGACTTACCACATCCAGAAGGCCCCATAATGGCGATGAATTCGCCTTTCTTCACTTGAAGGTTTACCTCGTTTAGAGCTAATGTTTCTACCTCTTCGGTGCGAAACGATTTAGTGAGTTCTTGCAGATTAATCATGTATTCCATTATGCTGTTTTTAAAAGTATTCGCTTTTTCTAATCCAATTGTAGTTTCTCGTTTTCTCCAAACAGTTCGTAGGTTGAAATCAACACACGATCTCCGGCTTGCAATCCTTCTAATACCTCGTAATACTTGGGGTTTTGTCGCCCAATTCGAATGGGGTGTTTCGTAGCTACATCACCATCTTGGTTGAGGCGGTATATCCAACGTCCACCTGTGGATTGAAAGAAAGCCCCTCTGTTTAGGAGCACAGCCTGCTTGGTGGCACTTAATTGAATGCTCAAATTGTAGGTCTGTCCACTTCGGATGTTAGTAGGAACTTCATCTTCAAAAACAAGATCCACCAAGAACTGTCCATCGTTTACTTCAGGATATACCTTGGTTACGTTTAGCGTGTAGGTTTCGTTTTGTCGTTCTAATTGAGCTGTTAGACCTTGATGTATGCGATCTATGTAATGTTCATCTATACTGGCTTGTAGTTTAAAATCACTCAAAACATTTACTTGCCCCAATCTATAACCTGGTATGATAGATTGACCTGGAACAGCATTCAAATTGGCTAGTTGCCCAGAAACTGGAGCTTTCACCACTAAGTGGTTCTGTCGCTGGTAAATCAATTCAAGATTACGCTCCATGTTTGTGAGGTTGGCTTGAATCTTTCGGATTTGTGTATCTCTAAAAGCGGCATCTTGTTCTTGTCGCTCTAAACTCAATTCATAGAGTTTCTTGGCTAATTCATAAGCTTCCTTAGATGAAAGAAAGTCTTCTTCAGCAATAAGTTCGTCTGCATAAAACGAAGCATTCCGATCGTATTGACGTTTGGTTTGGGCTAACTCATTTTCTAGACGTAATAAATCTCGTTGTAGCACTAATTTTTGCTGTTCCATGCTGATTTGCGTTTCTCGCAGGAAGTTGGCTTTCTCTGCTAATTGTGCTTCGCTATTGAGAATGTTTAAGCTTAGATTCAAGTTACTCAGAACCAAAATGGTATCACCTTGCTGAACCAAAGCACCTTCTTCTTTTACAATTTGCTCTACAATACCACCTTCAACAGCATCTAGGTAAGCTAAATAGGAGGGTTCAACACGCCCACGCACGTTGATGTAATCTTGAAATGGCGCTTCTATTACTTCAGCAATGGTCACTGTATCTTTTGCTATACGATAAGTAGACGAACTAGTGAATGCCACACTTAACGTAATCAGACACAAAACAGTAATTCCAATTAGTGCTGGTAAACGAAAACGCTTTGGTAACCAAGATGTATGTTGAATTTTACGATCCATTGTATCACCACATGCCAAGCCTTGTGCCAGAATAGTAGTTAGCTGATATTCTGCATGTTGCAAATCACACTTATAAATCAACTGTAAAGAAAATAGACATGTAGCTGTCTATTTTTTTGACAGTTTCAAAAGCGATTCCACCATTCGTTACATTTGAAATTAATCATGAAAACCGGACGATTACTAATAGTTGATGACAATAAGAGTGCATTGAGTGCTCTCAAACTCATGCTACAACAAGAGTTTAAAGAAATAGTCTGCTTATCAAACCCTAATCAGATTCAAGCAGAATTGAATCAACACGATTTTGATGTGACTTTGCTAGACATGAACTTTTCTGCTGGTTTAAATACGGGAAATGAAGGTTTATACTGGTTAAAAGAAATCAAGAAGTTTAGTCCAACCACAGAAGTAATCATGATCACGGCTTATGGCGATGTAGAATTGGCTGTAAAAGCGCTCAAGCTCGGATCAGTTGATTTTGTGCTAAAGCCTTGGGATAATGAAAAGCTGCTAGCAACCATTCGTGCCGCGCATAAGTTAAGTCAGTCTCACAAGCAATTGAATGCAAGTAAGCAACGTGAATCGTTTCTAAAAGGTGAGCTACAAAGAGAACATGAACTAATTAGCAGTTCTGCTGCTATGCAACGTGTTATGCGCTTAGTAGAAAAAGTGGCAACAACTGATGCCAATGTGCTAATTACCGGAGAAAATGGTACAGGTAAAGAAGTAATTGCTCAACACATACATAGGCTTTCTCAACGCAATAAAGGGTTACTCATCAATGTAGACATGGGAGCGATTCCCGAAAGTCTATTTGAAAGCGAATTATTTGGTCATGAAAAAGGAGCATTTACAGATGCGAAAGAAGCTAAGTCAGGTAAATTTCAGTTAGCAGATCAAGGAACACTCTTTTTAGACGAAATTGGAAACCTTCCACTTAGTCTTCAAGCTAAAATGTTGGTAGCTCTGCAAAGTAGGGTAGTATATCCATTGGGATCTGATAAACCTACTCCTGTTGACATCAGGTTAATTACCGCATCTAATGCCAATCTAGAGAGCAGAGTGCAAGAAGGTAGTTTTCGACAAGATTTACTTTATCGTTTAAATACCATTAAGGTGGAACTGCCACCATTACGAGAACGTGAAGAGGATATTGAGCTATTGGCGAGTCATTTTTTGCGCATATTCCAGCAGAAGTACCATAAGCCTAACCTGAAATTAGGAACGCAAGCCATACGCAAGTTGAACAGTTATCATTGGCCTGGGAATGTTCGTGAATTGCGGCATACACTAGAAAAAGCGGTGATTTTAGCAGAATCAGATGTGTTAATGCCCTCAGATTTCGATTTAAAAGCGGTGAGTACTCCTATGAATAAAGAGCTGCCATCATTAGCTGAAATGGAGAAGGAATTGATCATTAATGCAATGGATCGATACGAAGGCAATTTATCTTTAGTAGCACAGAAACTAGGTGTAACTCGCCAAACCCTTTACAACAAACTCAAACGCTATGAATTATAGTAGAAGAGGTGTAGTTTGGCGTTTAGCATTGTTGGTACTCCTCAGTGTTAGTGCCTGTTTAGGCGGTGTTAATCAACTCTGGGAAATATTGATAGTTTGCAGTATAGCAGTTATTATTCTCAGTTGGAACTTGGCTCATTTTATGACGAGCATACATCGTAAGGTTCAGCTCTTTTTTGATGGTATACGCTATGAAGATGGAAGCTTACGTTTCTCAGAGAATCAATCTGATCCATACTTGAAAGAGTTACACATTAAGTTGAATGAAATCAACAATCTACTTGCCGAAATTCGAGTGCGAGAAGCACACAGCGAACAATTTTTTAAAACGTTTATGCAACGTTCTTCTACAGGTTTATTGGCAGTAGATAAAGAAGGATATGTAGAACTAATAAACGATGCTGCGTTAAGCATGATTGACCTGAAAAACCTCACCCATATCAATCGTTTACAGCAAGATAGACCTGCCTTATTTGAAGCAATGCTTCAATTAAATCCAGAGCAAAGCACTCACGTTAAACTACTCAAAGAAAATCACCTACAACAGCTTTCTATTAAGCTCGATCATATAAGCTTGTTAGATAAAGAATATCGTATCTATTCGATTTACGATATCAAACATGAACTAGAAGAACATGAACTAGATACATGGCAAAAGCTCATTCGCATCATGACTCATGAGATTATGAACTCCATTAGTCCAATCAGTTCGTTGAGTCAAACCTTAAACCGCTATTTCGAAAGAGATGGAAAAGCAATAGACGTAAGAAAACTGCAACAAAGTGATATTGAAAATACCCGAGAAGGATTACTTGTTATAGAGGATAGAGCTAATGGCTTACGCAATTTTGTAGAGAACTACAGAAAGTTGAGCAAGTTACCACAAGCTCAATTTCAAGAGATTAATCTAGCTGATTGGTTGGCTTCAATTCAATTGTTATTTAAATCGCAAGTAGATGAGCACACTATTCAGTTTAGCATCAAGAATACGTACAATAACCCCGTATTCCTAGGAGATGAAAAACTCTTAACCCATGTGCTGTTGAACCTTTTGAATAATGCAGTTCAATCATTAGAGGGCAGGGACGATAAACAGATAGAGATTATTGTTAAACCAAGCGAAACAAATGGTCTACGCTTAACGGTTAAAGACAATGGCAAAGGCTTTGGTGCTGAAGAGCAAGACAAACTCTTTCTGCCATTTTATACTTCAAGAGAGAATGGCTCTGGTATTGGCTTAAGCTTATCTCGGCAAATAATGCGTATGCATAAAGGCAGCATTACAGCTAGTTCAGAGCAGGGAAGAGGTGCAGAGTTTGTTATAGAACTATAGACTGGCGGTCACTCTTTGGGCTTAAATCACAAAAAAAACACCCGAAAGAACCTTCAAATCCTTCGGGTGTTACATAGTATGAGAGTAGGGTAGTTGCTTTGTTATACTGTAGCAGCTGACACCGGGTTAAGGTGTAAACGCTCAGAAATTTCGTCAAATAGAGTTGTACACAACATATTGTAGTTTACATCAGATACATAACGCCCACTCGTAGCATCTACAATAGTTTGAGCTTGGTTGTTCTTATTCAACTCATTGTTTCCAACACTTAATGCAATTGGAATAACGTTACCATTCAATAGGTTATCAATAGCAGTTGTGCTATCGTATGTAACGTTTTTGTAGTCTCTTGTAGCATGTCCTGGAGCATCTCCATACCAAGCCAACAAGCGTAAAGAGCCAGGTCTCCAACCAGCTTCTGTGTGATTAATTAACGATAGAGGGATTACTTGATCTTCTGGCCAGTCTCCACCACCATAAACACTGAGACCACCTAAAGTAGACAACAATACGTTGATGTCTGTATTGATCTTTTGATCAAAGCTAAAAGCGTTTGGATCAGTAATATCTCTATATTGACCTAAACCATAGGCTAAATCAACCTCTGGATTATCTCTTAAAAAGGTACTTACTACGCCAGATATTTCGTTTTTAACTCCTGTAATTGCGTTACGCATACTTCCTGTAGTGTCAATTAAAAAGTATACGTCTATTAACATTTTTCTTTCTGTGCTCATGGCATTGTTTTTTAGGGTTACTTACTCTGTTTGAAAGGCTTTTCAGTACACGCCTTTGTTGTTAACAAACTAGTAGCTACTAAATCGATCATTATTAATGACTACACAAACATCAAATAATCAGACTGTTGCAACTAGGGTAAAAGTGTTTGATTCTATAAAACAGATAAATAGCACTTGTTTGTGAGGAAATATATTCGGAAACTCAGGACTACGAATTACTCTTTTCAAGAGAAACAGAATAAAATTGTTTGTCCACTATCTGTCTTGATTTCGATTTAATTTATTCAGCAGTATTATCTGCTATTAAGCAGATTTTCAGTACAAAAAATGCTGCATAAGCTTTGAAATGTGAGATATTGCTTAAAATGGATTTAGAATAGCACTACCGCTCAACTCTTGGTAAATTTACTCGAGAGCTTACTTAATTTAACTTTTACATGAAGCTAATCACTAATTAGGCCCTAGATGAACTCTCGTTTACATCTTCGATTTAGTTAAGTGCCTTCAATTGCGAGCCTTTGATTAAGGTAAAAAGCAGCTTTAAGTATGACCAGCATTCTATAGCTATTTGGTTGCAGAATAATCGTGTTTGTCTTTACAATTACTTAATCCATAATCGAATGAAAAAGACTAATAAAAAAGTGAAAATTACAGCCACAGAAATGGGAAGTGTGCCTATGGGAACTATCGTTGCATTTGTCTTGTCAAAGGACAGTATTCCGTATGGCTGGTTACCTTGTGATGGATCTACTATTCCCGATGAATTCTCAGCTTTTAAAGATGCGTTAGGTGGACAAGATACCACACCAAATCTGACTGGCAGAGTACCATTAGGATCGGGAGCTCCATCTAACATCACTCAATCTGATGGCTCATCACCAAATTTCCCTGATGGTACTAGCTGGCCTTTGGCTTATACCGGTGGAGAATGTCAAAATACATTAACGGAAACACAAATGCCTTCTCACCAACACTTTACATGGGGAGAAAGTGGAGGCGGTAATTCCTCTTTCGGTTTGTCATCAAGTAAAGGGTATAAGGGAAGTGGCGACAGTGATGATAATAATTATCTGTATGGATCATCATTTACAGGTGGGAATTTAAGCCCTGAAACACTCATTGAAACGAATGACGCAACAATTACAGCTTCTAGCAAAGGAACAACGGCTCCTCACAACAACATGCCTCCATACTACACCGTCAATTACATCATTTTCACTGGAATAACTAATTAATACAGGTGGTTATGTTTAAAGAAAAAGACCCATATACATATACTAGATTTTGTAAGCTTTTTAGCAAAAGTGGAACTTTGATTGGTGAGGCGATTATCGAATATCAGGTTACTTCGTACGATGATATACAAATCGCAGATTTTTCATCTGTTGGCAAAGCTCAGAACAGGAAATTTATCGTGGTATCTTCTCAGCGTATTACCATCTATAACCCAGAGTCAGACATTCTGGCTCCAACTCCAAATCTAGATGTATACGAGAATTATCCAGCTATGATTAATTGCTCTATGTCTCCAGTTGAATCGTCTGGAATGAATTACAGGTTACTAGATTATTCACCAAAAACAATCAATACTCAGGTACAGTCATCAAGCTCAACAGGAGACACAAATGGAGAAACAAATGAAACATCAACTACTCGAACCGAAGGATCGTCTGTTTCGCAAACAAATAGTTACAGCGCGTCAGTTGGTGTTTCAGGAGATCTTTCTGCAAGTTATCAATATTCGCAAACAGTAAGCAGAGAGCAGTCTATTGCTCAACAAAAAGGATCAGCTATAAATGTTGGGTCTAGTTCGTCTCAGGAAGCTTCTATGAGCATTAAAGATTGGGGAGGATATGCGTTAGTAGATCCCGAAGATGCAAGTCCCATATTTATTTTTGGACAAGAGTACCCTTGGAATGCTATAACGTGTAGAAAATCTACTGAAATCGCATATCCCAACAATACTGATTTGGTTCAAATTGTTGTTCCAAAAACCATGTTGTCAAGGCTTTATAATGGAGGTACCTTATATCCTCCAAGCGAACTTTCAATGTTTGGTATAGATTTCATCATGAAAGCAAGTTGGGTAGTAGCTATTGATAACAATGCCTCAGACGAGATCAACATTAACCATACTCCATATTATTATTTAGGAGCTCACACAGTAAATTCAGATCAAGAAGTTTCCGTTTACATTAGTCAATATCCAATACCTGTAGACATTAAATTAGATGGCGCTGATGCTTCTAGTACAACACTGAATTTGCCACTTTTGGCTTTGGCTCCAGTAGGAGTAGAGTATAAATCTGCCATTATAGGTTTTATTCCACGAAATTTCATCATTAAACCTATACCCGCTAATGATACAAAATCACCTACTTCGTTTAAAATACTGTCTTCTACAAACGATTTACTCATCAAGGATACTAGTGACTACGTAAATTGCGGAGAAGGTGCAGGTTTTACTGCTACAGAAACGGCTTTACATGCCAATTTCACCGTAGAATGTACCAAGTTGCAGATGACAGCTTATTTTAAAATAATAGATAGTTCAGATGATTATAGACTCTATCTAAAACACTGGAAATCTGATTCAGTTGGTGTGTTACTTACCTTAGTGATCAATGAAGACAAAGAAAATCCTATTTCGGTATATGTTGACGCGGCTGAAGCAGAGGGAGGAGAACATAACTTAACCTCTATTATACTTCGTAATCAAAATTTTACGTCAGTAGAATACGATGATCGCCTACAATTAGGACTTAATTCCATTGAGATTTCTATACAGCCCATTGGTGGAGAATCTAATGCTCAGAACTCTGGTTATGAATTACGGGCTATTTCTATTGAAAAAGAATAGCTGAATTATGGTACAGACTAGAAGCATGAACCAAAAGAAACGGGCAAAGAAGAGTAGCCAAGTAAAAAATACATCAAAAGAAGAAACATTAATACAACAGCCTCTCCGGCCCCAGAGAAAAGCTGCGCAAAAAGCCACACGAAAATTAACTAAGAATCGTAGCTTATATTTTGAATTAGGTAGAACTCCACCTCTCACAAAAACAGGAGAAAAAGCAGATTCTTCATCTCTTGCTAGAGCTAGATGGTACAAAAAAAGTGATAAGAAACGTGATAAAACAACCTTCGAAGATTGGAAAAAAGGAAGAGAAGCACATCATCTTATCCCAAGTGAAGCTTTCAGGGTTTATGAATTCCCCAAAGGCTTCATCAATAGTCCTGAAAATGGAATGATGCTTCCATCAGGAAGAACAGCCACACATGATCTAAGGAACAGTAGTTTAGACAAAACTAAAGTAGCTCATGTAAGAAAAACAAATCACAGTGAATACAATAAAAACATGATGAAATACCTCCACGACAAGTATGGGGGAAACACAAAAATCTCTTTAGAGGATGCAAATTACATGGCGAAAACGTTAAGATCTGCTCACAGAAATAGAGTAGTAGAAGTAGGAGTAGAAGTATACAAATATGTTGACGATATTAACCCTTATGAATTATTTAGAACCCTGAAAAAATAGACCTAGTCTGTGAAATTCTCCATTTCGCCTATTTCAGTTACATCATTGAATAATGTATAATCATAGAAAAAAAACACCCAAAGGAACCTTCAAATCCTTTGGGCGATCATAGTATGAGCGTAGGGTGGTTGCTTCTTAATATCTGATACTAATGTTATCCATTAACTACCTTGTTAAGTATCTTAGTGCCTTCTTTTATGCCAGACCATATCCTACCGAAGAAACTTTTTTCCTTTTCTTTTTGGCTCTGGTTACCGTTAGCTTCTATTCCTGAATTGTGTTGAGTATCCATCTTATGTGTGCTTATTATTTTATCGAATGCCTGTTATGATCTTCTCTGCCCTTGTTTAGTCCAACTACCAACTTTTTTGGCAACTCTCTTACGCGAACGTGATTTTGAAGAGCTACTTTCTTTGTTTGATTCTGGTTGAGATTGACTAGGCGTTTTCATGTGTTTAAGGCTCAATTTTATACAAATCAATAATAGCACTCGTTTGTTGCATCAATGCAGATAATTCTGTCCATTTTAGAGTAATAGGAGTTTATACCTACAACACTGTTAAGAAAGCTGATTTTGTACTATCCGTTGCTGTCAAGCGTTAATTCAGCGAAAAAACCTAATTTCTTATCCCATTACCTTCACCTTTTCAACTTCAAACAAGTAAAGCCGAATGACTCGTAAGGAATTCATAAAAATGTGTGGATTACTAGGTATTAGTTTGCCTATGTATTCTGCCGTAAGTTCATGTGATAAAGATGATAAGGACGAATTACCTCCTGCCTCGTTTTCTGGTAAGGTATTAGTTATTGGAGCAGGACCAGCAGGCCTTACCGCTGCTTATCAGTTAACTCAACGAGGAATTGACGTTCAAGTATTAGAAGCCTCAACTACTTACGGAGGAAGAACAAAGCGAACAACAGATTTCGTTGATTTTCCAATTCCTTTAGGTGCAGAGTGGCTTCATGTTGGCCGAGAGGTGTTTACAGAAGTGGTAAATGATTCTTCTGTTCAAGTAAAAGTGCAAACAACTCCCTATAACCCAGATGTAGATTATGGTTTGGTAGATGGAGAACGAGTTGGAGTAGAAGACATTGGATTTACGATAGATCAAAAGTTTGTAAACTCTTCTTGGCTCGATTTTTTTGATGAATACATTGTTCCTTCTGTTAGAAACAAGATCATATTCAATGAAATAGTAAGCACTATTGATTATACAAGCAATGAAGTAATTGTAGCCACTAATAATGGCACCTACAAAGCAGATAAGGTAATTGTAACTGTGCCGGTAAAAATGCTTCAAAAGGGGAGCATTCAATTTGTTCCAGCCTTACCAAACAGAAAGCAAAAAGCAATAGATGATGTACGAGTATGGGATGGGTGCAAGGCATTTATAGAGTTCTCTGAAAAGTTTTATCCAACCTTCGTTGGTTTCAACATTACACCAGAATCAGCTGGTCAAAAATTGTACTACGATGCGGCTTATGGCCAGAACTCCACACGAAATGTATTAGGTTTATTTGCAGTAGGTACAGGAACAATTCCTTATGTAAACTTACCTGATACAGAGCTTAAAGACCACATATTGGCCGAACTGGATGCCATGTTTGATGGCAAGGCTTCTGAAAGTTATGTGAAACACATCTTTCAAAATTGGAATACCGAACCATTTGCTCAAGGTGCCTATATCTACGATAACGAGAACTGGCGTAATCTCATACGATTAGGGGAATCTGTAGACAATAAACTATTCTTTGCAGGAGATGGTTATACTGATGGTGGTGATTGGAGTAGTGTGCACGCTGCTGCTAGATCGGCAATACGTGCCGTTGCGGAATTGGTATAAATCAACAGCTGACTAATTCTAGGTGATTAAACGAGGACGCCATTTTACGTACACGCGTTCATTCAGTCAGTGATAAGTCCGCAGTAGCCGAAATTCTGCAGCAATACCAAAAGAAAAGAGTTAGGAAATCCCTAACTCTTTTCTTGTCAAACTATAGTTTACACAAAGAGGTTATTGTCTCACGATACGTTCCGTATAAACAACACCTGATTTTTTCACAAGTAAGAGGAATATACCCTTTGGTTGAGTTGATAAATCAACCGTAAACTGACTAGAGCTTGATACTTGCTGAAGAATCAATTTACCAGAGTAATCGTATACTTCAATTTGAGCATTCGATTCTTGATTTGCGTCCATCATCACATGAAATATTCCATCTGATGGATTTGGGAAAACCGAGAAGCTTTCCATTCCATTGGCAACAGCTGGTAACGTTTCGTCCGTTGTTAAAGGTGTACTCGCTGTTTTATAGGTAGCAGACGATCCCTGATCTGTAATTCTGGCTACATACGCATCTTTACCTCCAGCATTCAGCATAACATCAGAAGAGTTAAATGGAAAATCACCATCCCAGAACATTCCAGTGAAATAGATTCTGTCTGATACTGGTGAAGCGTATACAGCACTTATAGTAGCTTTAGCAGGTAGCGCATTTTTTACATAAGACCATACTTGATTAGCGCCTGCGTATTTGTTAATCTTAATAACACCTGTTTGAATACTCGTCACATTGGTTGCTGATCCACCTGCAATTAACCTGTTAGCCGCTTGGTCAAAATGCATTAGCCCAACTTTTGTAGACATGTTAACAGATGTTAGCGCTGTTCCATTGATATCGAACAAATGCAATTGATAATCAGCATTTGCTACGTAAATCTGATTATCTGTATTACTAAACTCAATTTGCGCTGCCAAATGTGGAGGCATTGAAACTGGATACAAGTTCGCAAACACCGCATTACCCGCAAAGTTGTATGCAGTAATAAACATTTCTCCAGAAGAAACAGTAGGAGACAGGCTCAACGAACTATTACTGTTAAAGACTATGTTACCAACAGAAAACGAATTGTCAGAAGCGGATCCTAATACGAATACACGATTCGTGTTTTCAGCCACAACAACATCTAAAAGATGTGCATTACCACCATAAGCGATTAATTTATCACTCCAGATAGCCATACCAGAAGAGTTGAATCGTATAAGAAATGCTTGATCTTTTGGATAAATAGTGGTTTGAACAGGAGCTGTGTAATTAATTACATATGTGCCATTGGCTTGTTTTATCCGAGAGTATTTACTCACATTAGCGGCCAAATACACATCATTAGTATTCATGTTTATATCAAATGATGGCGTAATAAAACACTTCCATTGTTCTATGGAATTAGACCATATTACGTTACCTGTACTACCACTAAACTTGGTTAAATGATAAGAAATATCTGAGTCTGTAGTACCCGTAGCAA
>DIYR01000015.1 GCA_002429085.1 Flavobacteriales bacterium UBA6049
TCTACGTTAAACACAGTTTCTATGAGTTATAACTCCTCACAGCGATTGGCTATGATTTGTTCTATGTGATGTCTAATAGCATCCGAATCGATCACTGCTAAGGCTTCGTCAGCAAAAGCGTTGATCATCATTTTCTTTGCTTCTGTTGGGTTTACACCGCGCGATTGCAAGTAGAATAACCCTTCTTCATCTAGCTCTCCAGTTGTTGATCCATGCGAACATTTTACATCGTCTGCATAAATCTCTAACTCAGGTTTGCTGTTGATGGTTGCATCATCGCTCAACAAAATATTTTGGTTGTTCTGAAATGCGTTGATCTTTTGAGCATCGGGGCGTACAAATACCTTTCCGTTGAATACTCCTGTAGATTTTCCACTCAAAATACCTTTGTAGTTCTCGTTACTCTCACAATGAGGTTTTAAGTGATCTACAACCGTATGATGATCAACATGCATGTTACCATCGGTTAATGAAATACCATTTAAGTGTGTTTCACAACCTTCACCGTCTACAGCAATATTCAAGTTGTTACGCACTAATTTTCCTCCAAAAGTGAATGTTCCTGTTTTGAAGTTACTGTTGCGCTCTTGGTAAACCTGTGTTGTTTGAATATGCTGCTCGTTTGTAGCGTGCTGCTCTAACATCCAGTAGTTCAGATTGGCATTTTCACGAACTACAATTTCGCTTACTCCATTGATGAAAGATGACGTTACATTATCGCCAATAAAACGGTGAATGATAGCAGCTTTAGCACCTTGCTCTGCCACAAATAAGTTACGTGGTTGGAATGTTGGTTGCTCACCAGTTGAGATGTCTATAATTTGAATAGGTTGAGCTAACTCAACGTTTTTCTCAATTCGGATGAATGCACCAGTGTGATTGAATGCTGTGTTTAATGCTGTAAAAATCTGACTTTGATGGTCAGCATGTTTTGCATAGTGCACGTCAATTTGATCGTACTCTTCAATACGAGCCTGATCGGTAGTCATTACAGAAACACCTTCTTGTTCTGGAATTGAACTTAAATGTGGTTGAAAGAATCCGTTGGCAAACACCAATAAGTTGTTTGCTTCACCTTCTATTTCAATTCCCTCTGGAAGGGTATCAATCTTTGTTTCTTGAAGGGTGTAGTTTCCTTTCAAGATACCAGCAACGCGGGTGTATTTCCAATGCTCATCGCGTAAAGTTGGAAACTCTAGTTGCGTTAGTGCTTGAAGAGCTTCTTCACGAATGGCTTGGTGCGCACTGCTCAAATCTGCTTTGGGCAGTTGCATAAAGTGCGCAATGAACTGGTCTTTTTTGCTCACTTTTTCACTCATACCGCTTCGGTTTCTTTCAGCCAATCGTACCCTTTTTCTTCTAATTCAAGAGCTAACTCTTTTGGTCCAGATTTTACAATTTGACCTTTGTACAATACGTGAACTACGTCTGGAACAATGTAATCTAGCAAGCGCTGGTAGTGTGTAATTACCACAAAGCTGTTGTTTTCAGATTTCAGTTGGTTTACACCATTTGCTACAATGCGCAATGCATCAATATCTAATCCAGAGTCAGTTTCATCTAAGATGGCCAATTTTGGATCTAGCATTGCCATTTGGAAAATCTCGTTGCGCTTCTTTTCACCACCTGAGAAACCTTCGTTTACGCTACGTTTTGCCAATTGACCGCTTAGCTCAACTAATTGTTGTTTGTCTTTTACCAACTTCAAAAAGTCTTTTGCAGCCATTGGCTCTTCACCGCGATATTCGCGAATGTTGTTGATGGCTGTTTTCAAGAAGTTGATGTTGCTTACACCCGGAATTTCTACTGGATATTGGAATGCCAAGAACAATCCTTCACCCGCTCTTTCGTGTGGTTCTAAGTCTAACAGATCTTTACCATCAAGAATGGCAGATCCATCGGTAACTTCATAATCTTCTTTACCTGCAAGAACAGATGCCAAGGTAGACTTACCAGAGCCATTAGGCCCCATAATGGCATGTACCTCTCCTGGTTTAACGTGAAGATTTAATCCTTTTAATATCTCTTTGCCTTCAATAGAGGCATGTAAGTTGTCGATTTTAAGCATGTCTGATACTTCGTTTACCCTACAGAACCTTCAAGGGTGATTTCTAACAGTTTTTTAGCTTCAACAGCAAATTCCATCGGAAGTTGATTTAACACTTCTTTGGCGTATCCATTTACAATAAGGCTGATGGCTGTTTCTTCATCAATACCACGTTGTTGGCAGTAGAATATCTGATCTTCCCCAATTTTAGAAGTAGTAGCCTCGTGTTCCACTTTGGCTGATTTGTTTTTTACTTCAATGTATGGGAAGGTATGTGCTCCACATTTATCACCAATCAATAGCGAATCGCATTGTGAGAAGTTTCTTGCTTGGTGAGCCGATTTGTTGATTTGTACCAATCCTCGGTAGCTATTTTCGCTCACTCCAGCAGAAATACCTTTAGAAATAATGATAGATTTTGTGTTTCTACCCAAGTGAACCATCTTGGTTCCTGTATCTGCCATTTGGTGATTGTTGGTAACCGCTACAGAATAGAACTCACCTTCAGAATGATCACCTTTTAGCACACAACTAGGGTATTTCCATGTAACGGCTGATCCTGTCTCAACTTGTGTCCAACTGATTTTAGAACGATCACCATCACATAAACCTCGTTTAGTTACAAAGTTGAAGATCCCACCTTTTCCGTCTTTATCTCCTGGATACCAGTTTTGAACGGTAGAGTATTTTACTTCAGCATCTGTATGAGCAAAAATTTCAACCACCGCTGCGTGTAGTTGATTTTCATCGCGTTGAGGTGCGGTACAACCTTCAAGGTAGCTAACATATGAACCTTCGTCAGCAATAATCAATGTGCGCTCAAACTGACCTGTTCCAGCTTCGTTGATTCTGAAATAGGTACTTAATTCCATTGGGCAACGAACGCCTTTTGGAATGTAGCAGAAAGATCCATCTGTAAACACGGCAGAGTTCAACGCTGCGTAGAAGTTATCGTTTGGTGCAACAACGCTTCCCATGTATTTCTTTACCAATTCTGGGTGTTCCTGAACTGCTTCTGAGAATGACATAAAGATGATTCCTAGTTCAGCTAACTTCTCTTTAAAAGTTGTTTGAACTGAAACCGAATCGATTACTACATCAACCGCTACACCGGCTAAACGCTTTTGCTCATCGATTGAGATACCCAATCGATCATACATGCTCTTCAACTCCGGATCTAGCTCATCTAAACTGTTGAGCTTTTTCTTTGGTTTTGGAGCAGAGTAATAAGTAATGTCTTGAAAATCTGGTTTTGCATAGCGCACGTGCGCCCATTCTGGCTCTTTCATGTTGAGCCAGTTGCGGTATGCTTCTAAACGGAACTCCAACAACCACTCAGGTTCGTTCTTTTTAGAAGAGATTAAACGAATAATGTCTTCGCTTAAGCCTTTTTCTACACGGTCTGTTTCAAAGTTTGAAACAAAGCCGTATTTATATTCTGATGATTGTAGTTCTTCTGCTAAATCTGCCTCTGTATATCCCATTCTTAAGAAGGTTTAAATAGCAAAGCTTTCACCGCATCCGCAGGTTCTGCTTGCATTGGGATTAACAAAAGAAAAGCCCTTTCCGTTCAAACCGCCTGAGAAATCAAGCGTAGTTCCAACTAAATACAAAAAGCTCTTTTTATCTACTACGATGGTGACACCGTTATCTTCGAATACTTTATCGTCTTCTTTCGATTCAACATCAAAATCTAACTGATAGCTAAGTCCCGAACAGCCTCCGCCTTTCACACCAACACGAATAAAGGCCTCTTTTGCGATTTTATCTTCGCTTTTTAGCCTAGAGATTTCCGTTTTGGCTTCCTCTGATACATGTATCATAATCAGCTTGTTATCGGTTTAAATTTATTTAGATTTAATCTAAATAGAATGAATGATTGACTGCAAAATTACCTAATTCAAGGTATTGCAACAAGCAATTAGAAATATTATTACATGCTGCACACCCTTTAGAAATCATAACAGAAAGTTAAAACCGCCAAACTAATGAGTTGTTCCAGGTATAGTAGAAGTTGTCGATAGGTACTACAGGTTGAAAATCGTAGATGCCACTTAAGCTGGAACTCAACATTAAATTTCCGATGATGTATAGGTTGAACCGTACAATAGGCGAGATGCGTGGCCTGATGAAATTCTCGCTAAACGGAGCTTGTACATAAATTACTGCACTGAAGGTAGAGTTATCACTTGTTTCAATGATGTATCGTGGATTAAAATTCAATTTAGTTCGCTTACGTAACTTGGTTTCTGGAGTAGACTCTCTATCTATTTCTTCATCTGGAACAGCAGTGTAATCCCACAACTCTTCCTCATAAATAGCACCAAGATGAACTAGGAGTTTATGCTTTTTCTTGTTGATAATGGCGTGTACTCCATTCATGCCGATGAGGTTACGCTGACGTAATCCCCTTTGTGCATCGTATTGAATTTGAGCTACAAACTCGGGGAAAAATTTCTTCCTGAAATTGTATAAGTACTTGAACCGTGCACTTCCTGTATTTTGAACTTCTTGACCATCAGAAAACGTAGTTTTATTGCTACCAGTAAAGATCATGAGGTTCTTCTTTTTCTCATAAGAAATGGTAGACTCAAAACGCAGATAGTATAACTGCCCCTTTTGCTTTACAATGTCAAAATTAGCGGCAACATAGCCGTTCCAAACGGCAGTATCTTGAGTGCTATCGCTGGCTATTGCTAAAGCATCAAAATCAATGATTTGCGCTTTGAGTTGTGCAGATAACCCAATCAGAATACATAATATGCCAATTGCTTTTTGCATGAGGCGGCAAATATAGATTGTGCTGTATGCACGAAGCACCAATTTTTCGGTGAATGTCAATCTAGAATGCCCATGTATATTTGCAGCCAATTTTAGAAACTTAATAGCGAGCAAATGAGCCAGCAATTGTCAGAACAGGAGGTGATCCGAAGAGAATCACTCCAGAAAATGCGCAAGTTGGGAATTGAGCCCTATCCGGCAGCTCAATATCCTGTGACCGATTATTCCTCAGATATTCTGAAGAATTTCGATGCGAAAAAGGGCAATTACCAAGAGGTAGTTGTAGCCGGACGCATCATGAGTAAGCGTATCATGGGCAAGGCATCGTTTGCTGAGTTACAAGATAGCGAAGGACGTATCCAAGTGTACATCTCTAGAGATGACATTTGCCCAAGTGAAGACAAAGCGTTGTATAACGATGTCTTTAAAAAGTGGTTAGATATTGGTGATTTTATTGGTGTGAAAGGATTTGTGTTCGAAACCCAAATGGGCGAAACAACCATTCATGTAAAAGAGTTGACGGTACTTTCTAAAGCACTGCGTCCATTACCAATTGTAAAGACTGATGCTGAAGGAAAAACCCACGATGCGTTTACCGATCCAGAAGCACGTTACCGTATGCGTTATGTGGATTTGGTGGTGAATCCAGAGGTGAAAGAAACCTTTATTAAGCGAACGAAGATTATGCAGTCTATGCGTAGCTTCTTCAACGAGAAAGGATACCTAGAGGTTGAAACCCCCATTCTTCAGCCGATTCCTGGTGGAGCTGCGGCCCGTCCGTTTATTACACATCATAACGCATTAAACATTCCATTGTATTTGCGTATTGCCAATGAGCTGTACTTAAAGCGATTGATTGTTGGTGGATTTGACGGAGTGTATGAGTTTGCAAAAGACTTCCGTAACGAAGGGATGGATCGTACACACAATCCAGAGTTTACCGTAATGGAAATCTATGTAGCCTACAAAGACTACAACTGGATGATGGATTTCACTGAACAAATGATTGAACGAGTAGCAACTGAAGTAAATGGCAGTACTACTGGTAAAATAGGTGAAAACGAAATCAACTTTAAGGCACCATATCCTCGCGTTCCTATTCTAAGTGCTATTAAAGAGCATACTGGATTGGATGTGAAAAACATGAGCGAAGAAGAATTACGTGAAGCGTGCAAAGGCTTAGATATTGAAGTGGATAACACCATGGGTAGAGCCAAGTTGATTGATGAGATATTTGGTGAGAAGTGCGAGGGTAATTACATTCAGCCAACCTTCATTACCGATTACCCAGTTGAGATGTCTCCGTTGTGCAAGAAGCACCGCGATGATGATACCCTAACAGAACGCTTTGAGTTGATGATTAATGGAAAAGAAGTAGCAAATGCTTATTCTGAGTTGAATGACCCAATTGATCAACGAGCACGTTTCGAAGACCAACTGAAATTATCTGAAAAAGGCGATGATGAGGCCATGTTTATCGATCAAGATTTCTTGAGAGCATTAGAGTATGGTATGCCTCCAACATCAGGTATGGGTATTGGTATAGATCGTTTAACCATGATGCTGACTGACAATGCATCTATTCAAGAAGTATTGTTCTTCCCACAAATGCGTCCAGAGCAAAAAGCCAAAGCTGAACCAACTGTTGAGTTAGATGATAACCAGAAAATGGTTTTTGATATTATAGGTAAAGCTGGTCGTTCATTGTTATCTGATGTGAAGGAGCAAGCTGGACTGAGTAACAAAGGCTGGGACAAAGCCATCAAAGGCTTAACTAAAGCGGGTGTTGCTCAGGTAGAGAAAACAGACGAAGGTTTGTTTGTTGAACTGAAAGACTAGTTTTCGTTTAGTACAATGTCAAGTGTAATAGGAAAACTAACAAGTATAGATCTCGAAAGCGAGATTGGTGAAATTACAGGTGAGGATGGCGTTAAATATGGCGTACTCCTCACCGATTTACCCCCTAACTTTAAAGAAGGTATGGATTACGCCTTCGAACCTATTCGTATTGCTTTTAGCCGCCAACCTATGGCTACTGATATAAAGGTGGTTACTTAATAACACCTATTCACAAACTGTCGCAAATCTTTAGTGCAAGCTTCTTTGGCTTCAATAAAACCCATGTGTCCACATTCTTTTAAGAGTGTGTAGGTAGCCTGCTCACTATTGTTGGCTTGTTGAACGAGCAGCTCGTGTGGTAAAACAGGATCGTACCTGCCAATAACAAAGTGCACTGGATAGGGGCTAAACTGTAGAATGACCTCTCTATCGGTGCGCTGTTTCATTCCTTCTAAAGCAGCAATAACGCCTTGTTTTGAAGTAGTAAGTGCTTCTTTTTTCAATGTGTTTACTTGATCGCGAAACAGCTTTCTGTTTTTAGATCTAAATAACATCGGGATGGCCTTTCTAATAAACGATTTATGGTTTTCTTTTACCAAGGCAATAGCTTGGTCACGTCCACGTTTGCGCTCATCGGAATCGGCATGTGCTGTAGAGAAAAACAAGCACAATCCTTTAAATAATTCTGGGTTTTTCTCGGCTAGAGCCAAAGTAACATAACCACCCATAGAATGACCTACAAAAACAGCCTTTCTTATGCTGAGGTGTTTTAAGACGGCCTCTACTAATTCAGCCATCAACTCCATGGTATGTACATAACCCAAACATTCACTTTGCCCATGTCCGGGTAAGTCAATACAAATAACACGCTTGCCATGAGTGAGCTCAGGAAGCATATCATTCCACATGGTAGAATTCTCTAAAAAACCGTGGAGTAAAACAACAGCTCTACCACTACCAGTTTCTGTATAGTGGACAGAGCTGTTTTTAAAATTTATAAATGGCATAAAAAGAACGAGTGCTTACGCGTTCATCAATGTTTCAATTTCGTCTGCTTCAATTGGAATGTTGGCCATCATGTTGAAGTTACCACCAGAGCGAATCACATAGTTGTCTTCCAAACGAATTCCAATTCTTTCTTCTGGAATATAGATTCCAGGCTCAATGGTAAACACCATGTTTTCCTCAATTGGCTCAGTCCAGCTACCTACATCATGTGTATCTAAACCAATGTAATGAGAAGTTCCATGTGGAAAATACTTTTTATACGCTGGCCAATCTGGATTCTCGTTCTTGACGTCTGTTTCCGAAATCAACTTCAAATCGATCAACTCGCTAGTCATTAATTTACCTACTTCTTTGTGATATTCTGCTAGTGTAATACCAGGTTGAAGAATAGCGTTGGATTCGTTTTTAACACGCAATACGGCATTATATATAGCACGCTGTCTATCTGTAAAACGACCATTTACTGGAAAGGTGCGTGTTAAATCAGAATCGTAATTAGCATACTCTGCACCAAAATCCATCAAGATCAAATCGCCATCTTTACACTCCTTGTTATTTTCAATATAGTGTAATACGCAAGCGCTTGCCCCAGAACCAATAATTGGTTGGTAAGCAAACCCATTTGCTCGGTTCTTGATGAACTCATGATATAATTCTGCTTCAATTTCATGCTCCCAAACACCTGGTTTGATGAATTGTAAAATTCTTCGTACACCTTTTTCCGTTAGGTTACATGCGTGTTGCATTAAGTCTAGCTCTTGTTGCTCTTTGATAGAGCGAATGCGATGCATGATAGGAGTAGAACGCTTGTAGCTATGAGCAGGATATTCTGTCTTTAATTTTTTAATGAAACGAGCTTCACGTGTTTCAACTTCTGTATTTGCTCTCCAATGTTCGTTTGTATTGAGGTATACATGTTCTGCTTCACTCATCAACTTTTTTAGGATGGTTTCGAACATATCTAACCAATAAACCGTCTTGATTCCTGCAGTTTCAAAAGCTGCGTCTTTCGTTAACTTTTCACCCTCCCAAAGAGCAATAGTTTCGTTCGTTTCTTTTAGAAACAGTATTTCGCGATTTGCTGGGTCATGGCAATCTGGGAAAACAATCAAGATGCTTTCTTCTTGATCTACACCACTTAAATAAAAAATATCGCTGTGCTGTTTGAAAGGAAGAGCTCCGTCTGCACTAGTTGGGTAAATATCGTTTGAGTTAAAAATGGCAAGTGATTTTGGTTCCATGGCAGCAGCCAATTTTGCACGGTTAGTGATGAATAGCTGCTTATCGATTTGTTCGTACTTCATATCGTTACGGATTTGCATCAAAGGTAGAAGGATTTGTGTTTGAGAAAAGCTGAGATTGGTTAGGTGTTATCTTTCAAAACCTTCATTAATTTGAGTTGTTATAGATCTTAAACTTGGTAAAGTCAAACTTTATGTAGAATCTATCTGAATAAGGGGAGAAAAGGTGTCCTACTTTTCATGGTTATTACATTTGTTTGCACGAAAAATTTATTCAATATGAGCGCTTCGGCTAGTATTTTCCAATCATCGATAGCTAAGAAATACTGGATGGCTATCTCAGGTTTATTCCTGATGATTTTCTTGTTGCAACACTTCGCAATTAACTTTTTATCAGTAATCAGCCCAGATTTGTTTAACGAGGTTTCTCACTTTATGGGTACGAACCCATTGGTACAGTTTGGGTTACAGCCAGTGCTAATGTTTGGTGTGATTTACCATTTAGCGATGGGAATTCGCTTAGATATGCAAAACCGTGCTGCTCGCCCAACGAAATACGCATACGAAAAACCAGGTGAAAGCTCAACTTGGATGAGCCGTAATATGATTATCACAGGGTTAACAATTTTTGCATTTTTAGGCTTACACTTCTATGACTTTTGGATTCCTGAAATCACAACTAAATACGTAGCTGGTGATATCAGTGGACTGAATGCACATGGGGAGTATCGCTATTTCGAAGAGTTAGTACATAAGATGTCTGACCCGATTCGTGTTGGAATCTATTGTGTATCATTCGTGTTGTTAGCGCTTCACTTGATGCATGGCTTCCAATCAGCATTCCAATCTATTGGTGCTAGAGTAGGAAAATACAAGAACTTGATTATTGGTTTAGGTAAGGCTTACGCAATTGCAGTTCCAGCCGGATTTATCGTAATCGCATTATTTCACCTAATCACTCACTAATTAAAAACGTTTGAAGGATATGAAATTAGATGCTAAAATTCCAGAAGGCCCAATAGCAGAAAAGTGGCAAAAGCATAAGGATAAAATCAACCTTGTGAATCCTGCCAACAAGCGTTTGATTGATGTGATTGTTGTTGGTACCGGATTAGCTGGTGGTTCTGCTTCAGCAACCTTAGCTGAACTAGGATACAACGTAAAAGCATTTTGCTACCAAGATTCTCCACGTAGAGCTCACTCTATTGCAGCTCAAGGGGGGATCAATGCAGCTAAAAACTACCAAGGTGATGGAGATTCTCCATACCGTTTGTTTTATGATACAGTAAAAGGTGGTGATTACCGTTCAAGAGAGGCAAACGTTTATCGTTTGGCTGAGGTGTCGGCAAATATCATCGACCAATGTGTAGCACAAGGTGTTCCTTTCGCTCGCGATTATGGTGGGTTGCTAGATAACCGCTCTTTTGGTGGTGTATTAGTATCTCGTACTTTCTATGCTAAAGGACAAACTGGTCAGCAGTTATTATTAGGTGCTTATTCAGCAATGAACCGCCAAATAGCTCGTGGTAAGATTGAAATGTTCAATCGTCATGAGATGTTAGATGTGGTAATTGTTGATGGGAAAGCACGTGGAATTATAGCTCGTAACATGGTTACGGGTGAAATCCAACGTCACTCAGCTCATGCCGTAGTGATTGCTTCTGGAGGATACGGAAATGTATATTTCTTATCTACCAATGCAATGGGTTCTAATGCCACTGCTGCTTGGAAGATTCACAAAAAAGGAGCATTCTTCGCAAACCCATGTTTCACTCAGATTCACCCTACATGTATTCCGCGTTCAGGTGATTATCAATCGAAGTTAACATTGATGTCTGAGTCGCTACGTAACGATGGCCGTATCTGGGTTCCTAAAAACATGGATGATGTAATGGCCATTCGTGAAGGGCGCAAGAAGCCAACCGATTTGGCAGAAGAAGATAGAGATTACTACTTAGAAAGAAGATACCCAGCATTTGGTAACCTAGTGCCACGTGACGTAGCATCTCGTGCGGCTAAAGAACGTTGCGATGCAGGTTATGGTGTTAACGCAACAGGAGAAGCAGTTTACTTAGACTTCGCTGCAGCAATTGAGCGTTACGGAAAAGAGCAATGTAAAATCCATAACATCAGTAACCCTAGCAAAGCTGAGATCTTGAGTAGGGGTGAAAAAGTGGTGGAGAGTAAGTATGGTAACTTATTCCAGATGTATGAAAAAATTACAGCGGATAATCCATACAAAACACCAATGATGATTTATCCAGCAACACACTATACAATGGGTGGTATCTGGGTAGATTACAACTTAATGACAACTATTGAAGGTTGTTATGCTATTGGAGAGGCTAACTTCTCAGATCACGGAGCTAACCGCTTGGGAGCTTCTGCATTGATGCAAGGTTTAGCTGATGGTTACTTCGTTCTTCCTTACACGATTGGTGATTACTTATCACATGATATTAGAACAGGTGCTATTCCAACAGATACCAAAGAGTTTGATGAAGCTGAGAAAGCTGTTAAAGAACGTATCGAGTTCTTCATTAATAATAGCGGTAGTCATTCTGTAGATTATTTCCACAAAAAGCTTGGTAAGATCATGTGGGATAAAGTAGGGATGGCTCGTAACGAAAAAGGATTGAACGAAGCGATTGAAGAAATTGCTGAATTAAGAGCGCAGTTCTGGAAAGAAGTGAAAGTAACTGGTAAGGCAAACGAAATCAATCCAGAATTAGAGAAAGCGGGTCGTGTAGCTGACTTCCTAGAATTAGGTGAGCTATTTGCACGTGATGCTTTAGAAAGAAACGAATCTTGTGGTGGTCACTTTAGAGAAGAGTCTGTAGAGCTAGACGGTGAGCAGAAAGGTGAAGCTAAGAGAGATGATAAGAATTATGCATATGTAGCTGCTTGGGAATACAAGAGCGAGAGTGCAAAAGATTCTGTACTACACAAAGAGGAATTAGAATTTAAGGACATCGAGCTGAAACAACGTTCGTACAAATAACGCAAGGATTATGAGCAATATGAATCTTACGTTGAAGATCTGGCGTCAAAATGGTCCAGATGATAAAGGTAAAATGGTTGAGTACAAAGTATCTGATATTTCAGAACACATGTCATTCTTAGAAATGATGGATGTACTTAACGAGCAATTAATTGCCAAGGGAGAAGACCCAGTTGCTTTCGATCACGATTGTCGTGAAGGTATCTGTGGTATGTGTTCTATGTTTATTAACGGTGAAGCACATGGTCCGGATAGAGCAATTACTACTTGCCAATTACACATGCGTACGTTCAACGATGGTGATACCATTTATATCGAGCCTTGGAGAGCAAAAGCTTTCCCAGTTATTAAAGATTTGATGGTTGATCGTTCTGCATTCGATAGAATTCAACATGCCGGTGGTTACATTTCAGTAAATACTTCTGGAAATACGCAAGATGCAAATGCATTACCAATTGCTAAAGCAGCGGCAGATGAAGCAATGGATGCTGCAACATGTATTGGTTGTGGTGCTTGTGTTGCAACATGTAAGAATTCATCTGCTATGTTGTTCGTAGGAGCAAAGGTTTCTCAATACGCATTGTTACCTCAAGGGCAAGTTGAGGCAGCGGAACGTGTTAAGAACATGGTAGAACAAATGGATCTTGAAGGGTTTGGAAATTGTACAAATACAGGAGCATGTGAGGTAGAATGCCCTAAAGGGATTTCATTAGAGAACATTGCTCGTATGAACCGTGAGTTATTCAAGAGTATGGTTGCTGGATAAGTAACACCAAATAGAATATGGAAAAGGGTATCTTTAAGGTACCCTTTTTTTTGGAGATCACTTTGCCGTTTACGTATAAAAAATGATGCTGCGTTTCGTAACGTTTAGCTAATTTGAAACCCGAATGGAAACCCTACTTTCGCGCCAAATTTCTATGCCAATGCGCAAGCTAGCTCTTATAGCTTTATTGTGGTGTTGTTCCGTACCTTCTATTGCAAGTGTTGTTGTTAATGAGTTTAGCAATGGCCCTAGCGGTTCACAAGAATATTTTGAGTTAGCAGTAGTAGGCAACCCAGGAGAATTGGTTGATATCCGCGGTTGGATTGTTGATGATCACTCTGGTAGTTTTAGTTGTGGATCAAGCAATGGAATTGCATCTGGACATTTACGGTTTGCCATTCACTCAAATTGGGCATGTGTTCCTGCCGGTAGTTTAATTCTGATCTATAACTCAAGTAGTCCGAATGTAAATATCTCGTTGGCTGATGATCCAACAGATTCAAACAACGATGGCGTGTACGTTTTACCCGTTACTTCAAGTCCATATTTAGAGGCAAATACCTCAAACCCATCATCAAGTTCTTGTAATCAGTATACGGGGTCTTACAGTGCACCAACTAATTGGCAACCTGTAGGTTTAGGGAATAGTAAAGATGCCGCGGGTACAGTTGACCCAACAAATCTTACAGGACCTTTTCATACAGTAGGCTATGGTTTTGGAGGCTCATCAAGTAATGTGCTATTCTCAGGAAATGGTGGCGGTCAAAATTACAGTTTCACAAATGGCACATCAAACGATTGGAACTTACAAGCGAACTGGACAAAAAGTACAGCATCAACAGGTGATACTCCTGGAGCATCCAATAATCCAGCTAATGCAGCATGGCTCAATAGCATGAAGATTTGGACTCGTTCAGTTGATGTTACTTCTGGATGTGCTCCTTTAACTGTTCAGTTTACAAATAGTATTGGAACAGCTGCTGGTTGGACTCATAGCTGGGATTATGATGATGGTAATACAGGTAATACTGCTGAGCCAAGTCATACGTTTACATCTAATGGTACTTATGATGTTATTTATAACGGTACTTCACCAGGGGGCTGTGTAATAGCAGATACGTTTACGATTCAAGTTCAAACTGGAGGAACTATTACCCCTCCAACGCTTAGTGATGTGTGTTTAAATCAGGGAATTGTTGCTTTACCAGCCGGAACACCTGCAGGAACTTGGAGTGGTACAGGAGTTTCTGGAAATAACTTTGATCCTATTGTTGCTGGATTGGGAACTACAACACTTACGTTTACAGTTACTGGCCCATGTGGAGGTTCTGGTACGGAGGATATTACAGTAATAGCTAATCCAGCTGTATCTATTACAGCTAGTTCGTCCAGTACATGTGAGAATGGGAGTGCAATTACTTTACAAGGAACGCCCACTGGTGGTGTATTCACAGGAATGGGTGTCTCAGGGTCTTCATTCGACCCTGTGGCAGCGGGAGCTGGAAATCATTGGGTATATTATGAAAGCACATCTTCTTGTGGAACCTCAAAAGATAGCGTTAGTATTTCCGTTAATCCGTTGCCAACGGCAAGTTTAATCATATCAAGTACTGCGTTTTGTGCAGGTGACCCCAATGTGGTTTTACAAGGAACACCTGTAGGTGGAACGTTTTCTGGAACTGGTGTTTCAGGAGTAATTTTCTCTCCTACCACTGCAGGCATTGGCACCCACGAATTGTATTATACAAGAACGAATAGTTGTGGAAGTACCACTGACACTGTTTCAGTTGTGGTAACCTCAAATCCACAGGCTACTATTACAGCTACTACTACAAACCTGTGTGCGAATGGTTCTTCCATACCGTTGCAAGGTACACCTAGTGGAGGAGCTTTTTCAGGTACTGGTGTAGTAGGCAGTTCGTTTGATCCTACCGTTTCAGGGGTAGGTACCTTTTGGGCTTATTATACCAATACAAGTTCTTGTGGCACAGCAATAGACAGTATTCAGTTTACTGTTAACTCAGTTCCAACAGCAGCAATTACTGCCTCATCTACCAACGTATGTGACAATGGTTCTGCTGTAACGTTGCAAGGTTCACCTAGTGGGGGAATTTTTTCAGGTACTGGTGTAACAGGTAACTCTTTTGATCCATCAGCAGGTGCAGGTAGTTATTGGGTTTATTATACCAATACAATTACTTGTGGTACGGCTGTAGATAGCGTGAACATTACTGTAACAGCTGTGCCTCAGGCATCACTAACCTCTTCTGCCGTTTCAGTATGCGAAGATGTAACATCAGTAACATTACAAGGAATGCCAGCTGGTGGAGTATATTCTGGGTCTGGGGTAACAGGCTCAAACTTCGATCCATCTCAAGTGGGTGCTGGTTCATATTGGAGTTATTATACCAACACAAATTTCTGTGGCACAGCAGTGGATAGCGTATCTATAACAGTTCTTCCTTTAGCTCAATCTACTATTTCAGCTGCTTCAACTAATGCGTGTACAAATGGTGGTTTAGTTGCATTACAAGGTTCACCTGCTGGCGGAGTATTTTCTGGAAATGGAGTAGTAGGAACCGATTTTGATCCTACGAGTGGAACACTGGGCATCAACTGGATTTATTATTCTAATACGAATAGTTGTGGCACTGTTACAGATAGTGTAGCAATAACGGTAATAGCGCCACCAACTGCTAGTTTAACAGTTAGTGTAGATTCAGTATGCGAAAATGCAACGAGTATTCAATTACAAGGAACACCAGTAGGAGGAGTTTATTCTGGAAATGGAATAGTTGGATCTCAATTCGTACCTCAGAATACTACAGTGGGTCATCATTGGGTGTATTATACCAACACCAATAGTTGCGGTGTAGCTGCGGATAGTTTAGAAATGGAAGTGTTACCAGTACCTCAGGCAAGTATAATTTCACCTGTTACACAAGCTTGTGAAGATGCAGGTTTGATTCAACTGCAAGGAATTCCTTCAGGAGGAACATTCTCTGGGAATGGTGTAACAGGAGACTCATTCGATCCAGCGTCCGCGAACCTTGGTCAGAATTGGTTTTATTATAATACTCAAAATAGCTGCGGAACAGCAACAGATAGTGTACAGGTAGAAGTAATTGAAATTCTACAGGCCAATCTAGGAGCAACATCTATTCAACTTTGTGAGAACGATGCTTCTATCACATTGCAAGGAACACCTATAGGAGGAGTGTATAGCGGAAGCGGTATTAATGGGAGCAGTTTTAACCCTTCAATTACTGGTGAAGGACAGTATTGGATAACCTATTCTGTGCAGAACAGCTGTAGCTTTTCAGAAGATAGCATAGAAATTATTGTACTTCCACTTCCTGAAGCTACCATTACAAGCACGGTAGGTCAATTATGTACCAACGGAGTGCCAGTTACATTAACAGGAGACCCACTAAATGGAACATTTTCTGGGGTAGGAGTGTCAGGAGATAGGCTTTATCCAAATCAAATGGATACGGGTATCTCTTGGATTTATTATTCCGTACAGAATAGTTGCGGAATCAAAGAAGATAGCATGGTTATTTCGGTAACAGGGACACCAGAGGTTACAGTGGGAGATACCAATTTTTTATTATGTAACGGAGAGGAAAAGTCAATTTCACCAGATGGTTGGTTAGGTGCATTGTTATGGTCAACAGGTGAAACATCTGATTCAATTATTGTTTCTGATGCAGGCCAATACACTGTTACTGTAACAAACCAATGTGGCTCTGTTGCAGCAAGCTTTACAATAGAAACGGCAAGTGCAGTTGCAGATTTTACAGCAGAACCATATGAATTTCAAGGGGGGCAATTTACTGCTGTTAACGACAGTATGGCTTCTTATGAGTGGCTAATAGATGGACTATTTGAAACTGAGAGAACAACATTTACATATGAGTTTGGAGAATCTGGGGAGTTCTTGATAGAGCTGTCAACGATTAGTCCAGAAGGCTGCGAAGCCACAGAAGAGCAGTATTTTGTCATAGAACCACAGGGAGGACTATTTGTACCAACTGCATTTACACCAAACGGAGACGGGTTGAATGATGAATTCAGAATTGTTGGAGAAATGCCCGATCGGTTTTATGCCCGAGTATTTGACCGTTGGGGAAATATGGTAGCAGAGTGGTTTAATATAAACTACGCTTGGGATGGAAAGCATGATGGTAAAACATGCGCCAGTGGTGTATATGTTTTGCAGTATGAGTACTTGGGTAAGATAACGATCCAAGAACTGACTATTTTGGAAAGTAGGTAAACTCAATGTTAAGCAAATGTTTTTGTTAATATTGCTCAGCCCGTAGATATTTAACAGAGAGTAAACCAGATAAAAGTTTCTTTTGAGCTCCAAAAATGCCCGTGATTTGCTACAGAAAATTGGTGTTTTTTTCGCTTTTCTTATACCTGGCCTTTTAATAGGTCAAACTCAAATTTACCTGCTAGATTTTGAGACTGCCGGAGGGTATACTACATCCACTGTAGAATTTACAGATAATGATAGAGATTACTTTACACGTTTAGATGCCTCGGGCCTTCCTGGTTTAGTGGAACTTTATAATGTTCAAGGTTCGTATTTCTTTGGTGCCCAAGATATTGATGGAGAAGGAGCTTCAAGTGATCAAACACTTACCATTACAGGAATTGATATTACTGGTGCTACAGGCTTAGAGTTTCGTGTTTATTTAGCTGAAGATGATGATGGCATAAAAGAAAGCTATGATAAGGTAGATTATGTGCATTTTGATTATCAGATAGATGGAGGTGGATATTTACCCTTGTTATGGGTCGAAAATAGCGGTTCTCAGTTTAATACTCCACCGTTTTTAGATCCTGATTTTGATGGAGACGGGAATGGAACGGAGTTAACAGATACATTAACGCAGTTTATTCAAGCTATAGCTGGAACAGGAAGCTCTTTAGATATTAGAATATCTTTTGATTTAGATGGAGGAGAAGAGGATATAGCTATTGATAACATTGAGGTTTACGGAACAACCTGCTCCGTATCAACCATTACTTCTTTTACGCCAACATCCACCACAACTGGGCAAACTATAACCATAACGGGTACAGGCTTTGATGCCGTAAATACAACTTCAGTTGAAATTGGTGGAGTCCCTGCAACTAGTTTTACGGTAGTTTCTGCTACTGAAATTTCAGCAGTGGTAGGCGCTGGTGCTTCGTCTGGAGATGTTGAGATAATAACAGCTGGTTGTCCTACGTCTTTATCAGGATTTACCTATTTACCATGTATTCCACCAACAATTAGCGACTTTACTCCAATTGAAGGTCCAGAAGGAACATGGGTTACGATTACTGGTTCTGACTTTGCTGCAGGCACAGGAACTGATTCTGTTTGGATGGGTGGAGAGTTAGCTACAATTATCAGTGTTTCAAGTACAGAGTTAGTTGTGCAGGTTCCTAGTACTATGTCCGACTCAACAATTACCATTAAAACAAATGGCTGCCAAGTAACCACAGAAAAATTTGGATTTATTAAGTCTACTCCATGCTCAAGTGGTTCATTACCAGATTTGATTATATCAGAATTACACGATACTGATTTTGGTTCTCGAGACTATGTTGAAATCTACAATGGTACAGGTGCAGATGTAGATTTAAGTGACTATATTATAAGGGTATACAGTAATGGTAATAGTAGCCCACATGCAGCATGTTTAGGAGCATTATCGGGGACACTTCAAAATGATTCTGTTCGCGTCTATTCAATCGGAAGTAGTAGCATTGGTCCTTTTGGTGACGAATATTTAGGGGGCTGTGGTATTAATGAGGATGACTGTGTTAAGTTACTTAAAGATGACGGAATGGGAGGAACCACTGAGATTGACGTTGTCGGAGAGTGCGATGGTTCTGACTGGACAATCGACAACCTTGATGATTTTACATACATTAGGAGAAGTACTGTTTTATCACCGTCTACTACATTCAATGCTGCCGAATGGATAGCTTTCACTTCGCCAATCACAGACTCTCTTGGTTCTCATACCTTTAATCAAGGGCCTCCATCTGTAGTGATAGATACACAACCCGTTTCAGATACAGTATGTGAGGGAGATCCAGTATCATTTAGTATTGCTACTTCAGGTGGATCACCAACTTATCAGTGGCACTATGTTACACCATTATTAGATACGTTTCAGTTTGTTCCAGGAAGCGGCATATTCAGTGGTGAAACCAGTACAACCTTGAATCTTTCAACTACCACAACAACAGAAAATTTCAACCAATTCTACATAGAAGTAACAGATGGTGCTTGTATCCTACGATCGAGTGCTGTTCAATTGACCGTAACAGAAAAACCTAGTACTAGTTCAGTATTTCATAACTAAAAACGATTGAAAATTCGAAATCTAACTCCATGAAAACGTTTAGCAAATTTTTACTCATGCTTTTTGGTCTTGGGCTTTCCCTGTTTGCCCAAGCTCAAACAGATAACACCAACCCATACGTGGTTTGTGCGGGTTCAAATGGTGAACCATTCCGTGTTGATTACACCGAAAATGCAGGTGCTGGAACTACAGGTTCTACGTATGCATGGTCAATTACTACAGCAGGATTTACAGGTACCATTAACGTAAATCAAGGGCCGGGTGCAAGTAGCAATCATATTACCATTGATTGGGGCACAACTCCAGTAGGAACCTATACCCTACAAGTAATTGAAACTACCAATGGATGTGCTGGAGACCCTATTACGCTAGATATTGAACTTACTCCTGCTCCAACTGCAAATGCAGGAGCAGATGATGCAGTTTGTCAAGGTTCAACATATACTTTGTCTGGAGCTTCAGCTACGAATCAAGCATCCATTGCATGGACAACAAGTGGAGATGGTACGTTCAATAATGTTGCTATCGCAAATCCAGTTTACACACCAGGTGTTAATGATGTTACTGCTGGTACTGTTACCTTAACCATTACTGCAGCCGGAAATGGAACGTGTAGTGATGCAACAGATAATATGGTGCTGACTATTTCAACTGCTGCAACCGCAAATGCAGGAGCAGATCAGACAGTGTGTGAAGGAGCAACAGCTACTTTAACAGGGGCTTCAGCAACAAACCAAGCATCAATAGCATGGACAACAAGTGGAGATGGTACGTTTAATAACGCTGCTATCTCTAATCCAGTTTACACGCCAGGAGCGAATGATATTACAGCAGGAACGGTTACGTTGACAATGACTGCAACAGGAAATGGATCTTGTAGTGATGCAACTGATGCAATGGTGTTAACTATTACACCTACTCCAACTGCAAATGCAGGAGCGGATGATGCAGTTTGTGAGGGATCCACAGTTACCCTATCAGGAGCTTCAGCAACAAACCAAGCATCCATTGCATGGACAACAAGTGGAGATGGTACGTTTAATAATGCTACAATAGCAAATCCAGTTTACACACCAGGAGCGAATGATATTACAGCAGGAACAGTTACGTTGACAATGACAGCCGCAGGAAACGGTTCATGTAGCGATGCAACTGATGCAATGGTATTGACTATCACACCAGC
>DIYR01000124.1 GCA_002429085.1 Flavobacteriales bacterium UBA6049
TCCCTACAGCTTAGTCTTGTACTCCTTCAGCTTGCGATAAGGCTGATTACTAATGTATATTATTTAATTTACATTAAGTACACCTTCAAATCAAAATTGCTCACATTTGAAAAGTTTTTCAATATCTTCCTCAACGAGACCGATAGAATATTCTATGCTGCTAATTCACGACTGCCCCGTTTAGACTCCTCTTTTGTTCTTTAAACGTAAGAGGTTTAAATCAAGCTAGAAAGAGACGGCGGGTTTTTAGATGGCTCCACAATCAAAAATTCGACGTTGTTTATTTACAAGAAACTTACTCTTCCAAAAGTGTCGAAGAAATATGGAAAGCAGAATGGGGAGGGAAAATTTATTACAGTCATGGAACAACACATTCAAAAGGTGTGATGATATTATTTAAACCGAGTCTGGATTTCGAAACAGAAAGCATCTTCGTTGATAAGAATGGACGATACTTGCTATTAAAAGCCAACGTGCTAGAATCTTCCTTCCTGTTTAGCAACATTTACACGCCAAATGACTCTACCGCCCAGATAGCTTTCTTTCGCAATCTTGATAACATTCTCCAACCATTTGCAGATGCACAAATCATCTTGGGAGGTGACATGAATTGCCCATTAACACCTACAGATAAAATGGGTGGTGCTACTGTTCAGAAAAAACAAAAAGTCATTGACGAGATTGAAGGCTTAACCCGGCGTTTTAAACTTCATGACATTTGGAGAAATCAACATACCAACAAAACACAATTTACATGGCGTAACAATTCCTTGAAAGTGCAATGCCGCTTAGATTATTGGCTTGTGTCGAAAGAATTGTTGATGTCTGTCATTGATACTAACATCACCAACCCCACAATATCTGATCATAGCGCTATCACTTTCACTCTTCAATCGAAAGAATACGCTAAACGTGGACCTGGGTTTTGGAAAATTAATAACGCCTTGCTGAAAGATGCAAATTTCATTGACGAGCTCGTAAGCAAAATACCCGAATACAAAAGCAAACACTGTTACCTTACTAATGAAGGCCTGTACTGGGACATGCTCAAGATGGAGATTAGAGGTTTCTGTGTACAATACTCAAAAAGGAAAAACAGAATAAAAAGAAATAAGGAACGAGACCTTCAGAAAGAAATTGATAACCTAATGGCCTTGCTGCAATCCAATAGATCGAAAGAAAATATCACTAAACTCTACCAATTAAGAGCTCAACTCAATCAGATTGCTGAATATAATACCGAGGGTGCAATGATTAGAAGTAGGATACGCTGGCACGAAAAAGGAGAAAAGAATACTAAATACTTCTTAAATCTTGAGAAAAGGAGGTTTGCAAAAACTCATATAACTAGGCTTAAAACAAGTACTGGCTCGGAAACTTCTTGCGAAAAAGAGATTTTGGAAATGCAGAGAGCATTTTATGAAAATTTATATACGAGCGCTCCCTGTGATATTATTGCACGCGATGCTTTCCTGGGAGACCCTAACCTCGTCAAACTCGACGAAAACGAGCTAATTGAACTTGAACAGCCTTTGTCGAAAACCGAGTGTTTCAACGTTCTTAAACAGTGTGCTAAAAACAAATGTCCGGGCAGCGACGGTCTCTCAGTTGAGTTCTATTTGCACTTCTGGCATCTACTTGGTGATGAGATGGTCCAAAGCTTTAACTATGCTCATAAAGTAGAACAACTCAACATAACACAAAGACAAGGTATAATAAAGGTCATACCGAAAAAACGCAAGAACAGGTTGTATTTGGAACATTGGAGACCGCTAACGTTACTTAACGTCGATTATAAAATAGCAACCAAATCTATAGCCCATAGAATCGCTAAAGTCCTCCCCAAATTAATAAACGACGACCAAACTGGCTATGTCAAGGGTCGCTATATAGGACAGAACATTAGACTCATTAACGATATCATGAAGATAACTGAGCTAGAAAACATTCCCGGCATGGCGATCTTTGTGGACTTTAAAAAAGCTTTTGACACCGTCGACTGGAACTTCCTTTTTAAGACCTTGGAGGCATTAAATTTCGGCCCCCAGTTACTACAGTGGATTCGAACCTTTTACACTGACTGTTCTAGCTGTGTAGTAAATAATGGTTACGCCTCTGTCTTCTTTAAACTACAAAGAGGTGTTCGCCAAGGGTGCCCACTTTCCGGCTCCCTATTTGTGCTGTGCGCTGAAATTCTTGCTAATGCAATAAGGTCTAATACAAATATTCAAGGAATCAACATATATGGAAAGGAATTCAAAATTTCACAATACGCAGATGATACCACTGTTTTTGTTTCTGATATAAGATTTGCCCAAAACCTCTTCCAGCTGCTCCACGCTTTTCAAAAATGCTCTGGTCTTGAAGTAAACAGAAGCAAGACAGAGGGATTGTGGCTAGGCGCGAACAAAAACAACCCGGAAGAACCTCTTGATATTGCATGGCCAAAAGAGCCTGTATTTGCACTTGGTATTCACTTCTCTTATGATGACGAAGCTGCTTTCAAAAGGAACTTTGAACAGAAACTGTCCTCGATGGCTTCCTTGCTAAACTTGTGGTACCCTAGGAA
>DIYR01000032.1 GCA_002429085.1 Flavobacteriales bacterium UBA6049
AAAAGAAGAAAGTAATTATTAAGGAGTTTTAGGGAAGATGAAACCTTTAGGAAATAGGTGAAACCGAGTAGAGGAGGTCTTGTTTTTTTATAGTGGTGTTGTGTCTGGTTTTTATTTTTTTCTGTAGTAAGTCAGTCCAAAGTTCATTATTGTCGCAGTAAAAATTGTTCTCTAATTTCCTGCTGGGTATAAGTAGCCGATTGTTCGAACTAATGTCATGTCTTAGATTTCGGAGAGATTGAGTTTCATGGTTGTTTTGCGGGATCAAGGTGGAAATTTCTATTAGTTATTTCAGCTTGTTGCCAACGGTCTGGCTAAAGGAAGCATGGTGAAAATATGTGCTAAGCTATTGGTCGAGATAAAGTTGTTAGAAAATTTATGTGCCAAGTTTATTGTAGAACCGTGCTTGATTTTGTCGTTGTTATGCCTTCATGTTTTTAATATTCGTTTTTTCTTGTCAGTCAAAGGATAATGTCTCGTAGTAAACTTTCAAGTCAAGCGCACGTTGTTTAACGATTTCACATTGTCTGCCAGTCGCCACTATTTTCCACAATGTCCCTTCCTTATCATAGTACATTCTGTTCGAAAAGTCAAACTCTTTGTCTCGATAGTAAATCCAATGTTTTTGCGCGATTACTAGATTCTCCTGTTGTTCAGTTGTCAATGTATTCATGAGAAGCTTGTAATATTTGTTCATTTCATCATTCCATTCGTCTCTTGCGATGGCTTCACACTCCATCATCCCATAAGTTGTCTGGTTCGAGTCAGTATAGAGACATTGTTCTCTTTTGATGTCAATCGGGTGCTTTTCATTGTTAGTGTCCTGTCCGAAAGTTGTTATGGTCAGAAAAAGGGTAAACAGTACTGTAAAAAATCGTGTCACTATTTTCTTTTTTTTGCGTAAGGTATAATGTCTAGCAATGATGAGTGGTGATTAGGAAGTACTAATCTCTCGTTTCGCACATAGCCACGTCTTAATTTAAATTTAAAACTTGTGGCGGATTTTCCAATCCTCAGTAAAATATCCTGTCAGATGAAAACATGCAGCTTTTTTTACTTGTTACCTCGCTTAAAAATGCTTTCAAATATTTCTGAGAACTCAGAAATATTTGTAGTATGAGTCATTACTCATTATTGATCCTAACATCACTTTTTGTTTCTCATCTTTAAATTTTTTCTTCTGAGAAAGACACATGGTGTGATATAGAAGTGTATTTAAGTACTTGTTGATGTAATACTCTTTGAAGCTTTTCTTTGATTCTCTTTTATCAATTGTCAGTTTGAAATCTGGAAAGTTCAGGTACTGATATTGATAGTGAGTGATAAGGTTTCACGAAGGATGGTTATGATCTTTTAGCCATTTTCATCTCCTTTTTTGTTCTATTTAAAATCAATTTTTCAAAACTGTCATTTGATCGATTAATCAGGTATCCTTCTCGTTTGAGGACATTGATTACTTTTCTCAAATTATGGCTCTTGCCATCAAGTAGATCAAATTGATGCGCTAGAGATTTTGTGGTTTCGATAAATCTATATAGGAAAAAGTTGTCAATTACTCCGTATTCTCGTCCGTAAATTATTTTAATATCAAGGTGTTGTCCCGTTTTATTATTCTTAAACGCACATTCGGCCCCATGAAAATGATAGTCCCAAGAAGAATTTATTTGACCTCTCTGATTTTTACTTCTGTTCCTTTTTAAATCCCAAATTTGAGCAGAATCATCAAGGTCAATATTAAAAGTAGTTGCCATTAAATCCATCATATCATGTGCTTTAATATCAAATTCAACAAAACATTGAAGGAGTGAATCAAGGTAGGATTTTACAAATTCTGTTGTTATTGAAGTTTTAATTATTAAAATTTTAGACCATTCTATATAGTAGATCAATCTATCTTCAAACTTTAATTCTAATTCATTCAATCCACCTTCATTGATAAGCACATTCTTAATAGCAATTTGATTACTGTTAGAATGTTCTATAAATTCTACTAATTCTTCATAGCTGACTCTTTTATTTTTATAGTCTAATAATATTCCTTTTTCCATTCAGTTAATTTGTGATAAATACCGAATTAAATGTAGCACGGAATGGATCATCAATCTTTTGCTTTTCCTTTCAATCTACATTGCTATAGGTTTTGTTATAGTATGTTATCTTTTTATTATAAACGTGTGCATTGTATTATCATTCTCCTCGGGTATTATACTGTATAATCTGTTGGTGAAGTATTCAATAACGTCATTTCTTTTTTCAAATGTCTTGGAAGAGAGTATTTGTCCCCTTTCTCTTTCATGAACAAAGAATTTGCTTTCTTTTTTTTCTAACCATGTTCCATCTTGAAGGTTTAAGTTAATATCTCGGTTCTTTAAAAGGTCTCTTTCATTTATTATATATGAATGCAATTCTGGTTTTGTAACTGAAAAAATGTCTTTAAAACATGATGTTGGAACAACTTTCATATCTAGTCGTTTATTTATCATTTGGAATTCCCCTGAATAAATCATTTCTAATTGTTCTTTTTTTGAAAATTTAGGGAATCCGTTAAGTTTAAAATCTTCCAATTTCCCTAACATTATTTGTTCATCACGCTTTTCTTTTAATTTGCTAAAGAGTATAGCGGGAATAATGATTAGTATTATTATAAAAACGTACTCCATTAATTTTTATGTGCTATAGTTCGCTTTATGAGTGTATAACAGATATGCGCCAATATAGGCGAGCATAATTTGTTTTTTTGTTATTATCTGCTATTCCTAGCCAAGAGTCATAAGTAAATGGTCTCAGTTTGAAGCAAAACTAAGTTAGTGATTAGGTGTTAGGATTCTGATATTGAGAAAGAAAAATTGCCGCTTAGATTACTTTGCTAAACTTAGTTGGTGGAGTTGGAGCTTTGAGCATTGAGTTTGGGGTTTTGAATGGGTTTATAGTTTCTTCTGTCAATTTGAGTAGATCAACTTGTTGATCTGTATCGAGAATAAAGGAGAAACTTCGCCTTATCTACTTCTCGATTCACCAAGCACTGTTTGGCTCTCTAGGTGGCAAGGCTTTGAGTTTAATTATGTCACTTTAGCTCCGCTTAGTGGCCATATTGCAATACATAACGGAGATTGAGCTTGTCGAAATCGTAGTGAGAATACAGTTAGGTGAGGGGAAGAGATTTTTAAAACTAAGCTCTTGCACCTAAGAACTAGAAACTATTTAAGCCTCTAGTTTTACATACTCAACCACCTCTAAGCCGTAACCAACCAAACCAGTGCGCTTGGTAGCGTGACTACTCATTAGTTTCATCTTTGAAACGCCAATATTGCGTAAGATTTGCGCTCCAACTCCGTAATCACGGGCATCCATTTTTACCTGTTGGTTCAATTTGGCATCCATAGAATCATACCCTTCTTTGCGGTGTGTTTCAGAAAGAGTTTTCTGAACTTCTTGTTGCATATACACTACCACACCAGAACCTTCTGCATTAATTTGCTTTAAAGCGGCATACAAGTCTGTGCCTGCCGTACAACGACAAGAGTCAAAAATGTTTCCATTTAAAAAAGAAGAGTGTACGCGCACTAATACGGGTGTTTGCTCACTGATATTACCTTTTACCAAGGCTGTATGAATATCACCTGTGGTCGTTTGTCGGTATTGAATCAATTTGAAGGTACCTGCGTCAGTTTCTACCTCAGATTCAAGAATACGTTCGATCAACGATTCTTTTTCCATACGGTAAGCAATCAGGTCTTCAATTGAAATCAATTTTAAATCGAACTTTTTGGCAATTACCTTTAATTCCGGTAAACGAGCCATGGTTCCATCTTCGTTCATGATTTCAACAATTACACCCGCGGGATCTAATCCTGCCAAACGAGCTAAATCAATTGCAGCTTCTGTGTGCCCAGTTCTTCTTAAAACGCCACCATTCTTAGCTTTTAATGGAAAAATGTGTCCAGGGCGAAACATATCTTCTGGAACTGTTCTTGGGCTTACTAGGGCACGAATGGTATTGGCTCTATCTCCAGCTGAAATTCCTGTGGTATTGCCTCCACCGCGGTAATCAACACTTACGGTAAATGCCGTTTGATGTGGGTCGGTGTTCTTACCCACCATTAAATCTAACTCTAGCTCCTTACAACGCGATTCGGTAAGAGGAGTACAGATTAATCCACGGCCATGTGTGGCCATAAAGTTGACCATTTCAGGAGTAGCCATTTCAGCAGCGGCTACAAAATCACCTTCGTTTTCACGGTCTTCGTCATCAACAACGATTACTACTTTACCGTTACGAATATCTTCAATCGCTTCTTCGATACTGTTGAGGGTGCTTGTTTGTGTTGTCATGCTATAACTCCTGAACCAATTAATTCATTATTGAGGTACCACGCAGCAAATTGCCCCGGAGTAATGCCTCGTTGTAATTCGGCAAAAGTGATATAAATTCCTTCTTCTGCTAGATGAATTGTTCCTTTTTGTAGAGGTTGGCGGTATCTAATGCGAATATCTAAGTCTTTAGACTCTCCAATAGTCAATGCTAAATCTGTTCTAATCCAGTGTGCATCAGATTTTGGGATGAATAGAGCAGGACGATATAACCCTGGATGTTCTTCTCCTTGACCAACATAAATTGTATTCGATTTAGTGTCAACATCAATTACGAATAATGGTTCAACTGTTCCGCCAATGCCTAATCCTTTACGTTGACCTACCGTAAAGTAATGCGCTCCTTTATGCTCGCCCGCAATAGAGCCAATTTCTGGGGAATACTCGTAAGGAGCGGCCATCTCAGCTAAAGCTTCGCCATGTGGTTGGTATACTGATGCGTTAGCTGGGATTTCTACCACATTACCAGTTTTAGGTTTTAACTGCTGCTGTAAGAAATCTGGCAGCCTCACTTTGCCGATAAAGCACAAGCCTTGAGAGTCTTTTTTCTCGGCTGTAGCTAATCCCATTTCTTTAGCGATCTCTCGAACTTGAGGTTTTTGTAGATGTCCAATAGGGAAGAGCGCTTTACTTAACTGTTCTTGGTTCAATTGACATAGAAAGTAACTCTGATCTTTATTTGGATCAGCACCAGCAATTAGTCGATGAACGGTTTTGCCTTGTTCATTAGTGATGGTTTCTTTTTGACAGTAATGACCTGTAGCTACAAAATCAGCTCCAAGCTGCATTGCTGCATCTAAGAAAACATCAAACTTGATTTCGCGGTTACATAATACATCCGGATTCGGTGTTCTTCCACGTTCGTATTCATCAAACATGTAATCTACAATACGCTCCTTGTATTTTTCGCTTAAATCAATGGTCTGAAAGGGAATACCTAAGTGCTCAGCAACTTGCAAAGCATCTTGGCTATCATCTACCCATGGACATTCATCACTAATAGTCACTGATGTATCGTGCCAGTTCTTCATGAACATGCCAATGACTTCATATCCTTCTTCTATCAGTAAATGCGCTGCAACACTGCTGTCTACACCACCTGATAATCCAACTACAACTCGTCCTTTATTCATTGCGGCTGCAAAATTACAATAAAGCCCGAACGCAAATCATGCATTCGGGCTTTAACACTTTTATAGCTAGTTATAGTTTAGTTACAGGCTTTATTCAATACACTGCGAATACCAATTTTAACTTCTGGCCATAACTTACTTACGCCATCTCCAGCCATATGCAGTTCGTAGCATTCTTTGTTTAATGCATCTACACCCGCTTGAGCATTCCACTCGCCAACATTAATGGTAGTTTCGAGTAATACAGCATCACCGTTCATGGAATATGTCATGTTTACCATCTTCTCAACACCATTCATACTTAGAGCTACTTCTGCTGAGTTTGCAGTAATAGAAACCAAGCGACCTGAAAGCATTTCGCTTCCTGTTAAAGATCCGAAGAAAAACTTCTGAATCTTCATATCTCGATCTGGGTTGTTTGTATTGATAGAGTTTACAGGGATTTCAAAACTTGCACCTGAAAATACTTCTTCAGCTGTTGCAGCAGTTTGAGTTCCTGAAACATTGATTACATCAAATTGACCACCTACACCAATTTTCTCAGTGGTTTTAAATGCTGTCCAAGTAACAAGGGTAGAGTCTGCGTTAAAAGAATATTCACAAGACTTCGGCTCCATTGTTTCTTCTGATGTTGGAGTGATCTCTTCTGTTTCCTTTGGCGCAGGTGATTGACCACAGCTTGCTAGTAGAACGATGGTAGCTATAGCAATGATTGATTGTTTCATAATGTTGATTGTTAACTTTTTAATCCTATTTCTCTTAATCTTTCATTTAAGTAGTCCCCAGCAGTAATATCTTCATATGCACGTGGGTTGTTTTCGTCAACGCATGAGTCTAAACAGTTTAATGGCATGCTACTTTTTGGATGCATAAAGAATGGAATAGAGAAGCGTGATGTTCCCCATTTTTCACGTGGTGGATTTACTACTCGGTGAGTGGTAGATCTCAGTTTGTTATTGGTTAAGCGTTGCAACATATCACCTACATTCACAACAATGTGTTCTGGTAGTGCTGTAACAGCCACATATTCACCTTGTTTATTTACAACCTCTAATCCATCAGCAGAGGCACCAATTAATAAGGTAATTAGATTGATGTCTTCGTGTTCTCCAGCTCTTACAGCATCTTTAGGCTCGCTAGTAATAGGAGGGTAATGAATAGGACGAAGTATGCTATTACCGTTATGAACAAATTCTTCAAAGTAGTTTTCGTCTAAGTTTAAGTAAAGAGCCAGTGCTCTCAACATTGATAAACCAGTTACCTCTAAAGACTGGTATGCTTTTTTACCTATAGCATTGAAAGCTGGAAGCTCTTCTACATCAACGTTTTCAGGATATTCAGAAATAATAGGGTCGCCATCTTCTACATATTGGCCAAAGTGCCAGAATTCTTTTAAATCTCCAGCCGACATGCCTTTTGCATGCTCCTTACCAAAAGAAGTATAACCTCGTTGGCCCGATATTCCTTCAATTTCGTAGTTCAGTTTTGTTTCTTCTGGTAAATTGAAAAATGCTTGAACTTGAGTGTATAACTCAGATAATAAGTCATCTGAAATACCATGGTTTTTAACAGCTACAAAACCAGTTTCTTCGTATGCTTTTCCTAATTCTTGAACAAATCTTGCTTTATCTTCAGCGGTGCCTTCTGTAAAAAGAGACAAATCCACACTTGGTATTCCAAATTCCATAAGACTCTAATTAAATTATTGAACCATCAAAGGTGCATAAAACGGAATATTCAGCCAAAAACGCTTAGTTGTTAACTGAGGAAATTGGATAGGTGTAGAGCAGATTACCATCTTTATCTTTCAATTCGATGGTTAACACACGCTCTCTAAAGTTTCCATCAATCTTTAATAAACCAAAGTTAGATTGAGCAAAGTGACTTCCTTTTATACGCAGGGTGTTGGGTTCATCAGCTGCATCGTAAGATCTAGAAGTTAACGGAGATACCGTTAAATCCCAAATTATTACCCCATCTTTCTCATACTTACTTAACTCACTGTGGTGTCTGTCCCCAGTAAGAAAAACTACGTTTTGAATCTTTTCTTCTACAATACGCTGAAGTAAATATTCTCGTTCCTCAGAGCATGTTGCCAAATTTTCATGGCCATTAAAGGTATTGAGAACTTGACCTCCTACACATACAAACTTGAATGGAGCTCTGCTAAACTTGAGTGCGTCAATTAGCCATTCTATTTGCTCTTCACCTAATTGGTAACGTTCTCCAGTTGTACGTTCATTACTTGTTCTCCACCAACGGTTATCTAATAGGAAGAAATGCGCATCGTACCAAGTAAACTGAGATGTAATTCCTTCTCCATGAAAGCCATAAGATGGGTTAGACCAAAAATCCATAAACGCATCTCTTGCCCAATACTTACCAGTGTAACTTCTATCAGCATTATTTGGTCCATAGTCATGATCGTCCCAGATAGCGTAGTGATGCATGTTAGGAAGTATGGACTGTATTTCTGGTAACTGACGTGTGTGGCTGTTGCGTAAATAGATTCCTGTTCTAGAATCATAATCTGCTTCGCGCAAATAAATGTTATCTCCCAGCCACATCATGGCCTGTGGAGATTCTTTTGCTATGGCATCGAAAATTTCATAATCTCTGCCATAACCATTTCCTGGTCTGTCATATTCAACCTCATTAATGTAAGTGCATGAGCCTACAGCAAAATTTACAGATGGGGGATCAGTTCTATACTGCCAGAGTGGTTGAGATTCAAATTCTTGTGTAAAATCAGTCTTTTGTGGTTTTCCATTTATTGCAATTTGGTATTCGTAAGTAATACCAGGTTCTACTTCGTCTGCAATAAGATGAACAGTGTATCCATGCTTTCTTTCGCTAGTTACAATCTCACTTATATGTTCATTTTCTGTTTGTCCCTTGGGCCAATAGATCAATTGAGCATCACCAACACCTGAAAGTTGCGCCCATACGGTAACTTCTCTCATAGCAGAATAGCCAGGCATAGGACTACATGTTAATGCTATTTGAGCTTGAGAAATAGTTGTAGTAGACAGTAAAAAAGTAACGATTAGAAATTTTTTCAACATGATTTCCATTTTCATAAGCTACGAAATAAGCGCATCAAGGGAGATTTATCTCATGTTGTGGCTTCAATTTATTGTTAAACTAAATTTTTGTCACTTTCTATTTGTATAATCCGTTAGTACCTTTGGGTGCTACTCTAAAAACCCATAGTAATATATCAAGAGCCTTAAGTTGGATTATGTCGAATAAGAGAATTATCTACACCTACACAGATGAAGCGCCTGCATTGGCAACTCATTCTTTTTTACCAATCGTACAATTGTTTTTAAAGCAAGCTGGAATAGAGGTTGTAACGAAAGATATTTCGTTAGCAGCACGTGTTCTTTCTGCTTTCAACAGTGAGTTAAGTGCAGATCAAAAAGTAGCCGATGCCTTAGCAGAATTAGGTGAGTTAACACAAGATCGTTTTACGAACATTATTAAGCTACCAAATATTAGTGCTTCAGTACCACAACTAAAGGCTACCATTAAAGAATTACAAGATGCTGGTTACCCATTACCAGCGTATCCTGATCAGCCGAGTAATTCAGATGAAGAAGCTATTAAGGCTAAATACGATAAAGTTAAGGGTAGTGCGGTAAATCCTGTTTTGCGTGAAGGCAACTCTGATAGACGTGCACCGCAAGCAGTAAAAGAATATGCTAAGAAGCACCCGCATAGCATGGGTGAGTGGAGAGAAGACTCTATTACAGATGTAAGCTCTATGGAAGAAGGCGATTTCTTTCACAATGAGCAATCAACTACAATTCTTAAGGCTACAACAGCCACTATTCAGTTTGTGAATAGTAATGGTGAAGTTCAGATCTTGAAGAAAGGCCTAACATTACAAGAAGGAGAAGTGCTGGATGCTACCTTTATGAGTCAAGAGAAGTTGGTGTCGTTTCTTTTAGCACAGATTGAAAAAGCAAAAGATTCAGGGCAACTGTTTTCATTACACATGAAGGCCACCATGATGAAGGTTTCAGACCCGATTATTTTTGGTGAAGCGGTGAAAGCATTCTTTGCTCCTGTATTTCAGAAAAACAAAGAGTTATTCAATGAAATAGGAGTAAATCCCCAAAATGGATTTGGTGCTGTTTTACAACGAATTGAAGCTCTTGAAGACACAAAAAAGCAACAAGTTTTAGAAGAAATAGCAGCATGCTATAAAAGCCGTCCGGATTTGGCTATGGTAGACTCTGACAAAGGGATTACCAATTTGCATGTACCTAGCGATGTGATTATTGATGCATCTATGCCAGCCATGATTCGTAACTCTGGAAAGATGTGGAACGCAGAAGGAAATACGCAAGATACGTTAGCCGTAATTCCAGATAGCACATATGCTGGTATTTACAAGGCCACAATAGATTTCTGTAAGAAGAATGGAGCTTTTGATCCTACAACAATGGGCACTGTGCCTAACGTTGGTCTAATGGCACAAAAGGCCGAAGAATACGGGTCTCACGACAAAACGTTCCAATTGAAAGAGGCGGGTACTGTTCAAGTGTTGGCAGAAGATGGAAGTATACTACTACAGCATGAGGTTCAGAGTGGAGACATTTGGAGAGCATGTCAAGTAAAAGATGCGCCAATCCGAAACTGGGTAGAATTAGCTGTAAGAAGATCGAAGGCTTCTTCAACGCCTGCTGTATTCTGGTTAGATGAAAATAGACCACATGATGCAGAACTAATAAAAAAAGTAAAGCATTACTTATCTGATTTAGATACATCTGGGTTAGAAATATCAATTATGGCTCCAGCTGAAGCTTGCCTGTACACACTTGAGCGCTTAAAAGCTGGAAATGATACGATATCTGTTACTGGAAACGTTCTTCGTGACTATCTCACAGACTTGTTTCCAATTCTCGAGTTAGGAACAAGCGCAAAGATGTTATCTATTGTTCCGTTAATGCAAGGTGGTGGATTGTTTGAAACAGGGGCTGGTGGTTCTGCACCAAAGCATGTTCAACAAGTTGTAAAAGAGAATCACTTACGTTGGGATTCACTAGGAGAGTTCTTGGCTTTAGCGGCATCGTTGCAACATTATGCAGATGTTCATAGTGAACAGAAAGCAGAAGTATTAGGTAAGGCGCTAGATTTAGCAACCACGAAATTACTGATGGATGAAAAATCGCCAAAGCGTAAAGTAGGGGAGTTAGATAATAGAGGAAGTCATTTTTACGTAATGCTTTATTGGGCTGAACAATTAGGTGCTCAGAATGAAGATGCTGCCTTAAAAGAATGGTTCCAAGAGTTACATGCTATGCTAGATAGCAAACAAGTAACTATCCTAAAAGAATTATTAAACGTACAAGGTGATCCAGCAAACCTAGGTGGCTATTACCATACCAACAAGACAATGGTGGATGGTGTAATGAGACCTAGTAAAACGTTGAACCAGTTAATGCTGGAATTAGGGTAGAGAAGGCTTTCTACCAACCAATATAGAAAAGCCCTGACGAAAACATCGTCAGGGCTTTTTCTTTACCAAAAGGAAGGGTGTATTATTTCATCATCTACTGATGTTTTATTTCTTGATAACTACCGTCTTCATAAAAAATGATCACCTTAGTTATGTTCGGTAAAGCGCTCTTTACTTGAGTGTTAGGAGGTGTTACTTGCGCTTGCCTTGGTGAATTAATTGCTAAATCCTCTTCAGGTGTTACAGATGTATTTATTTTAGATTTCTTGACAGATACATCTGTAACAAGAGGAGGGGATTGTTGTATTACATTTGTATCTCGTGTAGATTGAGTGGTTGTTATAGATGTATCGATATTGGATGAATCTTTTGATGAAGGCCTAGATAGATTTCCAGCTCCATTTATGAGCCAATCATAACTAACTTCAGGAAACTCACTAATGACCTTCTGAACGAAGTCTAAACTAGGTTTGTTACGCCCTGTAAGGATGTGTGAAATACTCGAACGCTGTACTTGTAGTATATCCGCTAGTTGAGTAGCATTTAGCTTCTTAAAGTGCATCAGTAGTCGGATACGATCTCCAATTGTTGACATGTGACAAATGTAAAATTTTACAATAAACTACAAAGAATAAGATTGTTACAGATGTATCATTTTAGACGTTCTGATTTCTTTACTTACGTCAGTAGTGCTAGTTATTCTTATTTAAACTTCTATTTAATAATTGATCTAAAAGTTTATGCTATGTGTTTTAATTCATTGATTTAAAATGTATTGTATTTATATATAGTCGGAATAATTTAGGTTGTTACAAGTGTAACTATTAATGTTGATAGTTTTTTGGTAAAGCTTTTGCTATGTGATTTGGAGAAATGTCTACACGATTATCTTTGTCGCAATATCACGCAGTATGAATAGAAGCGTTACCCTAATAGCAATACTTTCTGTGGCTCTACTATTTGGAGCATGCAGCGGTTCAAAATCATTTAGCAAGAAAGCTAAGAAGCTTCAGGAAGCTGGCTTAGTAGATGAGGCTAGTGATTTTTATTATCAAGCACTGTTACGTAATCCGCAAAATGTGGATGCAAAAATTGGTTTGAAACAAACAGGAGCCATTCAATTGAATAAAAAGCTAGATGCTTTTTATAAGGCGTACTCCTTAGAAAAGCATGGAGAAGCTGTGTATCTGTATCAAGATGCAATGGATCTACAGAAGCTGTATGCGCCTTTTGTAGATGTTCCTGTTGCTCCTTATTATGATGAGTACTACAATGAGTCGCTTAATACGTATTTAAAGGCTAGGTATGAAGTAGCTACAGAATACGTGTATGAACAGAAGTATGAAGAAGCAGATAAGATATTTAAGGAAATTATCAAGTTAAAGCCAGATTACGAAGACGCACAGTCAATGGCAGAGATTACTACCATTGAACCTATTTATATGAAAGGCGTAGAGTCTTTTGAAGCAGGGAAGTATCGTCAGGCATATACGTTGTTCGAACAAGTTCAAGGTATTAAGGGAGATTATAAAGACGCCATTGATTACCGTCAAATGGCATTAGATGAAGCGCGCGTAAATGTGGCGGTTGTTCCTTTTGAAGATGCTACTGGTAAATCTAAAACCTTAGATGAGAAATTATACACAGCTACCGTGCAAAGCTTATTGAATACAAATGATCCTTTTATTAAGCTGATTGATAGAGGAAATACGGATGCTATTCTTCAAGAGCAAAAACGCAGTTTAGAAGCTGGGGGAGATCTGGATGTTAGCGTAATGGAAGATGCCAACATCATCATAACAGGTAAAATACTTTCGTATGAACAACGTGGTGGACAAGTAAAAAGTCAGCGTAAGCCTGGTTACGAATCTTATCGTGTGAAAGAATACGATGCTGAAAAGCAGAAGTCGTATTATGTTACTAAGTATAGAAAGACCTCTTATACCGAATATTCAGGCAGTTCTGAATTGTACTGTACATTCAAAGTAGAAATGGTGAATACCGAAACAGGTGAAATTTTAGCGTCTGAATTACTGACATCTAAAAGCCGTGACGCGGTAAACTATGCCCAGTATAAAGGGAACTACAAAAATTTATACCGAGGAAGCTACAAAAGCTCAACTGGAGCTATGGTAGCTGGCGATAAAGTATTTACATCGTACAAAGACAAGCAACAATTAGATCAAAAATTCACTACGAGTAGAAAATCATTAAAATCTTTTGGCCAATTAGGTGCTGAAGTTTCTACAGATTTGTCAAAACAAATTTCGTACGTGGTCACGTCTTACAATCCTGAAAAATGATCAAGTTTTCACCTGTTTTCCTAGCCGTTCTATTATTCGTTTCTGCCTGTTCAAGCTCTAAACAAGTGGTGGTTGAAGAGCCAACAAAGCCAGAATGGGTAGTTTCTCGTCCTATTGATAATGCCTATTACATTGGTATTTCTGTTTCAAACAAGCTCAACAATCCTTTGGGATATAGAGATGAGGCAAAGCGAAGTGCATTAAATGAATTGGCAAGTGAAATAGAGGTAACTGTTAACAGTAACTCTATGTTGTATTCGGTTGAAAAGCAAGGTCAATTACAAGATGAGTTCAGAAGTTTTACTCAGCTTAAAACGAATACTCAAATTGAAAATGCAGAATTAGTAGCCGATTTTGAAACTTCTACCGAATACTGGATGTTCTATCGTTTGAGTAAGGCACAGTATCAAGCTGATAAGCAAAAGAAGATTGATAAGGCTATTGGTAATTCTCGTGTATTCTTAGAGCAAGGGGTGCAACAAGTAGAAGGGAAGAACTACCGTAAAGCAATGCAGTTGTACATTCAATCATTAGAAGCGGTTGCGCCATATATCAACGAGCAGTTAAAAACAGATTATAACGGACAAGAAGTGTATTGGGGGGCGAAGCTGTTAGAAGAAATGGCTTCTATAGTTCAATCATTTCAGTTGGTGCCAAATGCAGAAACACACGATTTGTATTGGGGGCAGCAAATAGAGCCGAATCAAATAGGATTCATTTTAACGCAAGAAGGTAAACCAGTTCAAAACATTCCTATCTTTTTTACTTACTCAGAAGATTTCATTAGACCACGTGTTGTTATGACTGATGGAGCAGGTGTAGCATTTGCCAAATTGGGTAAACTACGTAAAACCAAAGCAAGTCAATTTATTGGTGCTCATGTTGATTTAGAAACCATTTATCAAGAAATGGAAGGCGAAAAAGAGGCTTTTATATCTGAAGTATTGACAGGAATGCAAGCGCCAGATGTGCGTGCTAAATTGCAGGTGAGAGCTCCACGCGTATATGTCTCTATTAAGGCAACAGAAATGGGTGCTAAATCAAAAGGAACATCTTATCGCAATGCCATAGAAGAGGTATTGAATAAATATGAGTATGATATCGTATCTAAAAAGTCTTCAGCAGATTTGGTTTTGAATTTATCTGCGGATACAAAAATTGTTGGCAAAAGCGGTGAGCGCGTAACAGCTAACACTACCGGGCAATTCAAGGTAGAGTATGCATCTGGCAATACCGAAGTATTTGCAAAACAATTGAGTAGTGCAAAAGGTGTTCAGTTAGATGATAAAGGAGCAGCATTGAAATCAAGCGAAAAAGTAGATACACAACTCAAAACCAGATTAGTGCCACAGTTTCATAGAACGTACCTGAAATAAGATTTGTGGGTAATAGAACTATGCCTTTGCTTTACTTCTTTGTGATTTGACGATTTTCCTGTTAAAGGAGGTTTTAATTTGCTTGGTTTTTGCCCAATGGCTTACAGGCAGGACTATTTTTAACAATAATGGCGCTTTGAAAGTATTGGGTAGTATTCCAATCATCTCCACTGTTAATTAGTAAATATGGGTTTTCTGTAAAGGGAGATGTTTTTTCTATTAATGAAACAATTGAGATGGTGTGCTTTTCAGTAACCTTCTTCAATGATTTTACTTTTTCCTTTTTACCAGTTATAAACTTGTCATCGTTCTGAAGTTTCATAGGATAGTACAGACGATTTTTTGGTTTGTGGAACTTTAAAAATCCTGGTAGCCAGCTAGCAGGCAACATGCATTTGCTATTAAAATAAAATATACGGTAACTGAATACTTTCTTTTTACTCTTTTGAACCAAAGAGGAGGCAAACCACTCGGTGTTTTCTGATTTTGATTGATAGGTATGTATGTGTCCCCATACCCCAAATAACTTTTCGTTCTGAAGTGAGAGGTGTTGTTCTAACTTCAAGAAATTCTGATATATACAAGAATCTCGAACTCTATCCCATGCTGCTTCTGAATTGGTGTAGTATGCTTTATGGTAGTTTACGATGTTTTGAAGGTGATATTGGTATTCAAATAAATCATTCGGTTGGTATAGTTTGGTTGAGCTCGTATTAATCATTGCTCTAACGTGATTCATATTTTTTTCGGTAATTCTAGGGTCAGCTTGCAGTGCATCAATAGCTGAATCTGATTCGTTGTATGCAGATGTAATGGATACCAGTCGCTCTACTGAACTCTCAATACCTCCAGAAGGAATATCAACCCCTACGAATTGAATGTCATTTTCGTATTCGTCATTCAACTTTATGATGAATGGTAGTAAGCGAATAGTTCTTTGCACCAAGCAGGAGATCCCTTAGTGAGATTCATGAAGGCTCGTATTCCTGCGGTATCTTTTTTGTTGATTAATTCATTTAGCTGCTGAGTACTTCCCCAGTCCATTTCTGCAAGTATGTACTGGAAGTCTGTTTTGCGCTTGTATTCCGTCATAAGCTTTTGAGCTATCTCATAATTAGCTTGGAAACCATGAGTCTCTCCAACTAAGAGTATTTGATGCGCATTAATCGTTTCTTGGGAAATAAGGTCATCAGATTTTCGAAAATCTATCAAGTTGCTCTTTAAGTAGGTTTTTTCACTCACTTGAGCGAATAGTGTAGAGGTAGTGCAGGCAAATACTGCAAGTAATGATGCTGTGCTTAAAGTTCTCAATAGATTAGATTTAGTTAAAGGGTTGAACTAACTATATAAAGCAGACGAATAAATCTTTTGATTTGTTACAGTTAATGTCGATTGTCACAGGCAATTCGGATAGGTGGCGTTTTAGAATCAATAAAGTGAATCCTTGGGCAATCAAAAGATTCTTCTTGGAATCCGAAAATTACATCGGGTTTCCCTTTGAACAACTGTCCTGTCCATTGTTGAGAGATGTATTTACTATCATTAGTAGAGAGTGTCACTAAATGGGGGCTTTCTCCTTCCCAGTAATACGTATTCCAAATCCAACTTTCATTCTTACAATCTTTTACGGCTACATTTCTTGCCCTAATCATATTGTTGTGAAATTGATCTTGAGCATAAAATTCATAGCTATCAGACCTTGCGAAATAGGTGGTGCTAGGTTCAAGATCTTTAATAGGAACGTAATAACCTTCAACCTTAAGAATGTTTGGTAGTTGAAGGGTGTCAATTTTCGTCCAATAGAGTGGTGATAGGCCACCAGTTACAAAAGGATTCTCTTTTCCAACAGAAGCAAATATCATTTGATTGCGAGCGAATTTGATGTGTGGAATTCGAAACCCAAAGTGGTAATCATACATTTCGAAAGAGCCACCATAAGCATACGGGCTCAAAGCTGCCATCATAGGCAAATCGGTTAATGGGTACGAAATAATTGAATCACTGCTAGATTGGTAGATGTACACTGAATCTGTTCTCTCGAAACTACTGAGCTGAAAGAATAGCTTAGTGTGTTTTTCACTCAATAAGTGAAGGTTGTATTGATTTTGTTCCTCATTTACCATGTTGCGGTAATCCTCACTTATAAGTGTAGAGTCTTCACTATCTGGCATCCTCATGAATTCACTAGCATTTAAAAATAGAGTAGGGAGTTCTGATTCACCACTATAGGTGTGTAGAGGAATGATGTTGATTTCTTGAGCAGAGATTTGATAGCATGTGGAAAAAGATAGAATCAGGCTGATGAATATTGTTCGCATAAAGTCAAAGATAGCTTTGTATAACACTCTAAGTAACGTACACTAATAGTGTCTTTACTGTTTTACGGCACAGCATAAAAAAGCCCTTCGCTGTTACCAGGAAGGGCTTTGTTTTATTGTTGAGTTTTAACTACTCTTCTTTTTTGTCTTCAGAATCTGAAGGCTTCTCTTCTTTGGGAGCAGCAATAGCTTTAGTAGCTTTTACAATACTCAAAGCAATTTGCTCTTCGTCATCTTCTTTTTGTACATCAATCATTACAGTGTCGCCTTCTTCAAGCTTATTTTGAATGATTTCTTCCGCAATTGCATCTTCTAGGTGTTTCTGAATAGCTCTTTTAAGCGGACGTGCTCCAAATTGCTCATCATACCCTTTGTCTGATACAAAGTCTTTCGCTTCTTGCGTCAGCTCAATGTTGTAGCCTAAACCGCGAATTCTTCCATAAACAGCTGCCAATTCAATGTCGATGATTTCGTTGATGTGCTCTTTCTTCAAGCTATTGAATAGCACTACATCATCAATACGATTTAAGAATTCAGGTGCAAAGCTTCGCTTTAAGGCTTTTTGGATAACCCCTTTAGCTTCAGCGTCTGCAGCTGCTTCACGAGCAGTTGTACTGAATCCAACACCTTGACCAAATTCTTTCAATTGGCGTGAACCAATGTTTGATGTCATTATGATGATGGTATTCTTGAAATCAACCTTACGTCCTAAACTATCAGTAACCTGACCATCATCTAACACTTGAAGTAAGATGTTGAATACATCTGGGTGAGCTTTTTCAATCTCATCCAATAACACTACTGAATACGGATGTCTACGAACCTTCTCAGTTAATTGACCTCCTTCTTCATAACCAACGTATCCCGGAGGCGCTCCAACTAATCTAGAAACCGCAAACTTTTCCATGTATTCACTCATATCGATACGGATCATATTCTCTTCCTTATCGAACAAGTATTTCGTCAATACCTTCGCTAACTGTGTTTTACCAACACCCGTAGGGCCTAAGAAGATGAAAGAACCAATTGGTTTGTTCGGATCTTTCAATCCAGCACGGTTACGTTGTATGGCTTTCACTACTTTTTCAACCGCTTCATCTTGACCAACTACGCTGTCTTTCAACTCTTCGCGCATCTTGCTCAAACGTTCACCTTCTTTTTGTGCAATACGTTGAGTAGGAACACCTGTCATCATAGCTACTACTTCGGCCACGTTATCTTCTGATACCGTTTCGCGGTGTAGCTTAGTGTCTTCTTCCCACTTCAACTTAGCAGCATCTAACTTTTCAGTCAACTTACGTTCTTTATCGCGCAATTGTGCTGCTTCTTCGTATTTCTGTCTGCGAACAACTTGATTCTTTTCTTCTTTTACTTTTTCAATTTCCTTTTCGATATCAATGATTTCTTGAGGAACTTGAATGTTGGTAATGTGAACACGAGAACCAGCTTCATCTAATGCATCAATTGCTTTATCTGGCAAGTGACGATCTGATATGTAGCGATCTGTCAATTTTACACACGCCTCAATAGCTTCAGGAGTGTAATTTACATTGTGATGCGCTTCGTATTTCTCTTTAATGTTGTTTAAGATGGTAACCGTTTCTTCTGGTGTAGTTGGTTCAACCATCACCTTTTGGAATCTACGCTCTAATGCACCATCTTTTTCAATGTGCTGGCGGTATTCATCTAATGTAGTTGCACCAACACATTGAATCTCGCCACGCGCTAACGCTGGTTTAAACATGTTGCTGGCATCTAAACTACCGCTAGCGCCACCAGCACCTACAATCGTATGGATTTCATCAATGAATAAGATTACATCTCTCGATTTCTCTAATTCATTCATTACGGCCTTCATGCGCTCTTCAAACTGACCTCTGTACTTCGTGCCGGCAACCAAACTTGCTAAATCTAAGGTTACTACGCGCTTATTGAATAAAACACGAGAGACCTTTTTCTGCGTAATGCGTAGTGCTAATCCTTCTGCAATGGCAGATTTACCAACACCAGGCTCACCAATTAAGATTGGGTTGTTCTTTTTACGTCTACTCAATACCTGAGATACACGTTCAATTTCTTTTTCACGACCAACAATAGGGTCGAGTTTGTCTTCTTCGGCAAGTTTCGTTAAGTCTCTTCCGAAGTTATCTAGAACAGGAGTTTTTGATTTTCCTTCACCTTTACGACTGCCAGATCCACCGCTGCGAGAGCTACTGCTTCCGCTGCCGCTACCACCAGAACCATAGGTAGGAGTTGCATCATCATCGTCATCTGTTCCAGAGATTTCTGCTTTTGGGTCCTCGGTTGCTTCACCGTGACTCATCATGTGTTCTAATTCGCTTTTCACAAGATCGTAGTCTACGTTAAAATTAAACATGGCTCTACTCGCCACATTGTTTTCATCTTTCAAAATGCTGAGCAATAAGTGTTCTGTACCAATAATATGGCTCTTGAACATTTTTGCTTCTAGGTAAGTGATTTTTAATGTCTTCTCAGCCTGTTTTACCAGTGGTATATTCCCAAGGTTTGAGCTTACTTTATTCGGATTCTCAACCTTTATAGAAGATTCAATAAGCTTACGCAACTCCATTAAATCAACGTTTAGGTTTTTAAGTATCTGAACGGCTACGCCTTGTCCCTCGCGAATAATCCCTAACAGAAAATGTTCTGTACCGATATAGTCATGCCCCAATCGCAGTGCTTCTTCGCGACTGAATGAGATGACATCTTTTACTCGGGGAGAAAAATTCGTTTCCATAATGTGTTCCTCGTATTCTGTACCTAACGTTTCAAGGTACATATTCGTTTCCGCTGAATGCAAATTAGTGATTTGTGGATACAATCAAAAGTAGGAGTGCAGCTATGTTGCAAGTAATTTTGAGCGACTCCTTTTATCAACAGGTATTTGTTTGAAAATGGTAGAGTTTTCAACAGTTTCCGCTCATTTGTTTAGCTACTTTCGGACATTGCTAAAAACTGTATACGCAAGTCTAATTGTGTTACAGCTTAATCAACTGATAACGAGATATTATGGCAGATGGAGAACGAATAATCCCCGTCAATATTGACGAGGAAATGAAAAGCGCATACATCGACTATTCCATGTCGGTGATTGTTTCACGTGCTCTACCAGATGTAAGAGATGGATTAAAGCCCGTGCACAGAACAGTGTTGTACGGTATGATGGACTTAGGCGTATATTCTAATAGACCATATAAAAAGTCGGCCCGTATTGTTGGGGAAGTTTTAGGTAAGTATCACCCACACGGAGATTCTTCTGTTTACGATACCATGGTGCGTATGGCGCAGCCTTGGTCTTTGAGAACTCCAATGGTTGACGGTCAAGGAAACTTTGGCTCTGTAGATGGTGACTCTCCAGCAGCAATGCGTTATACGGAAGCACGTTTGCGCAAGGTTTCTGAAGAAATGTTGGCAGATATCGACAAAGAAACTGTCGATTTCTCTTTGAACTTTGATGATTCATTAAAGGAGCCAAACGTATTACCTGCCAAGATTCCTAATTTATTAGTGAATGGTGCAAGTGGTATTGCCGTAGGTATGGCTACCAACATGGCTCCTCACAACTTAACAGAGGTAATTAACGCCACAGTAGCATACATTGATAATCGTGATATTGACATTGAAGGATTAATGGAGCATGTAAAAGCTCCTGATTTTCCAACAGGTGGAGAAATTTACGGTATTGATGGTGTTCGCCAGGCATTTGAAACGGGTAGAGGTAGAGTAGTCATTCGCGCGAAAGCGGAGATAGAAGATGACGACACTACTGGTCGTACACGTATTATTGTTCACGAGATTCCTTATATGGTAAATAAGGCAGATATGATCAGCAAAACTGCTGATTTAGTGAACGACAAAAAGATTGAAGGAATCTCTGATATTCGCGATGAATCTGACCGTAATGGTATGCGCATCGTGTATGAATTGAAGAGAGATGCCATTGCAAATGTTGTGTTAAACAACTTGTATAAGCATACGCAATTACAAACCTCATTCTCAGTTAATAACGTTGCACTTGTTAATGGTCGTCCGTTAACATTGAACCTAAAAGAATTAATTCATTACTATGTTGAACACCGCCATGAAGTGGTGACACGTAGAACGCAGTATGAATTACGCAAAGCCAAAGAGCGTGCGCACATTCTAGAAGGTTACTTAATTGCGTTAGATAACATTGATGAAGTAATTGCATTAATCCGAGCTTCACGCACTACAGATGAAGCAAGAGAAGGATTAATGTCTACCTTCAACTTATCAGAACTTCAGGCGAAAGCAATCTTAGAAATGAGATTGCAGAGACTAACCGGTCTTGAGCGTGATAAGATTAAAGAAGAGTATGATGAATTGATGAAAACTATTGAGCACTTAGAGGCTATTTTGGCTAATGAGAGCATGAGAATGGACATCATCAAGGAAGAATTGATTGAAATGCGCGATAAGTATGGCGATGAGCGCAGAACGAATATCGTTTATGCTTCTGCTGATTTCCGCATAGAGGATATGATTCCAAACGAAGAAGTAGTAGTAACCATTTCTCACTTAGGTTACATGAAACGTACTTCTTTATCAGAATACAAAACACAGGCTAGGGGAGGTCGCGGTAGTAGAGGATCTACTACACGTGATAAAGATTTCATTGAAAATCTATTCGTAGCTAGCACACACAACTATTTGTTAGTATTTACCGAGAAAGGTAGATGTTATTGGATGCGTGTGTTTGAAATTCCAGAAGGAACTAAGCAATCGAAAGGTCGTGCTATTCAAAACATGATCAATATTGAGCAAGACGATAAGGTTATTACATATATCCACGTAGAAGATTTAACGGATACGGAATATGTAGAGAACAACTTCATCACTATGGTTACCAAGAAGGGTATTGTGAAGAAGACCAGTTTGCAATCGTATGCTCGTCCGCGTAGTAACGGAATTATTGCCTTAGGAATTCGCGAAGGAGATGAGTTATTAGAAGCTAAATTGACCGATGGCGATAGCTACATCGTAATGGCATTACGCAGTGGTAGAGCAATTCGCTTCCACGAAGAAAAAGTTCGCTCAATGGGTAGAACCGCTTCTGGTGTGCGCGGTGTAACGCTTGCTCATGACAACGATGAAGTAGTAGGTATGATCTGCGTGAAAGGAGCAGAGGACAGTACTGAAACGGTAATGGTTGTATCTGAAAAAGGATATGGTAAACGTACAGACATTGAAGATTACCGGATTACCAACCGCGGAGGTAAGGGAGTAAAGACCTTGAATGTTACAGATAAAACAGGAGAATTAATTGCTATTAAGAACGTAAGTGATGATGATGATTTAATGATCATCAACAAAAAAGGAATCACCATTCGTTTAGCGATGGCAGACGTTCGTGTAATGGGACGTGCCACTCAAGGAGTGCGATTGATTAATTTGAAAAATAACGATGAAATTGCAGCTGTAGCCAAAGTTCCACACTCTGAAGAAGAGGAAGGTGAGTTGAACGAAGAGAATGGCACAGAAAATGCACCTGAGGGCGGTGAAGAATAATTATTTTCGCGGTAAGCGAATGATTTAAAACACAGAAAAGTCATGCAAAAATTATTAGTAAGTGCCGGTTTAGTATTGTTATCGGTAGCTACAATGGCACAGTCTAACAAAGTTTTGAGTGCCTACAATTACTTGAATAGAGGAGATTTGATTGAAGCCAAAGAAGCAATTGATGCTGCTGCGGTTCATGAGAAAACAATGAATGATCCTAAGACATTCTTGTACCGTGGTAATATCTATTATGAGCTTTACACATCAAAAGACGAAAAATTTGCAGCTTATAAAAAAGGTGCGTTAGATGAAGCAGCAGCTTCTTACGATAAAGCTCTTGAAACGATTGAGAATAGTCGTAAAGTAAACAAGAGTGATGTTAAGACTCAATACTACCGTTTAATCAACGCGTATTATACAGCAGGAAATGAAGCGAATCAAGCGGGTGATTTTGGTGCTGCATCTCAAGAGTTCGAAAAAGTTGGAGCATTAAGAGAAAATGTTTTTGGTGAGTTTGATACTGTAGCTTACTATTATGCAGGTTTCTTGGCTTCTAAAAATGAAGAGACAGATAGAGCAATTACGTTGCTTCAAAAAGTAGCTCCAACTGGATACGAAGGCTCTGGTGTATACTACGAAATAGCACGTTTGCAAATTGGGAAAGATGATACGGATGCTGCGGCTGCAACGATTGATGAAGGTTTAAGCAAATATCCTGGTGACAACAACTTGATGTTGTTGCAAACAAACTTGTTCTTAAAAGATGAGAGCAAAATGGGAGAGGCTATTGAAAACTTGAATGCTACTATTGCGAGCGATCCAACTAATCCAGCGTTGTATTATGCACGTGGAGCTTTATTACAGAAAGATTCTACGAGATTAGCAGAAGCTGAAGCAGACTTCAAGAAAACAATTGAATTAGATCCAAATCACTTTGAAGCGAACTACAACTTAGGTGCATTATATGTAAACCAAAGTGGTACTATTCAAGATAAGATGAACGCATTGGATTTCTCAGCACAAAAAGAGTATGATGCTTTAAAAGTGCAGCGAGATGAGTTGTTTACGAAAGCAATTGTTCCTTTAGAGAAAGCGTTGGAATTACAACCTGACGAAAAAAGTGTGAGAGCAATCTTATTAGAGTTGTATGGTAAAACTGGTCAAACAGAGAAATACAACGAAATGAAATCAAGTCTTACTAAGTAAGCAAAACAAGGGAGGTAATAAACGATCTCCCTTTATTATGGAAACTTCTATTTTACATAATATTAATTATCGTTTTTAATTTGTACGTTTGAATTCCCGCGACTAGAATGCCTCGTGTATACAATGAACTTAACACCCTAAGGGTAACTTACTATGAAAAGCGATATCTATATTAACTGTACCATCAACCACATCACTATTCAGTCTATACCGCAAAAACAATCACTACTGCGAAGGTTTGCAAAATTCTTGGCTCGGCTACTTAGATGATGGTCGAATGACTACACGTCACAATTAGCCGTTTCGAAAATTGTGTGTACGATAAAATGTGCAGGTCAAATTGCTGTGCGCGATTATACGGGATTAGTTATAAGTGGATTTTGAGTGACAAAACTTGAAATGAATAATTGACGATTTCAGGCTTTTTGAATTAGTAGTTATCTATATAGAAAATGACAATTGCCTGTTAGACTTTTGAGCAACTTATGTGGACAAAGCTTTTAAGCCCTCATGTCATTCCGCATTTATTCGCCAGACTTATTTACTCTCTAAAACGCTCATGATTACAATTCGGACGTTCGAGCCTAAAAGCCAATTATTCGTTCTTAGTTAATTGGTTTAGTCGTGTTCATGAACTTCGTTTCACGTTCACATTGACTCGCAGTTTACCTCTTTTAAGACGAGTGCTCACCAGATTGCACACTTTCCATTTTACATAATGCTTTAAACAGTGTTAGTATTCTTGATTATTACTTGGTTCATTAACTTTTCAGATTTATCATCACTATAAAGCCTTAGAGGTGATGATGCCTAAGCACATAAGCTGCTACAACACATTCACCCTAATTTGAAGTACCTCGATTTTAAGAGGCTATCAACCCCAAACAATATTGCGTAACTACCCCTATTAACATTGCTACAGATTACCACAAAAGCCCATAGTTCTTCAAATTTGCACTCTTACTCCCCCGCTCCTACATTCATACAAACATTCCCAAGTTCGAATTAAATAACCGTTAATTTCGGACACCTTTAAGAGCCGCTTACTTTCATAATCATATTACTTAATTCAATAAAATGATCTACTTAAAAGTAAAAAGGCCAAGTCTTTGGTCGTTTAGTTTAACGCTATGCCTCCTTACCTACTCTTTATTCGTACCCAATACCATACAAGCTCAGAAAACCCTTAAAAAGCCTCTTTCGCTTCGGTTTTGTGGTGAAATTGAAGAGAAAACCGTGTGTCAATACAATGACCATTACTTAACTACCAAAAGTGGCAAGGTGCATGATAAGAGCTTTGAAGTGGTAGACAGGTTTGGAAGAACGCATTGCAAGAAAATTCCTTTGAAAAAACAAAAACCACTTACGCAAAAGCAGTCGTTAACCGTTCCATTTATCCCAACTCTTTTAGACCCTGACTATGTGAGTCCTCAAGGGTTGTTTGCGGTGTATTTATCTACCAACACAGATAGTCCGCCTCCAGCAGGAATGGGTTTTGCTTCTAATGCTGCTGCTAGAAATACGGTGGCTCAGGTTTTTGCAGATCTGGAACAACTAATTGTAGAAAACCCCAACTCTACTCCATTTGAACCTGTAAAGTTTAATTTGTCATCTGCTTATTTCAATAGCCCAGCACTGGCTTCTGCTACATCTTACTACGATCATGGAACATTTCCGGCTGGAACCATAATAAATGGAGAGGTATGGAGAGCCATTAACTTGGGCAATAATGCTTCAGATGAATGGGATGGTAGAATTACTGTTAACTTCTTTCACACTTTACGAACAGAGGTAAATGCAGGTCAAGCAGGTGGTGGTTACGATTTATACTCGACACTACTACACGAAGTAATGCATGCCTTGGGTTTTGCTTCAGGAATTGACATTGACGGGTCACCAAGAAATAACAATGCTTTCTTGCCATTTGATAACCTGCTGCATACTCAAACTGGTAATAATCTAATTGATGCCCAAGGAAATTTTATTACTGCTCAGTTAGGTTCAATTACATCTGGTTGTCCTTCTGACCTGCATTTGGGGGTAAATGATAGGAACATATTTGCGCCATCAACTTTTGCCAGTGGAACTAGCCTGAGTCATATTGATGTGGGAAACAATTGTAATTTCCCATTACAGGATTATGTAATGTCTCCAGTTATCTCTTTAAACACGCCCAGAAGACTACATCCTCATGAGTTTGATTTGCTTTGCGAGTTAGGTTATGATCTTTCTGCATCTTACGGAAACCCCAACATCGTTGAGTTCTCAAATCCTGCTACGGTTACATCTCTTTCTAATATAAGTAATGTAATAGCATATTCTGGTTGCGCACCTTCTCTTAGCTCAGTTGTTGGGGTAAACGATTATGCAGGTGCGGGTGCAGCATTAACCGTTCAGAATTGTCAAGGTGTTTCCATTGATATACTAGAATCTGATTTACTTTCTAATGATGTTTCTTCCTTAGGACTACCTCTTCAGATTAACAACATTGTAGCTACCGAAGGAACACTTACTACTACAGGACAAGCTCCTAATAGAACATTCACCTATACCCCTTCTTCTATAGGTAATGTGCAGTTAATGTATCAGCCAATAGACAATGCTCAGAACTTAGGGAATAACACATATGTGTTTATAACGGTTACTAGTTGTCCTGGTTTTGATTGTACGAATACAGATCCATGTAACTTAATTTGTAACCCAGAAGTAGTTGATTTTGGGAATTGTAACAGTGGCAATTGTATCAGTCTTCAAATTAGTGGTGGCACTGATTGCTCTTCGCCAAACAATATCCATATACCGGGCTGGGAAAGCTATTTCTTCTCTCCTGATTGGATGCCAAATTCAACTTTCAATTCTTGCGAAATAAATAATTGGAATCTCAATACAGAACTACTACCAAATGCTACAGGTGGAAGATTTTCTTTCTTCTCGAGTCAAGTTGTAAACCCTGGTGAAAATAGAAACCTGTTAAGTGAAGTGCTTACCACCAATATTAATTTTCAACCAAACACTAGGTATCTTCTATCCTATCATAAAATAGATGGGTATGATAATACTAGTCCAGCACCTGCTAACCCTGGACTTCAAGTGTGTTTGATGGAAGAATTTAATCCAACTCCTTTTATATTGCGCTACTCGCATACTGCTGCTGGCGTTAGTCCTGCAAGTTCAGAGAGTGTAGATTTTGATCTAGATAGGTGGGATCTTATAGTAGATAACACAGTAGGCGATAGTTGGTCGCAAACAGTATTAGATTTCACAACAGCTAGTAATTCAAGTTTCCAGTATTTATGTTTTCATAATCCGGTAGATTCATCTTTCTTAATTGGAAATCAATATGCAACTGCTAGTGAACTATACTTTACTCAGTTAGATCGATTTGAGTTGATAGAAGATCGTTTACAGGATTTACCAAGTAACTACAGCGTATCTTGTGGTGCTTCTGCTAACATCGGTATTCCTCTATGTTCTGTATCTAATATGACTTTTGAATGGTGGGACGCAACCAACAATGTTCAATTAACAGCTGGAAATACCATATTGAATGCTTCTCCTCTAGGAACATATGTGGTAACAACAACGAATACTAATGGATCTACCATAGGTATATCAGACATCTACAACGCTATTAACTTAGAGCTTAGAAGAGTAATTCCAACACAGTCTGTTAATGGAATTGCCATCACCAATGCTATTCCAAATGCAAATAATGTTGCGAGCACAACGATAGATGTTATAGGTGGAGGATCTCCAACAGATGCTTCATTTACATTTGTTGTAGATCAAGTAAACTGTGCAGATCTTACTTTCCAAGCCAATTCAACAAATGCAGGAGAAACACATTCGTGGGATTTTCAAAACGATGGTACCGTTGATGCTACTGGAGATAACATCAACTTTGTATTTCCCGGACTAGGAAGCTACGATGTAGTACATATAGTAAGTAATAGCTGTGGAAGTATTCAAGATACGGTGAACGTTACCATTAGTAATTGTGTGATTCCGGTTAATTGCTCTTGGCCGAAGTATTATGGCGCAAATACTTCTCTTCTAGAAGAAGCAAAGACACTAGTTGTAGATAACAACGAAAATGTATTTGTGCAGGGCTTAGTAGATGGTTCGGTAGCATTTGAAAATGGAACATTTATTCCTGGTGAATCATTTTTAGCCAAATACGACAGTTGCGGCACATTGCTATGGGTAAAAGATATTCAAGCTTATGGAAGGCTGTTCTCTACTATGAAGATAGATAACCAAGGTAATCCTATGTTATTATCTACTACTGCTACGGGTACTACAGACTCA
>DIYR01000217.1 GCA_002429085.1 Flavobacteriales bacterium UBA6049
GAAACTCGTTTCCACTAAATGGAAAATCGAGTTAACGAAATAGGCCGCGAGTTTCGATTCGCTTAGCTTCTTTTTAAAGAGAATATCAAACATAAAATCTAATCTACATAAGCTATGGGACTACCTTAGCTCATATGCAAAGCTATTGATGGTTTGTTCGGACTTTTGAACAATGGTTATTCAATTGTTAACAAGTTTATTAACAAATTTGAACAATTGTTGATAGTCGTATCACTCCGTTATGTTGCTATTAAGTCTTAGTAAGCTAGGGGAATGTAGTGCTCTCATTTTGTAGCTTTCCTGCTTAGAGAAAGCAATATGAAAGAACTATTCTTAATACGGCATGGTAAATCTAGCTGGAAAGAAGCTGCCGTGCACGATAAAGATAGGCCACTCAGAGTAAAAGGTGTAGAAGACGTTTATGAGTTGGCAACCACGTTTAAAGAATCCAATATTTACCCAGAGTTAATTATTTCGAGTTCTGCAACACGTTCATGGCAAACTGCTCGTATTATAGCTAATGGCTCTTCTTACCCAGTTGATCGTATTTTGGTAAAAGATCAATTGTATGCCTGTGGTAAACAGGAACTGTTTGATGAGGTATGTAGAATTCCGAATGATATTCAAACAGTAATGTTGGTGGGGCATGATCCAAGCCTAACTAACTTCGCGAATACCTTTTTAAAACACCCAATTGAGAAGATTAAAACATCTGGTTTTATCCATTTGAAATTCGATAGCGGAAATTGGACCGAAATAACAAATTCTCCAAGCCAATTAGCGCGTAAACACCTTACGAAACGCTAAATTTGATATAAGTTAGAAGTACTCGAATACCTGAACAAAAAACCGGGTGCGCAAAAGATTCCAATCATCAACCGGGAGTTGAGTTGGTTGTCGTTTAATGCCCGTGTCCTGCAAGAAGCGCAAGATTTAAATACCCCGCTTATTGAGCGTTTGCGTTTCCTTGGGATTTTCTCCAATAACTTAGATGAATTCTTCCGAGTGCGCGTTGCCACGGTGAAGCGAATGGCGATGCTTAAAAAAGATATCAGAAGTAAGCTAAATGACGATCCAAAGAAGCTTCTCGAAGATATCCAAGCACTTGTGCTAGATCAACAGAATCAGTTTCAAGAAACGTTTGAACATTTATTGAATGAACTCGAGAATGAGGGAATTCACATGATTAGTGAAAATGATTTGAGTGAAGATCAAGCAGCCTTTGTAAAGAATTACTTTCACACGAAAGTTTGGCCAACGCTTATACCTCTGATGGTTTCTAAAAAGAACTTTCCTTATCTAAAAGAGGCTACTGTTTATTTGGCTATAAAACTGATTAGTTCTGAAGGGCCAAATGAGGTGAACTACTCGTTGCTTGAAGTACCAAGTAAGCGTTTAGGTCGCTTTTTAGTGGTGCCAAGCATTTCTGAAAACAAATACGTCATGATGTTAGATGATGTCATTCGTTTTTGTTTGCCTGAGATATACTCAATGCTTAAGTACGACCAGTTTGAAGCATACACAATCAAGATTACAAGAGATGCTGAATTGGACATTGAAAGTGATGTCTCGAAGAGCTTTTTAGAAAAAATGAAAAAGAGCTTGAAGCAACGTAAAAAAGGTGATCCTGTTCGATTCATCTATGATAAAGAAATGCCGAAAGATTTACGCCATTTCTTGATGGAGTGTATGGGGTTAGATAAGTCAGATGCGCTAATACCAGGTGGACGATATCATAATTTTAAGGATTTTATGGGCTTTCCAACCTTTGGAAGAAGAGAGCTTGAATACGATAAAATTACGCCAAATCCACACCCTAGTTTTAAACCTTTCAGTAGCATCATGAATGTGATTAAACATCAGGATGTGATGTTACATTACCCATACCAATCATTCGATTATTTTATCGATTTACTTCGGGAGGCAGCTATTGATACAACGGTTAAGTCGATTAAAATCACAATTTATCGTTTGGCTAAAGATTCGCGTGTAGTAAATGCCTTAATCAATGCAGCAAAGAATGGAAAGAAGGTAACAGTAGTTCTGGAACTACAAGCTCGTTTTGATGAAGAAGCGAATATCAAGTGGTCAAGTGCATTGCAAGAAGAAGGGGTGGCCGTATTACATGGTATACCAGGGTTAAAAGTGCATAGCAAGCTATGTCTAATATCTCGAAAAGAGGAAGGTAAACTTGTTCATTATGCTACTGTTGGTACAGGGAATTTTAACGAATCTACGGCTCGTATTTATAGCGATTTAAAACTGTTTACAGCCAATAAGAAAGTGACGAGTGAAGTAGTGAAGGTGTTTAACCTACTAGAAGGAAACACTCATAGTCCGTATTTTTATAGAACTATAGTTCCATCTCCTACTCAATTGCGCAACAAGTTGATGCGTTTAATAAGCAATGAAATTAAACACGCTAAAGCTGGTAGAGAGGCTTACATGCACTTGAAGATGAATAGTCTGGTAGATCCTACACTTATTTCAAAATTGTATGATGCAAGCAAGGCTGGGGTTAAAATTAGATTGAATATTAGAGGGATATGTTCATTGATCCCCGGTCAAAAAGGGTTGAGTGAGAACATTGAAGCCATTAGTATTTTAGATAAATACTTAGAACATACTCGTGTTTACATCTTTGGAGATGGAGGAAAAGAAGTAATGTATATTTCTTCCGCAGATTGGATGGGGCGTAATTTAGATAGTAGAATTGAAGTAACTTGCCCAATTCTTGATGTGGGAATTCAGCAAGAAATTCGTGATTTCTTGGAAATTCAATGGAAAGACAACGTTAAGGCTAGAAGGTTAGATAGTAAACAATCGAACTCTTTGAAGCGAGCAGAAGATGGAGAAGACCATATACGAAGTCAGTTTGCGTTGTATGATTATTACAAAGAAATGTCGGAGGTTACCGAGTGAAGTTGAAGAAATTTGGGGCGATTGATATAGGGTCAAACGCCATGAGATTATTGATCTCTCAAGTTCGTGAAACAGAGGAAGAGATTTTTTATAAAAAAGTTGGATTAGTTAGATTGCCAATACGCTTAGGCCAAGAAGCATTTTTAAAGAAAGAAATATCTGAAGAAACTATTGAGCGATTTATCAATGGAATGAAGGCGTATCAATATTTGTTGAAAGTGCATGAAGTAGAAAGTTTTAGGGCATGTGCAACATCAGCTATGCGCGAAGCAAAAAATGGTGAAAGCGTAGTTGATCAAATTTTAGAGGAAACGGGGATTCCGATTGAAATTATTGATGGTAAACATGAGGCAGAACTTATATTCAATGGTCATTTTAAAGATCGTTTAGAACCAGAGAGCAATTATATTTATGTAGATGTTGGTGGAGGAAGTACTGAAATCACCATCCTTTCTGATGAAAAAATAGTAGATGCAAAGTCATTCAAAGTAGGAACCATTCGTTTGTTAAACGATCTAGTTAGCGAAGCCGAATGGAAGCGGATGAAATCTTGGGTGAAGCGAAAAACTAAAGAGCTTGATCACGTTGAAATGATTGGATCAGGTGGAAATATCAATAAGCTATATAAGCTCACCGATAAGTCTTATCCTAGGCCATTGCTATATCATGAGTTGAAAGCGTTGAAATCAGACCTTTCTGGTTTAACGTACGAACAGAGAATCAGTAAGTACAATCTAAACCCAGATAGAGCTGATGTAATTGTGTTGGCTGCGGAAATTTATTATTCAGTAATGAAATGGAGTGATGCAAGTATTTTGCACGTTCCTAAAATTGGGTTAACAGATGGAATAGTAACTCAATTATATAGCGATTACAAGGATTCTATTTCTTAACCCAGTATAAATCTCGTTCAAATATTTTTTCTCGAAAGGCTGCTTTAAAAGAGTAGCCTTTTGGAGAATACGCTGTGATTTGAACATACATTGTATCTCCATCTTTCATATCTAAATCTTCTGGATGCGTAGTGCTCTCTAGCCAAAGCTTGTATTCACAAGATGATGTCCACTCTATACCATAACGATCAATAAATCCATTATCAGCAGTACTGTATTCTTTTTGGTAAGTGTCAGTTCTTATTATTCGCACATCACTGCTTTCTGAGAATGTAAACTCACCTGTTTTAAAATCGGAACAGTCAGTTGGGTTTTCAGTAACAGAAGTGCAAGAAAAACAGCAGCTAACCATTATCAGCAGCAGAATAGATTTTGTTAAAGCCATTTACTCAATGATTTTTCAAGAGATTGCAAAGTAACAGGCTTTGCTAAATAATCATCCATTCCAGCTTCTAAACATTTTTCCTTGTCACCATTCATAGCATTTGCTGTAACAGCAATAATGGTTGGTTGATTATTAGTCGTGAACTCTGATCTGATACGTTTTGTAGCTTCTATACCATCTAACTCTGGCATTTGTACATCCATTAAAACGAGATCGTACTCTTGCCGTGTAAGTGAGTCAATAGCTTCTAGCCCATTGGCTACAACATCTGCTTGGTGCCCTAGTTTCTCTAGAAGCATCATGGCGATTTTTTGATTCACTAAATTGTCTTCAGCGACTAGAATTCGTGCTTGCTTTATGGCGCGCTTATTTTTTTTGGCTTTCGAAAATTGTTCTTTAACCTTTTCTATAATTAAACTGGCGCTTACCTGAATTTCGTGTTGTACTTCTGGAACTATAATAGTTGGAACTTTTAGTTGCTCTATCTTTTCATTAGGTTGGCATAAGATTAAGAAATCCATCTTTTCTAATTTGGATGAGTCAATGGATGGGTCATAGATAGAAACGTTACATCCCCATCGAATCAAATCTTTTTCAAGTTCTTTCTCAAGCTGATTTGGTGCGCAAGAAATGATGCCAATTACCCGAAGATCATCTGGCCTATCGGGTAGTTCATTATTAAGGTGTGGTATGGATTTTACTATTTCCAACTTAGTAGTGAAATGAAAGGTTGTACCTTTATTAGGGATGCTATTTACCCATATCTTACCATTCATTAACTCAATCAATTTCTTAGAGATGGAAAGTCCCAACCCAGTACCGCCAAACTTTCGAGTAGTAGACTGGTCAAGTTGATTGAACGGATCAAAAAGTTCTTTGATCTTTTTGTTATCGATACCTATGCCAGTATCCGAAACAGAAAAATGGAAAACTGCATGAGAGCCACTGATTTCTTGAATAGATGCTTCAAGCTTAACTTCGCCATCATTAGTGAATTTCACAGCATTCGATAACAGATTCAATAGTACTTGTCTAATTCTTGTGACATCACCACGAACAATTTCAGGGACATTAGTACCAGTAGATAAATGAAGGTTTAACCCTTTTTCGTTAGCTCTATTTTTCACTAAAGACAGGGTTTCCTCCAAAGTGTGTTTTAAATGGAAAGGAACTATTTCTAATGAGGTCTTTCCAGATTCAAGTTTAGAGAAATCTAGAATCTCATTAATGATCTTCATTAAAGTTTCGCTACTTATTCTAATCGTTTTAACTAGATCTTTTTGCTCATCATTTAGTTGTTCTGCTAGCAATAAACTGGTGGTACCGATCACTCCATTTAATGGGGTTCTAATTTCATGGCTCATTGTGGCTAGAAAATCCGACTTAACATTAGCAGCTTGTTCTGCTTCTTTTCGAGCTTTTTTTAACTCGTTTTCTCGTTGTACAGCTTCAGTCATATCTCTACTGAAACCTACAATTCCAATTATTTGATTTAGTTCGTCAGTGATAGGGAATAGGTTTGTCTCCATCACAATTCGTTCTTCATACTTATTGAGGTGTTTCACTTCTACTTTAACAGATTCTCCACTTAATACCTTGCCGAAATGTTTTAACCAGAAATCTTGAGTAGCCGTTTTAGTTACAGCCAGCAAATCGAGTCCAAGTGATGGCTTAAATCCAAAATAATCCACCATGAATTCAGTAAAAAGCCAGTTGTAACTTTGGAGTTTGTAAGTATTATCTACAGACCAGATCAACATGTCTGTATTTTCAATTAAGGTTGTTAGGCGTTGTTTACTTTCTTGTAGTTCTTTGGTACGATTATCTAGTGCTTTTTGAAAATTCTCTTTTCTTCTTCTCCCTTCAGCTTGTATGAGTACTATTGAAAGAACTAAGAATCCAATAACGCCCAAACTAAGAAATGCTAAAACTTTTACATCTAGGAACCATGGAGTTTCTACTTTAAAGGTTAAAGAAGATTCCATTTCGTTTCTATTAGGATCAAGCAGTGAGAATGTTTTTAGTTTTAATTCGTATTCACCAGGAGATAAATTGGTGAAATCGATTTCACTATTAACATCAAGCTTTTTCCACTCATTATCATACCCCTTTAATTGATACAGCCTAATGCTGTTTTGGGGGTAGGCATAACTAGGATAAGAGATTTTGAAAGAGACCCGTTTATCTTTATCTAGTAATATAAGGGGCTCATAGAGGTTTTTTGATTTTCCATCTACTATAATGTCAGAAACGAAAATTTCTGGAGAGGGAATAACTGGTAAAGAGTTTGGATTAAAAATAACTAGGCCACCTATAGATGGAAAGTAGAGATAACCATTTGGACCTTCAAATCCACTAGATTGAATTCCCCCATTAAATTCATTTCGTTTTAAACCAGCATTTAAACCAAAGTTTAAACAATAAACTTCAGAGTTTTTACCATCAAAGTATGCTCGGAGATCAGCAATAGAAGTGCCGTAGAGTCCTTCGTTGCACGTAAACCATAACATATCTCCATGCCTTACAATTGTAGAAACAACATTATTCCAAAGACCATTTTTTGTTGATATGTGTTGAATTTTTCCATTTTGATATCTGGCTAGACCTCCACCATATGTTCCGATCCAGATGGCATCTGTCTCATCTTGGTAAAAGGCTCTACAGTTAAGATGAGGTAATCCTTCATCCATACCCAGATGTTGTACAGTACCGTTATCAATTAGAAATATACCTGTGTCAGTGCCAAGCCAAATTCTTTCAGATCGATCAATAAAAATAGTATGAACAGAAGCCTTATTTAAAGGAGTACCCTTAAAAGGGTTTTCTAGTTGATGAGTTTCTAAATTAAATAATTGAATTCCTTCTATTAATCCTAAAATTAAATAGCCTTTCTTATTGTCGAGAATGCTCAGAACGGTTCTTCCTTTAAGCCCATGAATATCTGTGATCTGAATTTGTTCTCCATTTTTGAAAATTCCATTTAAACCATCTCCGTGCGAACCAAACCAGATAGTGCCATGTATATCTTTTTCAAACGATGTTGCGCATCCTCCACCAGGATATGACCTCCCATTTTTTGCTATTCTAAACTCCTTAACAGATTTACTTTTAGTATCGTAATAACCAATTCCTCCACAATTGTATCCAAACCAAATTTTCGAACCATCTTGATGGATCCCCTGGACGTTTTCGCGCGTCATTCCTGTATTTCTATCGACTACTTCGAAAAGATTTTTTGTGAGCTTGAACAATCCATTCTCATTGGTTCCTAACCAAATGTTACCTTCTTTATCTGCGAGAATGGAATTGATTCTGTTATAGTCAGAGTCAGTAGTATTAATTGTATGGATACGTAGATCTGGATATATGATACGAACTGTTTTGCCGCTCCCCTGTATAACTGCGCCTCCAAGAAACTTAGAAAATAAGGTTGGATTGCTCCCTTGAGTAGATATATTAGGAATTGACTTTACAAGAATATTGTTAACCCAAACATCTGTTTGTTTCTCTGCACATACAAACAGCGTATCTGATTTTGTGTAGGTGGCTCTAATATACTGATCATTGTAGTACTCTATGGAAGAGTAACCTTTATCATTACCAACGAGAACTCCTAAAGAATGTGCAATAAGAATAGAATCACTATCCTTATCATAGTGAATGTTTAGAGGATGAACGGGTAGTGGTATTTTAGACAGAAAAGGATGTTCAATTAGCTTGAGATTCTCTACCGTATAAATACCTGATGAAAGTAGTATAATTGGTTTGCCATTTTTATCTAATTCTAATCCAAATGGAAAGTCACTAGGAGATTTATAAGGTATAAATCTGAATTTGTTTTTGTAACCATAGATCATACCTCCTTCAGTAGATAAAGCAAAAACTTCGTTGTTGCTATTTACTTTTATGTAGATAAATCTATTTACAGATATTTCAGGAGTAGTATTAGAATTGAAAGACTTAAAGTTTCTGCCATCGTATTTTACAATCCCCCCAAATGTAGAAATCCAAATATCTCCTTTTGGGTCTGATGATAGGCCGTGGCAACTGTTTTGAGGCAGAGCATTACTACTATTCCAATTAGTGAGATTGTAACTGGAGAAATGATCATTTGCCTTAAGGCAATGGAAAAAAAGTAGGAATAAAACTATGGTGAGTGTATAATTCCTTGGTCTATAACTTTTTGTAGTTTTTGTATTCGCCAATTCTGTAGTTTGTTAACCTTTCCAAAAGGTATAAAACATGCTCCTTTATTGACATGTTTTTATGTGATAAGTCAAAATTAAATTTCCAGTTTAATCTGTTTATCCTGTTAATCATAACACTAGGGTGTGTGCCATCATAAATTTTGAGCGAATCGATTTCGGAATAATCAAATGTAGAAGCATCACCAAGCTTTTGATTAACCCAATCATCTTGATGCCACATCTTATGAAAGCTTCTTTGTTTGGCCATTTGCATTTCAGGAGGTTTTACCCAACCATAGTGATTCATGTGTGCATCAATGGCTTTAACACGAAGTTTTTCACCATTTTTTCGAAACCCTTGAGCATCACGATAACTTCTGATAGCTTTATTATTACGGATAACCCTAACTTCATTACGATACCATTTTCTTGAGTCTCCTATGTAATCATAAGATCCATAGAAATGGCGGTATTTAAAGAGTAATCCTTCAACTTTTGCATTGTTAAGGTATGCTTCCATACCCGACTTTATGATTGGCAAATCATCTTCATGAACTACTTCATCTCCTTGAATGTAAAAGCACCAGTCGTATGATTCTGGAATAGCATCAAAAGCTTTATTGGTTTCAACAGCTAATACTTGACCTCCCTCGCGAAGATTGTCATCCCACACTGTTTCAATAATGTGAATCTTGCTAGAACCAATACTTTTAATCAAGTCTAGGGTCCCGTCTTCACTGTTCCCTACAGCAATGTAAAATGCATCACAGATTGGGAGAATAGATGTAATTGCTTCTACAATCGGGTAATCAAACTGTACAGCGTTTCGAACAATGGAAAATCCTGCTATTTGCATTAAGCGTTCACCAATTGAATTCCAGTATAGGATTGAGGAGTAATAGCCTTCAATTCTTCCTTAATCTCATCACTAACATTCAATGTCTCAATAAAGGTAGCAATACTAGTTTGTGTAATTGCTTCATTCGTTCTTGTTAAGGCTTTTAACGCTTCGTAAGGTTTAGGGTATCCTTCTCTTCTCAACACTGTTTGAAGTGCTTCAGCAACAACTGCCCAGTTATCCTCTAAATCAGCGTGTATTGCATCTTCGCTCAACAATAATTTACCTAATCCTTTTGCAATTGACTGGTAAGAGATTAGCGTGTGTCCGAAAGGAACTCCAACATTTCTTAATACTGTTGAATCAGTTAAGTCACGTTGTAATCTGCTTACAGGAAGTTTTGAAGCCAAGTGCTGGAATAAAGCATTTGCTACACCTAAATTTCCTTCTGCATTTTCGAAATCAATAGGATTCACTTTGTGAGGCATAGCAGAGGAACCAACCTCTCCTTCTTTAATACGTTGTCTGAAATAATTCATTGAAATGTATTGCCAAATGTCTTTTGACAAATCCATAAATATGGTATTGATACGCTCAAATGCTTGGAAAAGAGCGGCTAAGTGATCATAATGTTCAATCTGGGTGGTGGTTTGTGCTCTACTCAATCCAAGTTGGTTGTTTACAAATGCATTAGCAAATGAAACCCAATCAATATTGGGGTAAGCAATGTAGTGAGCATTCATATTACCTGTTGCGCCTCCAAATTTGCTTGAAATGGGTACTTGACTTAGTAGCTTAATCTGTTCTACTAAACGTTCTACAAAAACATAAATTTCTTTTCCCAAACGGGTAGGAGACGCTGGTTGTCCGTGAGTTTTTGCTAACATTGGAACATCTTTCCATTCATGAGCTAAACCACTTAACGTATCAACTAGCTCATCTAATTGTGGAAGAATTACATTGTCTAATGCTTCACGAATTGATAGTGGAACGGCAGTGTTATTGATGTCTTGTGAAGTCAATCCAAAATGGATGAACTCTTTGAAAGACTCTAAACCAAGCGAATCAAATTTTTCTTTGATGAAGTACTCAACAGCCTTTACATCGTGATTCGTTACGCGTTCAATGCTTTTAATATGATCGGCATCAGCTACAGTAAACTCTTCATATATTTTTCTCAACTCACTGTAAAGTGACTGGTCAACTCCTTCAAGTTGTGGGATGTCTGCTTCACATAACGCAATAAAGTATTCTACTTCTACACGAGTTCTGTACTTGAACAATGCGTATTCTGAGAAGTATGGCGCAAGTGAAACGGTTTTTGAGTGGTATCTTCCGTCAACAGGAGAAATTGCTTCTAATTGAGTAGCCATGATGCTGTTTAGAATTAATGAAGCGGCAAAATTAGCTAATTATTTAGGGAGGCAAACGTCCAACCTAAAGAGTTAAAAACTCGTTAGCTCACTTAACTTTGCACGAGTGAAGCAACCATTTTTGAAATAATCGTTTTAGTATCGAACCGTTAGATGAGGCAGCTTAGTGATACAGAGTTGAAAGCCCTGATACCCCCATGTAAGAAGGGTGATCAATCTGCTCAACGCGCTATTTTTAAAGCGTTGTATGGCAAGATGCTAGTGGTGTGCATGCGATATTATAATGATGTTGACTATGCACAAGATATTCTTCAGGAGGCCTTCATTAAGGTGTTCAAGAATATGAGTAAGTATAATGGTGATGGTTCTTTTGAGGGGTGGGTTAGACGAATTGTTACGAATACAGCTATTGATGATGTTCGTAAACGAAAGTATGAGGAAGTATCAATTGATGCTTCTGACCATGATTGGCTAGAAGATGAAGGTGGTGAAGAAATTGCTTGGAACGAGGTTCTTTTTAAAAATAGAGAACGTGTTCTTGAAGCGATTCAGAATTTAACGCCAGCTTATCAATCGGTTTTTAATTTGTACGTAGTAGAAGGTTACTCACACAAAGAAATTGCTGATTTACTAGGCATAAGTATAGGTACTTCGAAGTCAAACCTTTCGAAGGCAAAAATGAATTTGAAGAAAGCATTAATAAAGCTTGTAGAATGAATAATGAATTAGATCAGTTCGAACAAAGTATCAAGGACGCTCTTGATGGTTTGTCTATGCCTTACGATGATCAGGCGTGGGAGAAACTATCTGATGCTTTGAACAAGGAGATCCCAATTTCTTCTAGTTCAGGTTCAAGTTTTAATTCTGGAATTATTGTGGGGATGGCTGCAACTGTCTTAACAGTTGTAGGTGTAAATATGGCTTCATCACTAGAAGAGCAGAAAAATATTGAAGATCATATTTCTACTTCAACAAAAGTGATGGAATTAACAGAAGTACAACCTGATGTTGTTTCAGTTGCGCCTATAGTTACACTTGAATCAGATGACAGAAATACCATTTCGGTAGTAGTTGAAAATGCTGCTGATGAAGAAATTTCTGAAGTTAATTTGAAACACGTAATAGTAGAGGATGAAACTTCTACCGAATTAGTAGCAGTAGGGATTGACAATTCTACAACTACTGATAGTAAAGACAAAAGAGGTTCTTTAAATACAACATCTGAACTAAATCAGGTTTCAATACAATTAGAATTGACTAATCATCGGATTTGTTTGGGTGAATCACCTCAGGTAGTGGTTACATCTAATCAGTTATTAGATGATGAGCAGTTATGGTTAAACGGAGAATTGGTTGAAGAGCCTATTACATTAAAGAAAGCAGGTACCTACAAATTACAATCAAAGGGAAGATTAGGGACAGATTGGTTTGAGAGTAACGTAGAAGAGTTAGTCGTAGTGAAGGCTCCAAAAGCGAATATTCACTTGCAAAAGTGGAACGATGATTTTGGAAGACAACGTGTACGAGCTGAACAAAGTGCATCTCAAGTTACGCCACTTCAGTGGGTAGTAAATGGCAAACAGTTTTCCTCTTCTTCGATAGAATTGGCGTTAGAAAATGCAGGTGAATATCAAATACAAGTAGTGGCAGAATCTAACGATGGCTGTTTAGATACTGCACGTACTAGTGTTTATGTTGATGCTCCTTATAACTTATTAGCCCCTACTGCTTTCACTCCTAATGGAGATGGAAGAAATGATTCTTGGTTCCCGGCAGCTTTAAAGGGTAAATCAGTTCCGTTTGAATTAGAAATCAAGGATAAATCTGGAAACACAGTGTTTGTTTCTAAAGATCCAAACCAGGAATGGGATGGAGCGCAAGCGCAGGCTGGTGATGTATTCGCTTGGACCGCGGTTGTGTATTTCAACGAGGCTGATGCCTCTACTTATCATGGCACCATTTTTATAGTAGAATAGTTCTTAGTGCATTCTCATTTCCTTGCCCAGTGAAATGAGTAAAAAAAAGCCTCTGATGATTAATCATCGGAGGCTTTCTATTTTGTGGAAGCTTTAGTTTTTTGTTCTCTTACGCATCAATGTTGGCATACTTAGCGTTACGTTCAATGAAGTCTCTACGAGGAGGAACATCATCACCCATTAACATAGAGAAAACACGATCTGCTTCAGCGCCACTTTCAATTGTAACTTGACGTAGTGTGCGACCTTCAGGGCTCATAGTCGTTTCCCATAGTTGGCCTGCATTCATCTCACCAAGACCTTTATAACGCTGAACGTTCACACTGCTCTCAGTTCCTTTACCACGCATCTGTTGAATTAATAGATCACGTTGGTTATCATCCCAAGCATATTGTTGGTTGCTTCCTTTTTTCACCAAGTAAAGTGGAGGGGTAGCAATATAGATGTAACCATTTTCAATTAATTCACGCATATGGCGGAAGAAGAACGTTAATATTAACGTCTGAATGTGACTACCATCAACATCGGCATCACACATGATGACTATTTTATGATAACGAAGGTTTGAAATATCCAGTGCTTTTGAATCTTCCTCGGTACCAATTTTTACGCCTAATGCTGTAAATATATTCTTGATTTCTTCGTTTTCAAAAACCTTGTGCTGCATGGCTTTCTCAACATTCAAGATCTTACCACGTAAAGGAAGAATTGCTTGGAACTCTCTATCACGACCTTGTTTTGCTGTTCCACCTGCAGAGTCACCCTCCACTAAGTAGAGTTCACATTGAGCGGCATCTTTAGAAGAGCAATCAGCTAATTTACCTGGTAAGCTTGTAGAGCTCATGACGCTCTTACGTTGCACCATTTCGCGAGCCTTGCGTGCTGCTTGGCGAGCTTGGGCGGCTAAGATTACCTTTTCAACAATCGTTTTAGCGTCCTTGGGATGTTCTTCTAGGTAGTTTGCTAACATCTCAGATACACCTTGAGATACAGGAGAAACTACTTCTTTGTTCCCTAATTTAGTTTTCGTTTGTCCTTCGAACAGTGGTTCGGCAACTTTTACAGAAACAACAGCTGTTAAACCTTCGCGGAAATCGTCACCACTAATTTCGAATTTCAACTTATCTAGCATGCCAGATTCTTCTGCATACTTTTTCAGCGTGTTGGTTAAACCACGTCTGAACCCACTGAGGTGTGTTCCACCTTCGTGGGTATTAATGTTGTTCACGTAGGAGTGGATGTTCTCACTAAAGGAGTTATTGTAAACCATGGCAACCTCAACTGGAATGCCATCTTTTTCTCCATCAACGTAAATTACATCATCAATAATTTGCTCGCGGTTCTTATCTAAGAATTGAACGAATTCTCTTAAACCACCTTCAGAATAATATCTTTCAGATAGAGGTTTTCCGTCTTCATCTTTTTCACGCTCATCAATCAAAGTGATAGAGATCCCTTTGTTTAAGTATGCCAATTCACGCATACGATTGGCAAGCGTATCAAAGCTGTATTCAACAACATCAAAAATAGAAGCATCTGGCTGGAACCAAACAGTAGTACCGTTGGTTTCGGTTGTTCCTATTTCGCGTGCATCGTATTGAGGTTTTCCAATCTTGAACTCTTGCTCATAAACTTTTCCGCCTCTGTGTACAGTCGCTTTTAAATCTGTAGATAGAGCATTCACACAGGATACACCTACACCATGTAATCCACCAGAAACTTTGTAAGAATCTTTGTCGAATTTACCCCCAGCGTGAAGTACGGTCATAACCACTTCGAGAGCGCTCTTTTGGTACTTTGGATGTATATCAACAGGAATACCACGTCCGTTATCAGTAACGGAAATAGATTCTCCTTCGTGAATAGTAACAGTAATGGTATCACAATATCCAGCTAGCGCTTCATCAATAGAGTTATCTACCACCTCATAAACCAAGTGGTGTAAACCTCTAAAGCCTACATCGCCAATGTACATGGCAGGTCTTTTACGAACAGCTTCTAAGCCTTCTAAGACCTGGATACTACCAGCTGAATAATCTTTCTTTTCTTCACTCATATGTAGCTTGAATTTTGCTAAAAAACAAAGATAACACTCCGTCTAGTCTTAACGTAGGTTTAACTCCTCGTTAGCTAGCGTTTTATCAACATTAAATAGTCAATGAATCAGGTGGTTAGCCGGTGGCTGTTAGTTCCTACTCCAAAAACCATATGTGATTCCAAACAATAGGTTGATACCCTGTGCATCATACCCGTGCCATACATCATATTCCTGGTTGATGAGATTGTTGGCTTGAATGAAACCACTTAGCTTTTTGTTGTAACGATATTCTAATCCTAAATTGATGTCAACATATCCTTTTAATTCTTCAGCATAGGTTGGTACAACAACATTATCAATTACATCTGAGGCAACCTGATCTCCTTCGTTAGGATCATTGGTTTTAGCATAACGTTTGCCAACATAGAATACATCTAGTGTAGTCACAATTTTGTTGTGTAAATCGTAGCGTCCACTCGCCATTAATTTTAATTGTGGCTTGTGCCATGCTTTGGCTTCATTTAAGGGGTTGTAACTCCAATAATCTAAACGAGTTAACACATTCAATTTGCTTTCTTGGAAGAAGTTTAATTCAGCTGTAATTTGAGTAATGTTTAATGTGTCATAAACCACACCAAATGCACTCATTCCTCTAGCAAAGTTTGAAGCAGGGATGCCCAATAGAAGAGGGTTGTAGTCTGTTTTTACAAACAATGGAGCATTTGCTTCTTGACGAATTGATGCTTGAATGTTGAAACTAATTTGAGAAGTAAATGCTCCTCTAATACCTCCATAAGCATTATAACGGGTATTCTGATTTTCTAGTAAAATATAATCTGATAAGAACGGGTTTTCCTTACGCAATGAGTTAACATTTGTTCTAGTTAAACCACCTCTAATTCCTAGGTAAGGAATGAGATAATCATCGAACACATTATATTTAAAATATGCATTTGGATAGAAGCGGAATTCTGTTTCTTCTTCGCTCTCGATAAATGCTGCTAAGCCTAAACTTAATCTCCATTTACTTCCTTTAAATTCTACTTGAGGATTTACTCGAATAAACAAGTTTGGATCATTGACGCGATTCTCAGTTCCGTTCGTATCAAATCGTTGGTTGTTGTAATCAATATCAAAATTTACAATAGCTAATTCTTGATCGAAGTAACGAGAGAAACTAGATTCGATAAGTAGCCTGTTTTCTGATGTTTTTAAATCAGTAGTACTTTCATAAGTAGGTGTGGCTAAGAATTGGTGACTCAAATTTACTTTGTAGTTCAGAGTGTTAGAATCAGAAAAGAAACTCTCGATACCAAGATTAGATGCTATTTCATGGTAAACTTGTTTCAGTTGATCATCGTCCACATTATCGTAATCTATAGAGTCTAAATAATTCTGATTCCACCCATAGTAGTGAACACGTTGATGATCATAAGCTACTTCTCCTGTGAGTTTATGTGCTTTCAAGAAACGTGTTCCATAAACTTCAGCTCTATTTCTGGCGAATTTATTTACTGGTAAATCATTCATACTGTTATTAGCAGCACGATGCTTCAATCCAATTCCCCAAAGGGTATTTCTAGAACGAAGATTGTTAATGTAAGCTTCGCCAAAAGTCGTGAGATAATTTCCCATCCCAGCTTTTACATAAGCACGATAAAGGCGATTCAATGGTTCTCCTTTTAAGCGAGCAGCTTTTATGCTATCAGGTTGGAAAGTTGATTCAAAATCTACTTCTCGTTCTTCGTATGAGAACGTAAGTGGAGTTGTTTTTAACTCTACCGTTTTCGGTTTGGTATTTAGTCTTCTAGCTCCTGCAATAGTAGGTTCAAACTCCTTTACGATGATAACCTCTTCAGTCGATAGTGTATCATCTCCATTTCTGGCTTGTTGAGCAAGTGCAACTTGTGACAATAAGCTCAACATCAAAAGGATGTATAATTTATGCTGTTGCATTACTCGTTGTTTTGATTTGGTTCGTCAATAATTTCTTCTTCCTCTTCGAACAGACCATCATAATCTAGTTCATCAATTCCCATATCAATTTCTATTTCTTCCTCTTCTTGAGGAGGAGCAGGTTGATTCTCATTGATGAGTTTATCTAGTTTTTCTTGGGCAACTTCTCTTAAGTTGTCTTCGCCTTGGTAGTTTTCAATAATACTCTCAAGTGCTGCTTTTGCTTGGAAAGCGTCATCTTTTGCTAAATAGACATCACTCAAAAGAATTAAGCCTTTAGCTAACCAGTAATCGTAGGTTGGAGTAAAGTTAACGAGCTGAAAAATGAGTACTTCAGATGAATCTAGATAGTTCTCTTCGTACAATGATTCCGCTGTATAGAATAATGCCTTGGCTGCATATTCTGTAGTAGAAGAATTGATAATAGCTTTGAACCTTGTACGCGCCTCACTTGAATTACCCAAGTTAAGTTGTGCCCACGCTTTTGCATATTGTGCCTCAATCATTAACACATCGTCTAATTCGTCTAATGCTAAAACTCTATTGGCGGCAGTATCAATTTTATTGAATTGATCTAGTTCTACATAGCAGCGCATACTTCCGATAACACCGTTTCTTCTGTTCTCAGGATATTCAGCAATATTAATGAGTTGCTCAAACTGTTGAGCAGCAACTTCGTATTCCTGGGTAGTAAAGTTGATATAGGATGCCTTACCTAAAGATGGTTCTGTAAACTTGGAATTTGGTTTACGAAGAATGTTGGTGTAGTAATTTAATGCATCAGGAAAATTACCCGACTTGAATAAACACTCAGCTAAATAAAAGCTCGCGTTTAAATAGAATATTGGCTGATCAAATTTGGCTAGGTAACGCTCGAAACCATCAGTAGCGTTCGCACAATTACCAGCCATATATTGCAATTCGGTTGATTCATAAGTGAGGGAATCGAGACTTCCATTGGATATGTTCATGAAAGCAAGGCTGTTAATATACTCTTCGTATTTTTCAATTTCACCAGACTCTTTATAGATATTTTGAATTCCTCGTAATGCACCCTTCGAATCAGCATAATTCGGATTTTCAGCTACAACGCGTTTGAATTCAACTAGTGCTTTCTCGTTTTGATCTTGATTGTAGTAAATCAACCCAATATTTACACGAGCTTTTCTACTAAAACTACTGTTTGTAGGGCTTTCTACAACTTTATTGAAATATGCCAATGCTTGATCGTTTTTGCCTTTGGTTACATAGGTCTGACCAAGTTCAAATCGAGCTGCATCAATATAATCTGAGTTTGGATAATCTTTCTCAAGTTGAGTTAAGGTGGCTAATTTCTCATCGGTACGCTTCATTACACCACTGGCTTGTGCGTATTGATAAAGAGCGTAATCAACATCACGAGTTCCTAAATTGATGGCTTTTTGGTAATATTCGAGAGAAATCAAGTATTCTTTTCTAACGAAGAAACAGTCTCCCGTTCTAATGAGTGCATCACCTGTTCTGATAGAGTCTGCTTCTTGGTAGGCAAGAAACTTTCTAAACCATGACGAAGCCTTGTCATAAGATCTTTTTTGATAATAGGCGTAAGCAATATTATAATGTGCAAGGTAAAACTCTGGAAGTAAGATTGCTCGAGGGTTATACATGAAAGCATTATAGCTTTCTATTGCCTGTGAATACATTTGTTGGCGATAGTATGCGTCTGCTTTCCAGTAGTTAGCCAAAGCAGCCAAATTCTTGTCTATTGGCTGTGTTAAACTACGATCAAATGTTTGGATTGATTCGTAGTATTGCCCGTTCATAAACTGCTCAACAGCAAAGTTGTACAAGAGATCCTGATATACTTCTTTGAAACGGATGTCTAAATCTAAATTGGTTTCAAGAGAAGCAATGGCAGAACGGTAGTTCTTCGAGTTCAAATAGATATTGATCAAGTACTCATAAGCTTGCTCACTTCGCATGGCATTTGGGTACTTTTTTAAGTATTGAATAAATGCATCAATGGCTTTGTTGTATGGATCGTACTCTAGCTCATACGATAGCTTTGCGAAATTGAACAAAGACTCCTCGCTCAAAGTAGTATTGTAGTCTGCTTGATATACACTTTGGTAAGCTGCAAGAGCATTTTTCTTGTCATCTAAGTCCATATAAGCTTCGGCTATTAAGTAGTTAGCCGATTGTGCTAAAGAATCATCTTGATAGATAGTGCGCTTCAGCCAAGGGAGAGCTTCTTTTGGTCTATCAGCCTTGTAATATGCATATCCTAATTGATAATCATCTTCACGTGTTTTTGTAGCACTCTCTTTTACGAATGTTTCTAAGAAAGGAATGGCTTCATCAAACTCTCCTTTACTAAAATAACTTTCACCAATTAAGCGTGCAATTTCTTCTTTACGCTTGATTTTTGGTTGATCTATTAAGGGAGTACCATATGATATTAAGGAATCGTAGCGTTCTTGTTGGTAATAGATTTGTGTAATGTAGTAAGGAGTTACTCTACTAAATTTCTCATCGTTTTCAATCTTCTTGAATGCTTTTAAAGCTGTTTCGTAGTTTCCGTGTTCGTATGAAATGTGCCCATAGTAATAATTTGCTGGAGCGTAGTATTCGTTTGGAACATCAATTAATTGATACAGATTACGCTTTGCTTCGTCTAGGCTATCCAATCTGAAAAACGCATATCCTTTTTTGAATAAGTACTCGTTTCTACTTTCTACATCTAGATCATATGAGTCAATGAAGTCGAAAAACTGTATTACCTCATCCCATTGTTTCTGACGATAGTTATATCTACCTAGCTGGAAATAAGCATCTTTTACACGTGGGCTTTCAGGGTATTGCTGTATGAATTCTCTTAGCAGATACTCAGCATTTCTGTTGAATAAATGCATAGCACATAAGGCTTGGTAGTAGGTAGATTCCTCGTAAACCATAGAAGTTTCATCTTCTATATCGTTCAATGCGCGTTCAAAAGCGTGTTTGGCAGCTCCGTACTTTTCCTTGTCGTACAGTTCTAGACCTTCTCTATAATGCTTTATTTCAGTGCGATATATTTCCGTTTCTTGTGCTTGACTATGTGTGGATAACATAATCACACAAACCAGTAAGAAACTAAGAATTAAAGTGCTTTTTCGCATGTGTTCTTTATTCATCTTCAACATGTAAAAGTACAGGAGGTAAAGAGGGGCAATTATTGGTAACCACTTGAGTTTTCAACACAAACGGGTTGATGAGACGTAGCTCAATTTGATTATTCTACTGATGCAGGCATATTCGAAATACTAACTTTGCTACAAACCATTTAGTATGAGTGAGAACACCGTAATAAAACTAGAGCAAGCTAAAATCTATCAGGAAAAGGCCTTGATTTTAGACGATGTAAACGTTACCATCGAGAAAGGTCAGTTCGTCTATTTGGTTGGAAAAACAGGAAGTGGAAAGAGTAGTTTGCTTAAAACATTGTACGGTGAGTTACCCCTGAAAGAAGGAAGTGGACATGTTTCAGAGTTTGATTTGAAGAAATTGAAATCAAAACAAATTCCATTCTTACGCAGAAAATTGGGAATTGTGTTTCAAGATTTTCAGCTATTAGAAGATCGATCAGTAAACCAGAATTTGGTCTTCGTAATGAAAGCTACAGGTTGGACTGATAAGCAGAAAATTAAGCAGCGTATGAATGAGGTATTGAAGTTGGTGAACTTGGAAGACAAAGGATCAAGTATGCCTCATGAGCTTTCTGGAGGTGAAAAGCAACGTGTTGCAATTGCTCGTGCGTTGGTTAATGAACCAGAAATCATATTAGCTGATGAGCCTACAGGAAATCTCGATCCAGAAACTTCGGAGAGAATCATTCATCTACTGTCTGATATTAGCATGAGTGGAACGGCTATTTTAATGGCAACTCATGATGCCTTATTGATGGAAAAATACAAATCGAAGACTATTTTGTGTAGTGAAGGTAAAGTAACTATGTCGTAAGTATGTTTTCGGTTCTTATTCCCGTTCAGAATTATGATGTTGAACCTTTAGTGGCTCAAATTTTTGAAGCAGCTAAATCGTTTGAACACCCAGTGGAGGTTATCGTAAGAGATGATGGGAGTATGGATGAATATATTACCCAAAATGGTGAGCTTGTAGCTAAGTATGGGATCAAGCATATTGTGGCATCTTCAGATGAAGGAAGGTCCAAGAATCGAAATGAGCTAGGAAAAGCAGCCCAATGGGATTATCTTATTTTCATCGATGCAGATTCGGCCATTTCAACTGATTTCCTTCAAAATTATGCCAACCATTGTTATGAATACCCAGTAATAATTGGTGGAACTTGTTACAATGATTCTCCTCCATATCCATCAAGAATACTGAGGTGGACTTTTGGCGTTGAAAGAGAAATGGTTAGTGCAGAAAAGCGAAATGCAGACCCTAATGGTCGTTTTACTGCCAATAATTTATGTATACGCAAAGATGTTTTTCTCAACACTTTGTTTGATGAGTCAATTGCTCAATATGGGCATGAGGATACCTTGTTTGGAATCGAACTCAAGAAGAAAAAGATTAAGGTGTATCACATTGATAATGCAGTTGAGCATTTAGGTTTAGAAACAAATGAGCAGTTCATAGAAAAAACTAAAACAGGAGTGCAGACCTTAGCTTACTTGTATAACGCAGGGAAATTGAAATCAGAGGATGTAAGATTGCTTGGAGTATATAGAAAGCTTAAGAATTGTGGAGGAGGAGTTATTCTGGGTTTATTTGGAAATGTACTTGAAAGGAAAGCTATTTCTCAGTTAACATCAACACGCCCTTCAGTGCGTTGGATGGATGTATTGAAACTGATAGAACTTCACAGATCGTTATAAACTGATAGCAACACTTTTTCGTCTTCTTGGAAATTATGAACTTCTCTTGCCTTAAGAGCATTCTCTTGCAAAAGACTATAATATTCTTCATTTCCTAATACGGCTTCAATCGCTTTAGCAGAAGATTCTGGTGTTAATTCATCCACTAAGTGCGCAACTTCAAATTCTTGATTGAAGAGTTCATACTCTGGATAGAGCATTGCAAGTTGTGGTACTCCTGCATGCATATAATCGAAGAATCTATTTGCTAAGCTGAAACGATGGCTAAGTCCACCATCGCCAAAGTATGTTATTCCCAAAGCTGCATTTCGAGTAATAGATTTTAAATCAGTAGGTTCTATGTAACCTTTAAACTCAATTCGGTCAGTTAAGTTGAGTGACTCTGAAAGTTCAATTAAATTATGATAAATGTCTCCAAGTCCGCAAATAATTAGTTTGCGATGGGGAAGTAATTGCATACTTCGAACCAACACTTCTAGACCTCGTCCATGATTTACTGCACCTTGATAAAGAATATAGCTTTCTCTTTTCGCTTCACAAGTCGGAATTGGAGACGCTAATCTTGTAGCGTTTCGTACGATCATGAATGGGGTAGGATATTCGGCCTCGAATAGCTTGGCATAGCCCTTACTTACAGTATATGCAGCCACTGCCTTTGGAACAGAGAATCGTTCGATAGCTTTCCAGATGCGCTTGATTTTTGGTCTTGAAACAACTTCTTCTTGTTCAGTGAAGTATTCATGTGCATCATATATCATGGGTTTACGTTTCCATAAACTCCAAAGAGTACATGGTATTATGGTATCTAAATCACATGCATTGTAGTAATCGAATCTTCGTAGAATTAGATAAAAGAATAATCGAATATTATATTCTGCATAAAATAAAAAGCCAGATTCGAACCACCCATCCAAGTGCACTTGTTTGAATGGTTTTTCTGAGAATGGTTTGGAATGAGGTCGTTTTCTTCCAACTAGTGTTACATCATACCCACCATTGGCTAATGAAGTACAAATACGAATCATACGCTGATCATAGTTTAGATCAGTTGTTACTGTGCATACAATTCGTTTCATATTATCTCTTCGCGCCAATTAAGTGTTAATGGTATTTGCTTTCCATCTTTCACTGCATAAGGAGGAGGGAAAGGTGGAAAATAAGTAGCGCGAATGTATCGATCAATCTTTTCTTCGTTCCATGTCAGATCGATTACTTTTAGGTCGTTAATTTCTTTTCGATAGTGAAGAGATGTTCCTCTTTCTTTAATTAAATGCGCTTGCTCAATAGGTATGAATTTACCTGCAATTATGTTTGCAATAGCATTTTTAAACAGTTCTTCAGACGCCTTATTAGTTAGTTGGTGCAATGTTTTAACATCACAATTTGTAGGGATGGAGAAACGATTTTCAGCCAGAATTGCACCATTATCAATTCCAGATTCTAATCGGTGTAGAGTGGTGCCAAATTCTTTTGCTTCGTCAATAATGGCAAAAGAGAATTGGTTACAACCTCTGTATTCTGGTAATGGAGCCATGTGCAGGTTAATGGCTAGTTTATTGGCTACATTAATATGGTCTTGTTTTAGAATTTCGTGGTATTGTACTGAAAGAATAAAATCTATATCTGAATATTGATTTAACTCTTCGAGTGAGCCGTGTACCGGAATGCTGTTTTCATTAGCAATGGTGGTAACTGATCTTTCTTGGTTGTTCAGTTGCCTGTTGTTGGTGAACAGTGCTACAACTTCAATGTCCAACTTTTTTTGATGATCTAAAATGTATTGTAAACAAAAGGAACCAATACTCTTGCTCCCCATGAAAATCAGCTTTCTCAAACTCTCTAGACTTTAGGCACACAAACTTATTCAAACTATTGAGCTAGATGCACAGTTGTTGGTTCATAAATACGGCAAGGCTTACTAATTCTAGCGTTGTTCTGCTTGTACATTTGGTAGATTAAACAGTATGTTATGCAGTGCTTCAGTAATGTGTCGCTTAAACCGTTCAACACTTTTGGAATTGATATTTCTGCCAAAGAATTAATCAAAGTAAGTAAACAAGATGATCTTGCAGAGATATTGGTTAGCGAGTATCAGGCGGGAAGAATGCCTCTTATTATTGGTGGAGGAAGTAATGTACTGTTTACCCGAGATGTTGATGGAATGGTGATTTTAAATCAGTTAAGGGGAATTGAAAAAATCAAAGAAGATAAAGATCACATCTGGGTAAAAGTTGGCGCTGGTGAAGTGTGGCACGAGTTTGTGCTATGGTGTATTGACCATAATTTGGCAGGTGTCGAAAATATGAGCTTGATACCAGGTAGTGTAGGAGCTGCCCCAATGCAGAATATCGGTGCATATGGAGTAGAACTGAAGTCAGTTTTTTCCTCTCTAGAGGCCATTGAACGAGCTTCAGGAAAAACTCACAAGTTTGACAATCCAACCTGTGAATTTGGGTATCGTTCAAGTATTTTTAAGACACATGCTAAAAACCAGTTTGTTATTACATCAGTTACTTTCAAATTGAATAAACAGCCTTTCTTTAATACTTCATACGGTGCAATAGAACAAGAGTTGGAATCTTCTGGAATTAGAGAGCTTTCGATAAAGGCAGTTTCCGATGCTGTTATTCGTATTCGTCAGAGCAAGTTGCCAGACCCAGAAGAAATAGGAAATGCTGGCTCTTTTTTTAAAAATCCTGTGATTACAAATGCGGCTTACAAAGAGTTAAAAGCGATTCATTCAACAATTCCAGGATATCCAGCTAGTAAAGGTTACACTAAAGTAGCCGCAGGATGGTTAATTGATCAAGCAGGATGGAAGGGGAGAACTTTGGGTAACTATGGAGTACATAAAAGACAAGCTTTAGTTCTGGTTAACTATGGAGGAGCTACCGGAAAACAAGTGTTTGATTTGAGTACAGATATTCTTACAGATATTCATCAAAAATTTGGGATAGAACTAGAAAGAGAAGTGAATATCATCTAGATCTTCGTAGCTACTATGATGTCTTGAAAATCGAAAGGGTTTGATCTTGAACTCCAACTGCCTGGTAAATATTTGGTTACAGAAAGACCTTTGTCTTCAATCATCTGAGTCAAATATTTTTCTTCAAAAGCAACATTAGCAGAAGTTACTTTTTCATCCATGAGAGCATAGCCTTCATATCTATGTCCAAATTCAAACTCAGTTCCTATCATACTTTTTTCACTGACCGAATCAAGCACAAAGAAGGTAGAGAACATATGCCCTCCTGGTTTTAATACTCGCTGTATTTCTCCAATATAGTGTTCAACTTCAGAAGGAGACATATGTGTGAAAACACTAGTTAAAAACACTAAATCAAAGTGATTATCAGAATAAGGGAATTTAAAAGTAGTGGCATCTTTCCCTCCGTCAGTATATAAATCATTATTGAGATCAAAACATTGAAAATGAAAGTTTGGATATTTAGAAGAAATGTGTTTGTTACACCACTCAACACCAGTTGGAACTACATCAAATCCTTCGTATAATCCTTTTTCAGAAAGGAAAGATGTAAAAGGTCGAGCCATTCGTCCAATCCCACTTCCTACATCTAGAACGGCATGATCTGCACGCAACCCTGTATATTCTATAAAATAGCCTAGAAAAGTATCTCCTTGTTGTACATAATTTCCTGCTCCAGTAAAAATCATACCCTTTGGAGGTACCAAATCTGGTCTTTTACCAGTTACACTTTCTAATGCGTCAACTGGAAGGAAAACAGCGCGTCTAACCCAGTAACGTAACGAAACTGGTAAGCGATAAAACAGTGTTCTCAACATAGGCCGCACAAAATAAAAAAAGCCCTCATAGTGAGAGCTTTTTTCAGATCCATATTCAGTAACGTCAATTAGATTGACATTCCATCTAATACTTCTTTAACGCTTCTAACTGCTTTTTCGCTTTCAGCTAATAATGCTTTTTCGTCATCATTTAAATCAAGCTCAATAATACGCTCAATACCGCCTTTACCCAGAATTACAGGAACACCTAAATAAAGATCGCTAATTCCATACTCGCCAGTTAGCCAAGCACAAACTGGGAATACACGTTTTTGATCGCGAACGATGGCTTCAGCCATTTGAGCAGCCGCAGCACCTGGAGCGTACCAAGCTGAAGTACCAAGTAATTTTACGATTTCACCACCACCAACTTTAGTGCGATCAACAATAGCGTTTAACTTGTCTTCTGCGATTAATTCAGTTACAGGGATACCACCTACTGTTGTATAACGAGGAAGTGGAACCATAGTGTCTCCATGACCGCCCATCAATACAGCTTGAATGTCTTTAGGTGAAACATTCAATTCTAAAGCTAAGAAAGAACGGTAACGAGCAGTATCCAAGATACCAGCCATACCCATTACTTTATTTGAAGCCTTTTGAGCAGTCAAATAAGCTTGGTAAGTCATTACATCAAGTGGGTTAGAAACCACGATGATAATTGCATCAGGAGAATGTT
>DIYR01000201.1 GCA_002429085.1 Flavobacteriales bacterium UBA6049
TACTACATGACAGAGCGTGCAGGTGCGAAAACATATCCTAACTATTCTCATCTAGTTCCTAAAATCCTTATGGAAAATGCACCTATGACAAGCGCAGTACTCTATGCTCCTTACTTGTACACGCCATATTTGGGAATTGTTGGAGAGAGAGCTTTTACTCAAGAAGGAGAGACTCCAAGACCAGATCACACTGGTATGCTAACAAAGGCTTTTTATGAAGCATGCAGTGAACCTAAAGAATTTGTAGAAATCAAAGGAGCTACACACGTTGCGCTATACGATAAGGAAGAGTACGTAAATCAGGCAGTTGATAAAATGGACGTATTCTTTAAGAAGTACTAGTATTTAATTGTGTAGTTGTTTCATTAGAAAATAGCTTCCAATTAATCATTAATTCCAAACCCCTAATTCATGCTAGGGGTTTGGTTTCATGCTTTTGAACTCGTAAGTCCTCAAGCTCAAATCTCTAAAGAGCTGATGGAAGATATTGCTGTTGCGATTAAGAGAGCATTTAATTTAAAATAGAAAAATCAGTAACGATGAAAGTATTAAAGAGTATCATTTTAGGTTTAAGCCTAGTGATTTCAACACTTGCTTATTCAAATGATGATCTGAAACCGGGTAAGAATAGAGTTTCTTTTGTTTCCAAATCAATAGCAGGGAATTTGAACCTTGTGGGTGACTTATATCTACCCGCAAATTTCGATGCTTCCAAAAAGTATCCAACGATAGTTTTTACCGGGCCAATTCTTCAAGTAAAAGAACAAATGGCGGCCGTTTATGGCAAGAAATTTTCAGAAAAAGGGTACGTTTTTTTAGCTTTTGATCATGCTGGCTTCGGAGATAGTGAAGGCTATATAAGGAGCTTCGATGATGCAGCCACTAAAATTAACGATGTGCAAAATGCCGTTTCTTATCTAAGAACATTACCATTTGTAGATAGAGATAAGCTCTATGGAATAGGAGGCTGCATGGGAGCTAACACAATGGTATACACAGCATTAACAGACAAAAGAATTAAAAAAATAGCCGTGGTCTCAGGCATGCTTGCCAATTCAATTATTTTTCAGTTTGATAAGGAAATAGATAAAAAGCTTGCTGATGCCAGTGAAGCGATGCAAAAATTCTATGAAACTGGTGATGTTGGGCTAATTGAATTGGCTAGTACAGATAGCGCAAAAAATTCTAAACTTCAATCGGTAAGAGAAGGTTACGATTATTATATGACAGCTAGAGGTGGGCAACAAACCTATCCAAATTACTCACACAAGGCTTCTGAGCTGACTAACTTAAGTTTTCCTAGATATAACGCTTCTTCCGTAGCCAAATATTTAAGAATGCCTGTGATAACCGTGTATGGAACTGATGCCGACACAAAAATATTCTCTTGGCTGCTATTCCATCGTAAGCTTAAAAACCCAAAGAAAAAGCTTAAAATAAAAGGCGCAAGTCATGTTGATTTATATGATAAAGATGAATATGTTGACCAAGCAGTTGATGGGATAGATGCATTTTTCTTGAAAGATTAAGACCTTTCAGACTGCCCCTTTAAATCCTGAGACTATGAATATTATTCAAAAAGGTATAGACTGGAATAGAGAAAGTTAGACTTTAAATAATAAAGAGAAATGCACAATCATAAAAACATTCCTAATCTAGAAGGAAAAGTAGCCATTGTTTCAGGCGCAAATAGCGGAACAGGCTATGGAATTACTTACCATTTAGCAAAGCACAACTGCAAGGTGGTAATGGCATCTAGAAACCAAACAAAGTTGAACGATGCTAAAAAGAGGCTTTTAGAAGAAGTACCAAATGCTGAGCTTGAAATTGAAGTATTGGAGCTTACAAGTTTAGAGAGTATTCAGGAGTTTTCTAATCGAATAAAAAGTAAGTATCAGAAAATTGACTTTTTAGCTAACAATGCTGGTGGTGGTAATACCAAATACATAGAAACCACTGATGGTTTAGAACAAAACTTAACCATTAATTATTTGGGGCATTTTGCTCTTACAACTCAGCTTTTGCCAGTCCTTAAGGATGGTAGTAGAATTGTCAACTTTTCGAGTATTGGCTACAAACGGTTTTTAAAGCACGATTTGGATGTAGAAAACCTAATGTGCACTGATTCTAGCAAATACAACCAAATGCAGGAATACTGCAAAGGTAAGCTGTGTTCTATTTTATCTGCTGTGAAATTGCAAAGAGAGTTTGAGCGAATAGGATCTTCATCCATGGCACTATCATGTCACCCTGGTTATGCAAGAACTAGCCTAATGACAAATGCTAGTAATCCAATTGGTATGCGTGTGTTAGGCACAGTAATGAATACCATATCAGGAGCACTTGGATTAAGTCAAAGTTTGTATGATGGTGCTTTACCTGCCATTGAAGCACTTATTGCAGAAGATGCACAACCCAACATGGTGTATTCACCTTCAAAACGAGAATCTACAGGCGCACCAATTCCAATGGAAATTGACCGTACACACTTTGTTAAGGAGGATATTGATAAATTATGGGTGAAAACGCAAAAGTTACTGAATTTGGATGTAGCCAAATTCTTAGAAAACTAGCAGTAAATAAATATGATCAGGGCATTTTATACTAACACTTAATAAACTTAAGTAGTATCGAAAGAAGTGCCTCGGTACTGTTTTGAAATTGACTATCTCATCTAAAATAATTACATACATGATTGAAAAAAGCATAGACTGGGTTACAGGAGAAGTTAATCAAGGGAAGGTTACAGTAGTAATTGCCTTTTTGCTTCTTATCGCGGTTATTTTCATTTTTAAATATGACAATAAGCTACTAAAAGGTAGTGTTATTCCTGTATGTTTAGCAATTACCCTTTTAGGTGGGTATGGAGCTTTTCAAATAATTCAACGACCTCAACATTTAGAAAATTTAAAAGAGCTTGTAGCTAAAAATCCTACACAGGCACTCCAACAGGAAATAGATAAATCCACAACAGACTCCAATGCTTACAAAGTATCTACTAAAGTATGGGCAGGCCTTGCCATTCTATGCTTAATTATAGGAATTGTTGTTTCCAAAGAGTATTACAGAGGTATGGCATTTGGATTTACGTTCTTATTCTTTGTTGCACTGATTGGTGATACTATTCTAAAATACAGAGTAGATACTTACATAAGAGAGTTAAGTTCATAACGCTTAACGAAACACCAATCTTAAATGAGGGTTACTATTTTAATCTACTCCTCTATTTAGATCAACAGAATGTTCGCCACTATACTATCCCCTACTATTTCATAACTATTAGAATAAATCATAGCTTTAAATTATAAAGAGCAATACCAATGGCTAAGTATAAATGTAATACCATCTCCGAGTTTCATCACCTCACAAAAGTTCCAGCACCTCAAAACCCTCTGTTTAGTATTCATTATACCAAACAAGAAGAGGGAGATGAAACTGCTTGTAAGCCATACGATTTTGATGAACCAATAGAATTAACATGCAACTTTTACAGTATAGCTTTTAAAAATATCATATCAGGTGAGTTGGTTTATGGACGTACAAAGTATGATTGCTCAAACGGAGTACTGTTATTAACGGCACCCAACCAAAAAATAACTTTTGAGAATTTGGTATTTAGCTCAGAAAGCTACCACGTTGTCATCCACGAAGATTACATCCGCAATTTGGACATTTATAAAGAGATGAAGAAGTACTCTTTCTTTAACTACAATGTTAATGAGGCACTTCACTTATCTCCACGAGAAGAAAATATTGTAAAGGGAATTTTAAAAAGCCTACATGCTGAGTATTACAATAACCCAGATGAATTTAGTAAACGAATCATAATTTCTCAACTTGAGATTTTATTGAGCTATGTGGATAGATTCTATAAGAGACAATTTCTAGATAGAGAAGAAGAGAATAAAATTTTGATCACAAAATTTAAAACCATTCTAATGTCCTATTTTGAACAAGGATTGTTTGCAGAAAAAGGCATTCCTTCTGTAGAATGGATGGCTTCTCAATTAAATGTAAGTCATCGCTATATGAGTGATACTATTAAGGCTGAAACTGGTAAAACTGCTATAGAACAGATTCATTTGTTCATAATTGAAGAAGCCAAAGGTCTTTTGTTAAATCCCAATTATTCTATCTCAGAAACAGCATATAAACTAGGCTTTGAATACCCTAATTACTTTTCTAAGCTATTCAAGAAAAAAGTAGGCATGACGCCCAAAGAGTATATTGGATCTTATTCTATGAGTTAATCACACTAAATACAGTGATCATAAAACTTTCTTGAAGTTGAACATTCTATTTTTAAGACTCACATCAAACTTTCACATCCAAATGAAAGTAGCTGAAGCTTGAATAAAGTAAAATCTCAACCTATAATCAGGCCTAAGCGAAAACAGTTCCTATCATTACAACTACAAGCGTATTGTAGTTACTGATAAGAGTATCTCCCATTTTTTTGATCTTAATTGTTCTTTGATACTGTATTCAGCATGTAAACGCTAAATTGCATTCAAACACGGTTTAGTTAAACCACTTGCATAGATGCAATATGATAAGCAAAATCCATGCAGCATTCTTTACTCTGCTTGTACCACTCCTATCAGTTGGTCAGAACTGGATTTCTATTAAAGACACTGTATCACCAATTATTGAACTTACTACAGAATATGATTCTATTTATCGACAGCCTTTATCAGGATTAGGTTGGGAAGATGGAGTTCATATCTCAAATGATGGACTTCATCTCTATTCTACTTACGTACCTATCGATTTATTATCATTTAGCTTAAACGGAGATCTTCCGAACAACTTTTCTTCAAATTATTTAAGAGGTGCTCCAACTTTTGGAATGGATTTAATAAGTAATCCTCTTTCTGCACCAGAATGGCTTCATGCCGATATTCTGTACTCAAATAGAAATTCGCTAAACGACTCTTTCGACTCATGGGAGTTGTCAAATATGTCTAGAAGTTTTTACAGCGAAGGGGCTCCCTCTCCATTATTTGGAAATGGACCTCTTCCTGTAGAAATGCTGCTTTTTACCAGCAACGATAATGCTACGAATAATTTAGATATCTGGATGGTTAATAATACCAACTACAACCCTTCAGGGGTTGGATCCGTATTACCATCACCTGTGAATACAACGTTTAATGAGGACAACCCCAATCTTTCAAAACTCCAAGGAGATTCATTAATTCTATTTTATAATAGTGATAACTTACCAGGAGGAGCTGGAGATATTGATTTATGGTATTCAACTAGTTTCGATGGTGGAATAACATGGAATACCCCTGTTAACGTTTCTTCCGTAAATACTAGTTCAAGAGAACACCACCCCTTCCTCCATTATGATATATCTAATAGAACATATTATTTATACTATTCATCCTATCACACAGATGGTAAACTGGCCATTTTCAGAAGAAAACAACTAACTAGCAACCATTGGAACGATTGGTCTAATCCAGAATTAGTTATCAGTTCAGGAAATTCTGCTGGTATAGGAGAGCCTACACTCACAAGAAACGGAGATATATCTTTTGTTGTGGTATATGAAGATCCGTTGAAAAGTTCAGTTTACAATCAATTTGATTCTGATCCATGGTATCTGAGAAAAAAAGATATTTCAGCAAACGTTGGTAACACCAACCAAGAGATAAACCAACTATCTATTTATCCCAATCCTTCTAGCGAAAGAATCTTTATTGATGTTTCCACCAAAATAGCTAGAGTTGAGATGTTCTCCATGATGGGACAACTAGTGTATTCAGGAAACGATAGAACAGTTAATATCCACAATTTTCCAGATGGAATTTATACCGTATCTGTCCTAACAAAATCCGGGGCTACAACTACCAAGCTATTCATTAAGAAGTAGTACTTTCCTATAATACCATTAACAATAAACCTAGAACATGAGTTTTTTGAAACGCTTACTACCCCTTTACAAACGTCCTAAAGACAATAACATTTACACTCCCTACAATCAAGAATTGATTGAAAAGTATAAAAAGAACTATCCAAAGCTCTCATGTACGATTATAGAAGTTCCAGAAATGAGGGGAATCATGCCACAATCAATATCCGAATACTCTATATCAGAATGGTTCCGAAATGAAGGTGATTACGTAGAACCAGGTGATGTTCTTTGCTCTATCGAGAATCCCGATTTCACTTGTGAGTTTGAATCAGCAATTTCTGGTACCATCTTTTTTAAAACACAACCTAAACACACATTAAAACCTGGGGATAGGTTATGTGTTATTCTCCAAATCTCCAATTGAGATTGAGACTACCCACTGCAAATTTCGATTCCATTTAGACTAAGTGTGGCCACTTTGCAGAAATGACAAACAAAACTGATTATTCTAAAAAAGATTAATCTCTCATCGGATCTACAAGTTCATCCGTCAAATAAAAAAGCTTGGGGCTAACAGAATACTTAAATTCTCTTCTACATGCTTTGCCCTAGAACAGCTAATATCAGTTCAACAGAATATTAAACGTTCACTAACATTGTTTAGCAATATTTCACACTATAAACTCACATTCTTTAACTATTATATGTATTATAGTGTCATGAAATAATCCCGTTAAATGCATAAGTGTTTATCTCCTACTAAACCAATTAAGTAACTCTATAAAAATCAATAAGATGGAATTAAAGTTGATGAATGAATATAGCGATAGAGAGCTATTAGAACTTATTATGGCTAGCCAAGCACAAATCATGAATCGCTTGAATGAGATGGCTAAGCATATGAAGTTGGAAAATCCAGAACATCCATGGGACCCAAGTGAAGAAGTAGTAGGAGAAGGAATGTGGGAAACAATTAATGGTGCAAATAACTTGAACGAACAACTTCCAGGTTTAATTCAACAACATCAAACAACTGCTGAATAATTCATAAACTATTCATATTTTGCATAAGGCTCGGAAATCCGAGCCTTTTTTATTTCTCTTTTAACCACACCTTTGAAAACGTATCATTGCACTCTGTAATACAGATGCAAAATGGAATGGTTTGAAAGTTGGTTTGAATCTCCTTATTATCACACCCTGTACAAAAACAGAAGTGACGAAGAAGCACAACAGTTTATTGATAGGTTAATTTCTCACCTACAATTGCCACACAATTCTTCTGTGCTTGATCTAGCTTGCGGAAAAGGACGCCACTCAAAGTACTTGCATCAAAAAGGATTTCGCGTAACAGGTGCAGATTTGTCTTCGTACAACATAGAACAGGCAAGTAAAATGGCTCAAGAGGGTCTTGAGTTCATTCGTCATGATATGCGCGAAACCATTGCTAACAACACCTTTACGGCAGTGTTCAACTTGTTTACCAGTTTCGGATATTTTGATGATACCAATGACAATATCCTAGTTCTAAAGGCTGTAAACGAAGAATTAATCAATAACGGAATTTTTGTCATCGATTTCTTAAATCCAATATATGTGGCAAACCGCATGGTAAAAGAAGAAACGAAAACTATTGATGGAGTCGATTTCTTAATCAAAAAGAGTATTGATAACGGGTTTATCTATAAATCCATTCAAATTACTGACAGCGCCAAACACTATTCCTATCAAGAACGAGTTCAAGCCATTACTCAAAAAGAATTAGTAGAGATGCTAGAACAAACTGGTTTTCAACTTGTAGATTGTTTTGGAGAGTATGATCTATCGCCTTTTCAGGCTGAAAAAAGTTCTCGTTCCATTCTTGTCGCTCAGAAAGCATAACACTACTTAATGGGCATATAAAAAATGATTAACCAAAACGTGCTACATCACACCCCATAACACACCTATTTTTGTTCGCAATTCAAAACCAATAAATAAAATAACATGGCAGTATTAGTTGGAAAACAAGCACCAGATTTCTCAGCAGCAGCTGTAATCAATGGTGAAGAGATCGTAGAAAACTTTAACCTTTCACAATACAAAGGAAAGTATGTGATCTTATTCTTCTACCCGAAAGATTTCACTTTCGTATGCCCAACTGAACTTCACGCTTTCCAAGAGAAATTGGAAGAGTTCAAATCTAAAAACGTTGAAGTTGTTGCAGTTTCTACAGATACAGAGCAATCTCACTGGGGATGGTTACAATTGTCAAAAGATAAAGGTGGTATCGAAGGAATTACTTACCCAATCGTAGCAGATACTAACAAAACTATCTCTCATAACTACGATGTATTAACTGGTGATTTCTACTACGATGAGAACGATCAATTAGCTGCTACAGGTGAAATGGTAGCATACAGAGGTTTGTTCTTAATCGACAAAGAAGGTGTTGTTCGTCATCAATTAGTAAACGATCTTCCATTAGGTAGAAACGTTGACGAAGCAAACCGTGTAATTGATGCATTACAGTTCTTCGAAGAAAACGGAGAAGTTTGTCCTGCAAACTGGGAAAAAGGTAAAGAAGGTATGCAAGCTACTCATGATGGTGTTGCAGATTACTTAGCATCTCACTAAGTAGATTCTTAACAGTTATAAAAGCTCAGCTTCTTAGGAGGTTGGGCTTTTTTTGGTTTTTACGAAGCGCATTCTACTACTTTTGCGCCCTCAAATAATTCGAATGGAAAATCTCCCTCCTTGTCCAGAATGTGGCTCAACTTATACCTATCAATCTGTTATGTTATTGGCTTGTCCAGAATGTGGTCATGAATGGAATCCTGATGAAGTAGTAGAGGATGGTTCTGTGGTGAAAGATGCCAATGGAACGATTCTTCAAGATGGAGATTCAGTAGTAGTAGTTAAGAATCTACCAGTAAAAGGTGCTCCAAAACCCATTAAATCTGGTACAAAGGTGAAAAACATTCGTTTGACCGATGGAGATCACAACATCTCATGTAAAATAGATGGTTTTGGATCTATGGCATTAAAATCAGAATTCGTAAAAAAGGCATAAGAAGTGTTAGAAGAAGCTAAGCAAACAATAGATTTCACTCTTGAAGAACGAGCTGCATATTTCAATCGTTTTCAAACTGATGTATCATCTATTCAGCTTCCTTCACTATTTACATTTCCATTTTATTACGATCCTCATCCTCTCTGTCTCCAAGCAATTGAAGAACTAAAACCCATAATCAACCAAATTCCAACTTCGGTTTACGATTTTGGGCTTGATTCAAATTCGAAACAAGGAATTGGAAAAATGTTTGGGGTCCTGGTTGTTCAAAATGAGCAAGACGAATTAGGTTATATAGTTGCCTTTTCTGGAAAGTTAGGACCATATAGTCATCAACATCCATTTGTACCACCTGTATTCAATCGTTTAGCTGAGTCTGGCTATTTCAAACAGGTAGAAGCTAACATCAATAAAATGAATGCTTCTATTCAGTTAATAGAAGCATCTGAAGAATTAGCCAATGCTCAAAAAGAACTTGAAGATGCCAAAGCAATTTTCGGTAAACAAGTTTCTGAGGCTAAGGCCGAATTGAAAAGATTGAAGAAAGAACGTAAACAGCGTAGAGCTGAAGCAGCATTAACGTTAAATGAAATAGAGTTCGCCAAATTCAAAGAAGAACTAGCTAGTGAAAGTATCAATCAACAATTGTGGTTAAAGCACATGCAACATAACTGGCATGAACCAGTGATTGAAAAAGAAAACCAATTGAAATCACTTACCAATCAGATTGATGATTTAAAAGAGCAGCGCAAAACAACTTCCGCCAATTTACAAGCTTGGTTGTTTAATCAATATCAGTTTAAAAATGGTGATGATAAAACCAAAGGATTACAACAAATCTTTACTGATTTTGGCACTTACATTCCAAGAGCTGGAGCCGGTGAATGTGCTGCTCCTAAACTAATGCAGTTTGCTTATATCAGTGGATGGAAACCTATTTGCATGGCTGAGTTCTGGTGGGGAAGATCGCCAAGTACAGAAATTAGAAAACACCTACACTTCTACCCTGCATGTAGAACAAAATGTGAACCTATTTTAGGATGGATGCTTCAAGGGTTAGATGTTGAACCCAACCCAATTCTCGAAGCAGATAGTGATCACCTTTCACTAGAAATCATTCATGAAGATGAAGCAATAATAGTAGTCAACAAACCTTCTGGTTTACTTTCTGTTCCCGGTAAAAAATTGATTGATTCAGTTGCAGAACGTATCCAGATGCAATATCCTGATATAACAGGTCCAGTAATCGTGCATCGTTTAGATATGAGCACATCTGGATTGATGGTTGTTGCACGCAACCAACAAGCGCACAAGTTCTTACAGCACCAATTCATTGAACGCACAACATCTAAACGCTATGTTGCAATTTTAGATGGCGAACTATCAAGTAAAGAAGGAAATGTTGATTTACCTCTAAGAGTTGATCTTGATAACAGACCTATGCAAATGGTATGTTATGAGCATGGTAAAACAGCAAAGACTAAATGGGAATTGATTGAAACAGTAGATGGAAAATCTAGAGTTTATTTCTATCCTATTACTGGCCGTACACATCAACTACGGATGCATGCTTCTCACCCCTCTGGGTTAAATATGCCGATTGTTGGTGATGATTTATATGGCCTCAAATCGGATAGGTTACACCTTCATGCAGAAAGGTTATCCTTTGCACATCCAACGAGTAAGGAACGTGTTGAATTCCACGCTCCTGCCCCATTTTAATATAACTATTCTATTAC
>DIYR01000045.1 GCA_002429085.1 Flavobacteriales bacterium UBA6049
CAAAGAAGAGGTACTTACAGAGACTCTTGCCTCTTTCGCTGACTCTGCTTATCCTCCCGGATTTGCTGTAACAATCGTTAAAAATGGAGAAATCAGCTATCAAAAATCCTTTGGTGTAAGATCTATCGCTCCGGAGAAAGAGTTCGAAAACGAAACTCTTATTCCAATAGGCTCTATCAGCAAAACTTTTGTTGGAACGGCTCTTGTAAAAGCCATTTCTATGGGATATTTCGATCTTCAAACTCCCATCAGCGAAATTTTACCAATTCCAGTATTTAACCCTCGTTTCCCAGATGATTCCATTCGGATTATTCATCTTGCAACGCACACTTCTGGTTTGTTAGACGTAGATGAGATTTATGATGCTACTTACCGCATTTTCCCTGGGCAACCAATTGATGGTAAAGCAGCTCAAATGTTAATGAATGATTTAGATATTGAGCAGAGAGAAGCATTAGATCTTGATGAAATAATGGAAGCGGTTTACTCTCCACAGAGTCCGTATTACACAGAAGAGTCGTTTGCTACAACCTCACCAGGCGAAGCTTATCATTACAGTAATTTAGCTTCTTCTCTAGCTGCTTTTTGTATTGAGGTAGCTACAGAAATGGACTATGCCGATTTCTTAGACCAGTATGTGTTACAGCCCTTGAAAATGCATCAAACCAAGGCTCGCTTATCAGATGCAAACCTAGCACAGGTAAGTAGCTTGTTTTTAGATAACGAGAACATCATCCCTTTTTACGAAACAGACTCTTATCCTGATGGTGGAATTACTACCAATAATATTGAAATGGGCTTATATCTGCAAGATTTAATAGCTGGAGCAACTGGTAAAGGAAATACGATATTTAATGCTTCGCACTACGATATCTTGTTTGAACAGCAAACCAATCATTCAGGTATTTTCTGGGAAGTAGATGGTACCGAAATCTCTCATACTGGCAGTGATTTTGGTGTAAACTCTCTCATTTACATAGATCGAATAACTGGAAATGGATTCAGCATTATTTCTAACGCAGATGCATCTACAGATGAGAATGAAATAAAATGGATAACAACTCAAGAATCCATGCTGGAAGCGATGGGAGTTTATTTCAAGAACTAGAGAAATAAACGGACTCTCCTCATTTTCAACCTATAAACCATTCTTACGTCATACTATGTAAGAGACAGTTTGTGTAATCAACAACCTAGTAATTGCATCTTGTAATTGCTAGGTTGTTTGATTTTATACCTTTTCTGCACACTCTCTTAAGCTGTAGCTTGTAATTCTATCTTTGTCGCTCAAACAGCAGTTCATGGCGATATATGCATTTAACGGTTATACCCCAGTAGTACACGAAACAGCTTTTGTTCATCCACAAGCAGCTGTTACGGGTAATGTAACCATCGGTAAAAACGTTTACATAGGTCCTAGTGCAGCCATTCGAGGAGATTGGGGAGAAATCATTATAGAAGATGGTTGCAATGTGCAAGAAAACTGTACCGTGCATATGTTTCCTGGAACTACCATTGTGTTGCACGAAGGTGCTCATGTTGGACATGGGGCCATTATTCATGGTGCTACACTCGGCAAAAACTGTTTAATAGGGATGAATGCCGTATTAATGGATGATGTGGTTATTGGCAATGAGTGCATTGTTGGTGCACTGAGCTTTGTACCTGCCAAAAAGGTTATTCCAGCTAGAAGTTTGGTAGTTGGAAATCCGGCTAAAATCATCAAGGAAGTAAGCGATGAAATGATTGGTTGGAAAACAAAAGGCACTGAACTATATCAGCAACTCCCGAAAGAGTGTCACGATACTTTAAAAGAAGTTGCACCTCTTCGCACACCGCCAAAATATAAGCCCAAACAGCAAGATGTTTACAAAATTTGGAAAGACAGTCAGTAATGGAATACGCAATACACTTTATATACCGCAACCCAGAATTCGATCAATCTCACGCAGATGAATACCACGATGGTCAAGAATCTGAAGATAATATTCGTGATTTATGGGAAGATGAGTTAGAAGTTCAAGGTGAGGTTATTGACTTCAAAATCAAGCACAAACAACCCTTTATTTTACAAGCTCAACAAGACGAAGAGATTGTAGATATTCCAATAGAAAACATGACATTGTTTGAGTTTAGCCTAGAGAGTGGTGAAACAACTACGCTTGCGTCTAGTAACAAGTTGGTAAAGGATATTGACATTAAAGATTTAAGAACTGATGCCAAAGTTGTTTATGTCATTCTAAAAGGAAAAGAAGAGCCAATTTCTCCATTCCCTGGCTTGTATGTAAAACCAAGTGATTGGCCTGGGTAGGATTAATTTTTTCTTTGGCAAGTAACATTACTAAATGAGAATTCTACTTAAGCTAGCATTCATTCTGGGTTCCTTTTCAGGCTTTTCGCAAACACAGTTAACTTTGGTTATTGACACCATTGATTTTATTGATGGGTTTGATCCACCTGATTTTAGGATAGTAGTAACAAATCAAGGATTTGCAAACCTCGGGCAGATTGACTCAACAGCTAAAATCTCTAGAATAGATTTTCCCAATTTTCAAACGACAGTTGCCCTAGAAACTGACTCCAGTAATATTCATATTCCAATAGATCAACATAATGGTTACCTAGAGCTAAGTAATGTATACAACTCTGATACAATAAGAATAAATGCTCTAAGACTTTATAGCAACTGCTATAGAGATACTATGAGATCTAGGATAGAATATAGTCGAGTAAAAGATAACATTGTTTCAGATCAATGTTATAAAGTGGAGTTTAAAGAGAGAGTTAAAAAGAAAAAAATTAAAAGAAAGACTCCTCTCAAAACTACGCTGATCATAAATGACCAAGAATACGTTACAAGTATTCAGAAAACAAAATGGCTACCGCTTATATCAAGTGGAAATGGTTACAAACCAAGAATGACTGAAAAGAACTACGAGAATTACTCTGGAACTAAATTTCATATACTTTCAGTTACAGAGCAATATATAAATGTAATGACAGTTAAAATCAGATAACAAATTGCTTAACAAAACTAACAAGTGATAACACCATAAAGGAGTAAACTCGAACTACTTTAATCCTTGTTCTGTCCTTACAATAGTATCTAGTCCAATTTCCTTCGAATCCTATTTACTTTAGGCAATATTCTAGAATAGGCTATTTCATGATTATCAAGAGTTTTATTCATAGAATAAGCTCTTGCCATCTTTCGGCTTCTTTGGTTTAGTGAATCTTGATCGAACAAATCAGAACCAAATGGTATAAATGATTCGTCAGTAACCACTGTTGATTTTACTACAAACCAATAGTTCACCTTACACATCAGGTTAGTCCTATTATTTTCATAAACTGGTTGCTCAGGGTTAGGCTGTTTTTTTAACCTGTATTACTTCTACTTCATATCCGCTTATAGGTGAGACTTTAGGAAAAAACCAACATTCTACCCATGGTGTTATTGCAAGTATTCCTAAGAGAACAATCCCCCAAATAAATAGGCGGTTGTTAATCTTCATATCAAAATTCGTTTGTTAAAACTCAAAGGTTCAACTAAACAATCAAACCTATAGTATTCAAATATCGCATTCGTTATTTATCGTCTAACAGTGTCTTGTTCGCACTTTCAAACTGTTCAATTTCGATCAATCGAACCATTCATTTTTAACATTTCCGTTCGTACCTTGAATAAGTAACTCATCTTAGCAACATACTTCAAAGTGTAAAATGCCTGCTGTGTAAGCAAGATTTTCGAACTTTAGCCGCAAATCGATAAATCCATGAATAAATTCATCAGTTTGGCCGTTGTAGCAGGAGCCCTAGCTTCTTGTGGAGCGCCAGAAAAAGAGGCAGCTATGGCTTGGAAACAAATTCCTGTCACCTACCCTACAACTAAGAAGGTAGACACCGTTGATACATTTTGGGGTACAGATGTTCAAGATCCTTACCGTTGGTTAGAAGATGATATGTCTGAAGAAACCAAAGCATGGGTTACTGAACAGAATAAAGTAACCTTCGGATACTTAGACCAAATTACTTACCGTGATGATATTGCTGAACACTTAAAAAGTGTGTGGAATTACGAAAAGCGTGGTGCTCCTTTTAAAGAAGGCGATTGGGAATATTTCTACAAAAATGATGGATTACAAAACCAAAGCGTGGTATATCGTCAAAAAGAAGGTCAAGATGCTGAAGTATTCTTAGATCCTAACACCTTCTCTGCTGATGGAACTACATCTCTTGGTGGTATTAGCTTTACAAAAGATGGTAGCTTATGCGCTTACCAAATTTCTGAAGGTGGTTCAGATTGGAGAAAAGTAATCATTATGAACACTGAAACCAAAGAGGTAATTGAAGATACCTTGGTTGATGTGAAATTCTCTGGAACTTCTTGGAGAGGTAATGAAGGCTTCTACTACAGTAGTTACGATAAACCAAAAGGAAGCGAATTGAGCGCAAAAACTCAAATTCACAAATTATACTTTCACAAATTAGGAACACCACAAAGCGATGATCAACTCATCTTTGGTGGAGAAGATACTCCGCGTAGATATGTTGGTGGATATGTTTCTAATAATCAGAAATTCTTGTTCATTACTGCGGCTGTTAGTACTACAGGAAATGAATTGTATGTTCAACAATTACCTAGTGGAAAAATCACTCGCTTAGTTGAAGGTTACGATAGCGATGATAATGTTGTTTATGCAGCAGAAGATGCATTCTACGTATTAACTAACATGGATGCTCCAAACCGCAAATTGGTAAAAGTAATGGCGAACAACCCAATGCCAGAAAATTGGGAAGTGGTTATTCCTGAATCAGACATGCCATTATCTGTAAGCCAAGGAGGTGGGTACTTGTTTGCTCAGTATTTAAAAGATGCTACTACTCAAGTAATTCAGTATGATTTAGAAGGTAAGCAAGTTCGCGAAATTGAATTGCCTGCAGTTGGTTCTGCT
>DIYR01000105.1 GCA_002429085.1 Flavobacteriales bacterium UBA6049
GATGTTGATATCTATACACGGTTATTTTTACCTATAACGCAAGATTTACCACCATTAGATAGATACGCACTTTTTCATTGGAATCATTTAGTGGATTACATAAACCTAACGTTCCTTTGGTCGTTATCATCCATTGTCCTATTCTGTTACTACTTGTTTAATTTGAAACAAATCAATTGGAATCAACCCATCTTGATACTCATGGGATTAAATACCATGATTTTTGCGCTGTTCTTTTTTGCTGTAAATCCACTAATGAGCATGCCCTATGATTGGGATTATTTTTCACTTCCAGGAATTGCATTGGTGCTCTTTGTATCGGTTTTGTCAAGAGAATTTGAAAAAGTAAAGGGCCATCTAATGCCGGTTACGCTAGTGTTTGTAGTTTCTCTTTTTGTAATTCCTCGTTTCATTGTGAATCACAATCCAGAGTATTTATCCGAAAGGTTAGAACGTTTAGGTAAACACGTATTTAAAACATATTGGATAAGATCTGCTGGTGATATTACTGCAGGAATAGACCTATCTTCTATACCTAACAACATCGTTAGGTTAAAAAAAGCAGTGAGTGAGTTAGAGAATTATGCACTAAAAGGAAACGATGTTGAATATGCGAATTTGCTGTGGCGCACAGGCCAAGAATTAAGAAAAGGGAAAAAATACGATTCGGCCCTCGTATATCACGAATTGGCAAGTCAATATGACAAGAACTTAGCAGCCAATTACATTGGTTTAATGGAGTGCAACTTTATGCTCGAAAATTTTCAAGCTTCTGCTGACTATGCACGTACCTTGATACAAATACAGTATCCTTCACTTCAAAAGGCGTTATTAATAGGCATCCAATGTGCTTTGTATAGTAATGATTATACTGCTGCTCAGGAATATAGCGAAGCCTATCTCGAAAAGTGGTCCGATGACAAAATCACATATATTCGTAACAGGCTATATCAAGGCGAAGATTTAGAGCAGTTGAAATATCAATTTTAGACCTGAATGAGTGCTCAACGTTTGATTTCCATTGTAATTCCAGTTCATAATGAGGCTCCGAACCTAAAAGGCCTTTGTGAAAGGTTAATAGCGTGTTCTGATAAATGGAAAATCAACTACGAAATAGTTTTTGTAGATGACGGTTCTACAGATGGATCAACCAACTTACTAAGAGAATTAGCCGAGAATCACGAAGAGGTAAGCCTACTAGTTTTAAGTAGAAACTTTGGGCAACAACCGGCCGTAAATGCGGGGTTACATTACGCAACAGGCGATGGCGTTGTGGTAATGGATGCGGATTTTCAAGATCCGCCAGAAGTAATTGAAGAATTAGTTGAAAAGTGGAAAGCCGGGTACGAAGTAGTCTATGCCATTAGAAAAAAACGAAAAGAACCACTGCTTACCCGCTTCTTGTATTCCATTTTTTACCGGTTGTTGAACGTTATCAGTAAAATCAACATTCCTCTTGACTCTGGTGATTTCTGTTTGTTAGATAGGGCAGTAGTAGATGTACTGAATAATCAGATGCCTGAAAACACGCGCTTTATGCGGGGGCTAAGAGCATTTGCAGGATTCAAACAAATAGGCGTAGAGTACGAACGTCACGAACGATTTGCAGGTTCTCCAAGCTATAATTTCAACTCGCTTTTCAAATTAGCGCTAGATGGAATTTTTGATTTTTCTACCGTGCCATTGAGGATTATGACCCTATTAGGACTTTTTCTTTCTATTACATCTTTTGGCTTAGGCGTGTTTTTCATCATCCATCGAGTAGTAGACTTTAAAGTGCTAGGATATTCACCTGCAGATGTACCAGGAATGGCATCTTTGATAGTGTCTCTCTTTTTTATTGGAGGTTCTATTATCTTGATGCTCGGTATTTTAGGGGAGTATATTGGGAGAATATACTTTGAAGTGAAGCGAAGACCGAATTACATCGTTTCGGAAGTCGTAACAAACAAAAACAAATCTTGAGCTAGAACTAGCTAAACGAATTCAAAGTGAAGGAGAAGCTCTTAGTTAAGTATGCTTGGGTTTGGGCAGTTGTTTGTGCATTCATCGTAATGGTGCCTTCTCTTAGCAATAGTTGGGTTAATTGGGATGATCAAGATTATGTGCTAGACAATCTGCTACTCAGAAATTTCACCTTACATGGAATAACAGAAATTTTCACCACTTTTCAAGTTGTTGGAATATACCACCCACTTACAATTGTTTCTTTAGCTGTTGATTACCAAATAGGAGGGCAGGAAGCCTTTGTTTATCACTTGCATAGCCTATTACTTCACCTTGCCAATACCTATCTATGTTACGTTTTTATTGAGAAGCTTTTTAAGAGAAGAGAGTTAGCATTCTTTGTAGCGCTCTTGTTTGCAATTCATCCAATGCACGTAGAGCCTGTAGCTTGGGTTTCAGCGCGAAAAGACCTTTTGTATACATGTTACCTGTTCCTATCTCTTATAGCTTATGTGAAATACGATTCAAATTCTAATACGAAAAAGTACTATGTGCTTTCATTAGTGTTTTTTGTGATGTCATTGTTATCAAAGAGTGTAGTTGTGGTGGCACCATTGTATTTGTTGTTGATCGACTATTTAAGTGGGAGGTTAAACAATAGAAAAACATGGGTAGAAAAAGTTCCATTTTTAGCCTTATCAATTTGTTTTTCGGTAATCGCATATTCTGCCCAACACAACGTTGGAGCAATAGATACGAGTAACCATTTAAACCTTTTCGAAAGATTTGCGGTGTCATTACTCTCGTTACTAACATACCTTACCAAAGCCATCTTTCCATTTAATTTAGCGGCTTTTCATCCATATCCTGTTCATTGGGGAGAAGACTTCCCCGTTCTTTTATATGGTCTATTTGCTGTAATACCTGCAGTTATATGGTGGATATATGCCAAAAGACCCAAGAAGCATGTTGTTTTTGGCTTATCGTTCTTTGTGGTTTCCTTGTTACCTGTGCTTCAAATTTTGCCAGTAGGTAGAGCTATGCTTGCAGACAGGTATTCATACGTTTCCTATGTAGGATTGTTTGTTCTATTCGGACACCTACTTTTTAAACAATCGTCTGATAAAAGGCTGAATATACCAATGAGGTATAGAATTAGCACTTTAATGGTAGTGTTTATAGCCTATGTTATGGTTAGTATAAATCAAGTGAGAACTTGGGAAAATGGGGGAGTAATGTGGTCTCAAGTAATAAACATATACCCAGATCATTACTTTGCGTTTGCTAATAGAGCCGATTATTATTTGAGAAATAATGAGCTATCCTTAGCCTTAGAAGATTTAAACAAGAGTATTGAGTTGAACCGAACATTTCCTAAATCATTTCACGATAGAGGAAAGCTACATTTTAAGCTAGGAAATGCAAATGAGGCTATCAATGATTTTACATCGGCAATCGACTTAGATCCTTCTTATTCTCGTGCCTATTTAAACCGAGCTCAGGTTAGAGGAAGTCTGAATCAGTTTGATTTAGTTCTAACAGATCTTGATTCAGCTATTCAAATTAATCCGTTTTATGGTTTGGCATATTTGAATAGAGCCGTTGTGCATCAAAAGAAAAAGGAGTTTGAAAAATCGTTGAGTGATTTTAACAAAGCAATAGAACTAGAACCTCAAAATGGTATGTACTATCGATATAGGGCTGTTCTTAACATTGAGATGAACAATATTAACAGAGCATTAGTAGATCTGGATAAAGCGATAGTTCTTAATCCAAGTGACCGGATGGCTAAAGAGTTGATAGCTAGGATAAAAGTGAATAGTTAGAATTTACTATTGAATGGATCTAGTTTAAGCTAACGATATCCTCATAATGTAATGTTTAAGAGAAATTTACCTGCTATCCGAGCGATAGTTTTTATTTTCACAGCGCCTTATAAGTTTATAACCTAAAATTAAAACCTAAGTTACTATGAATTATCTAGCTCTAAGAGTGATAGTTATAGCGTTTCTGTGCTGGCTATCCTCTGATTTATTTGCCCAAACAGACAATTATACAGCAGGTACAGGTGCTGGTGCAAGTTTAACAACGGGAGATTATAATGTGCTTATTGGAGATTCTGCTGGAACCAACTTGAGTTCAGGAAGTGGAAACGTTTTTATTGGTGAAGATGCTGGACATGATCAAACCTCTGCAGGTTCTGCAAGCACATCTGTAGCAGATAAAATGGGTTCAGATCGTACCAGTAATATCTTTATTGGTATGGAAGCTGGGTATAGTAACACAACAGGTGTAGATTTTATATTCATCGGAACCCAAGCAGGTAGTAGTATCACTAGTGGATCTGATAACATTTTCATTGGAAAAAGAGCAGGAGCTAGTTGTTTAAATGCAGGAAATGATAATGTCTTTATTGGAGACGAAGCAGGCGAAGATCACACGACTGGAGATGACTGTACGTTTATAGGTGAAGATGCAGGTTATAACAATACTACTGCGAGCGATAATACATTTATCGGTTCTGCTGCAGGGCATGATAACACAACAGGGCAGAGAAATACCTCAGTAGGTGCACAAGCATTATACGATAATGAAGATGGTGATAGAAATACAGCAGTTGGAGATTCTGCTGGGGTTGATTTAGGACATGGTTCATTGAATACATTTATAGGGCAGGCTGCAGGTGCAAACACAGAAGAAGCAAGCTTTAACACCTTCGTAGGAGCAAGAGCTGGTTGGGATAATAATAGAACCAACAATACGAACGATTCAGAAAGAAACACATATTTAGGTTATAGAACAGGTTATAGTAACAGAACAGGTGAAGATAACGTGGGGATCGGAGCATTTGCGGATTTTAATAATACGGTAAGGAACCGTACCACGTTTATTGGTTCTTATGCCAATGCAGATAATCATGATGTAATGGTGATGGGGGTTAGTGCGAGAGCAAGTGGAAGTAGATCTGCTTCGTTCGGGAACTACAGTGATGCAACCGCTACAGACGCTATGGCATTTGGATATTTGGCTCAGGCCACTGGTAACAGAACGTTTGCATTTGGACATAGTGCAAACGCAAGTGCGGCTGATGCATTTGCTTTTGGTAAAGAAAGTAATGTATCAGGTTCCAAATCAATAGGTTTCGGTTATCAAACAAATATCGATTCAGAAAATTCTATTGGTATAGGGTATCAAGTAGATGTTAATGGAAGTAACAGTATCAGTTTAGGGCATCAATCAGTAGCAGACTCATCTAATTCAATTAGTATTGGAGCTAATGCAAATACCGGAAATAAATATGCCATAGCCATTGGTTCAGGAGCATCTGCTCCTAATGCAAATACCATGGTACTAGGAGGAACAACTACCACAAATCGAGTAAGCGTTGGTATTGGTACTTCAACACCTAATCAATATGCTTCTTTAGAGCTTGGCGAAAGCGATAGAGGTTTTCTAATGAATAGATTAAGTACTGCTCAATTGACATCATTAGCTGGAAACCTAGGAAGTGGAGATAAAGGGATGATGGCTTATGATTCAACAGAAAGTAAGTTTAAAGTATGGGACGGATCTGCATGGGGAGATATTGGATCAGCTGGAGTTGACACAGATGATCAAACCTTGAGTTTATCAGGAACTACATTGAGCATTGCAGATGGTAACAGTGTAGATTTAAGTGCCGTTCAAGATGGAACAGGAACAGATGATCAGAACTTGACACTAACAGGTTCGTCATTAAGTATCGAAGGAGGAAACTCAGTTGACTTATCGTCATTAGATACCGATAC
>DIYR01000089.1 GCA_002429085.1 Flavobacteriales bacterium UBA6049
TATATGAATTATAGCGTCTATATTCGTGAAGTTAATATAGTTTCTATCACGCTGTTAGGTGATGCGTGCTGATGCTCAAAAGGAAGATAGTAGGGCTTTATCGTATCATAACAAGTATCTGTGAAATCATGACTGGTAAATTGACTACCTTTATCAGTATTAAAGATATCGGGCTTGCTATAACGAAACAGAGCGTCTTTTAAAGCATCCAAACAAAAAACTGTCTCCAGCATATTGGAATACATAAATAAAATTAATGCCATATCTCGATTAAAGAGAGAGGCTGGGGTTTTTGCGGGTGTCTATCTTCTGATAACCGGATCGATCCTGAGAATCGGGATTTACTTTTAGAATAACTAGATGACGCTATTCAGAAAAATAACAGTGCAAACCAGTTATTTTTCTTGCCAAAGAATATGAATAGTATACTTTTGGCGACACTTTGCAAAATGCAAAACCTTTGCTACGTAGTTTAAATAAAGTATACAACGCTTAAGGCGAAAATTTAAACTGGGAAATATGTTATGGTCAAAATCACACCTGTTATTCTTTCTGGTGGTTCAGGTACAAGACTTTGGCCCTTATCGCGTGCAGCACTACCAAAACAGCTTTTAGCGTTAAATTCAGATCGCAGCATGTTGTGCGAGACGGCATTGCGATTTAATAATGATGATTTTTCAGCACCTATAATTATTTGCAATGAAAGTCATCGCTTTATCGTGTCGGAACAAATGCGCAACATTGATATCACGCCTCATTCACTTATTTTAGAGCCCATCGGCCGCAACACGGCACCGGCAGCTGCTCTAGCCGCATTGAAGCTGATGGAGGAATGCGGAAACCAGCTTATGCTGCTACTTCCTTCTGATCATGTGATTAATGATGTTGTAGGTTTTCAACAAAGCATTGCGTTGGGTGCGCAAGCTGCCCGTAATGGTACACTAATTACGTTTGGCATTAAGCCAGAAACCCCGGAAACTGGATATGGATATATTAGAAAATCCTCTCAAATGCCCCAAACAGAAGGGTGTTTTAGTGTTGAAAGTTTTATTGAAAAGCCAAACCTAGAAACAGCACAATATTATATAGACACAGGTGAATACCTATGGAATAGTGGCATGTTTTTATTCAATGTCAGTGATTATATTGAAGAGCTTGAACGCTATAGTCCCGAGATTCTTTATGGCTGCCGGGCAGCATTAGCCGGGCAGTCACATGATCTGGATTTCTTACGCCTAGATGCTAAAGCCTTTGAACAGGTACCATCAGATTCAATTGATTACGCTGTCATGGAACATACTAAAAAAGCAGGCGTTATTCCCTTAGACGTGGGGTGGAATGATGTAGGGGCGTGGTCAGCCTTGTGGGAACTTGGAGAAAAAGACTCATTTGGGAACGTTGCGATTGGTGATGTTGTAAATACTGATACCACGGGAAGTTACCTTCGTAGTGAAGGGCCCTTAATCGCCACTATTGGCCTGACAGATATAGTTGTTGTTGCCACACAAGACGTCGTCATGGTTTCGCCCAAAGATCGTGTGCAAGATGTAAAGTTAATAGTTGAAAAATTACACCAAGAAAAACGCACAGAAATAGATGCACATGTGAGGGTATATCGGCCGTGGGGTTGGTATCAATCGGTTGAAAGTGGCGCAGGGTTCCAGGTGAAGAACATTCAAGTTAACCCAGGTGCCCGACTAAGTTTACAATCGCATAAACATCGCTCAGAACATTGGGTGGTTGTTGAAGGTGAAGCTTTGGTTACACGAGGTGATGATGTCGTCACATTACAAAGTAATCAAAGTATTTATATTCCCCAAGGGACAGTGCATCGCTTAGAGAATACGACGCAAACACCTATTCGAATTATAGAGATACAAACCGGTAGTTACCTCGGGGAAGACGACATTACCCGCTATGATGATAGCTACGGGCGTTCAATTTTGAACTAAGGCATTCTCCGCCTCAAGGAGTTTTAGCTTCTTAGCGTCACTTTGAGGTGGTCCTAGAAAATATGACGGTGTGTTAAACTACTCTTTGTTTCTATAAAGAGTAGTTTAAATAATGAGTAAGACACGCAAAAACTACCCCGCTAAATTTAAGGCCGAGGTTTCTTTGGCTTAATACGCAATACCGGAAGTGGGGCTTGCAGCCTAGCTTTCTATATTTACGCAATGTCAAAGGCTTCCCATGGAATCATAAACGCGTCTATCGGATCTACCGTGATCTGGAGTTAAACTTGCGTATCAAGCCAAAGAAACGGCTTTATCGTGACGAACCACAGCCCTTATCAGAACCATACAACCAGAATGAGGTCTGGAGCATGGATTTTATGCATGATCAGCTCTCCAATGGTTGGCATTTCAGGACATTCAATATCATTGATGATTATAACCAGGAAGCCCTTGCCATTGAGGTTGACTTTTCGTTGCCGCACAGAGCAGATCGTTCGGGCATCGCAACAGGTCATAGAATGGCGTGGCAAGCCAAGGTCTATCCGCTGTGATAACGGCCCGGAATATATCAGTCACAAGCTTGATGCATGGGCTGATAAACAAGCTGTCAAACTCGAATTCATTCAACCTGTCAAACCGCAACAAAATGCCTATGTTGAGCGCTTTAATCGAATAGTGCGCTATGACAGGCTCAATCATTTTATATTTTTAGAAATTGAGGAAGTTCAAACAGAGGCTACCAAATGGATGTGGACATACAATAACGAACGTCATAACATGGCAATAGGTGGCATAACACCAAGGCAAAAATTATCTCGTGCCATGGCACGAGATAATTTAAAAAGTAAAACAAGAAAAATTCTACTCTGAACGCCCTCTAAAAATGGGGGTATTACCATGAACAAACACCAAATGAGGTTTATGATCAAACCAATTTTGTGTTTCATCCCTTGGGTTACGCCCTGCGAGATGAGGTACAAACCAAAAACAGGCTGCATAAAACATAAAAGAGTGGCTTAACTTCAGCTAAACTGTCCAAACAAACAGGACCACCTCA
>DIYR01000077.1 GCA_002429085.1 Flavobacteriales bacterium UBA6049
GGTTTATCGTTGATGTAGAAGTTTCCAGCTGCATGTCTTAGCTTATCGATAGCATAAACAGTTGCATATCTATCGTTACTAAAGATAGCTCCAGTTAAGGCATACTCAGAAGTACCATCTACCAAATCTAACGTAGCTTCCCACTCATCTGTTGGGTAAACGTAAATGGTAAGAACTGGGCCAAAGATTTCTTCAACCATTGTTCTAGACTTAGGGTCTTGTGTTACCGCGATTGTTGGTTGAACAAAGTAACCTTGAGATTTATCGTATGTACCACCTGTAATTACTTCGGCATCGCTACCGTTCAAGAAATCAATGTAGCTCGCAATTTTGTCAAATGCACGCTCGTCAATAACGGCATTCATAAAGTTGTTAGTATCCTCTGGTGTTCCAACCGTAATTTCACCAACCATGCGTACTAAGTGCTCTTTAACTTCAGGCCATAAATTCTCAGGCACATAAGCACGAGAAGCAGCAGAACATTTTTGTCCTTGGTATTCAAACGCACCACGAACTAAGTTAGCAGCTACTTGCTGTGCATTTGCAGATTTGTGAACGGCAACAAAATCTTTACCACCAGTTTCACCTACAATTCTTGGATACGTTCTGTATTTAGCAATATTGTTCCCAATGGTTTGCCATAAGCTGCGGAATACTCCAGTAGAACCTGTAAAGTGTAATCCAGCAAAGTCGTAGTGATTGAAAATTACATCTCCAGCAACTGGTCCATCAACAATTACTAAGTTGATTACACCATCAGGCAAACCAGCAGCACGGAATAATTCCATTACGAAGTGAGCAGAGTATAACTGAGAATCTGCTGCTTTCCAAACCACAGTGTTACCCATTAATGCTGGCGCCATTGGCAAGTTTCCAGCAATGGCTGTAAAGTTGAATGGAGAAATAGCAAATACAAAGCCTTCTAAAGCTCTATGCTCCATACGGTTCCACATGCCATCTGGACTTTGTGGTTGCTCCGTATAAATCTGAGTCATGTATTCTACGTTGAAACGCAAGAAATCTGCAAATTCACAAGCCGCTTCAATTTCAGCTTGGTGAACATTCTTACTTTGAGCCAACATGGTAGAAGCATTCAATCTGTTTCTCCAAGGGCCAGAAAGTAAATCTGCAGCACGTAAAAAGATAGCAGCTCTATCTTGCCAAGGCATGTTTTCCCATGCTGGCTTAGCGTCTAATGCTGCTGTTACAGCTTTTTCAACTTCAGCTTTTCCTACATAATGAGCCGTACCAATTTTGTGCTTATGATCATGCGGAGGGCACAACGGTTTTGTATCATCGGTTTTAATGTACTCACCACCAATAACACTGGTAACATCAATGTGACCGTTGTATAATTCACGGTATGTGTTCAACAACGACTCGCGTTCTGCTGAACCTGGCTCATAATTTCTAACAGGCTCATTCTTAGCCGTTGGAACTTTAAAAAATGCGTTAGACATATATTTCTTTCGTTTAAGAGTTCTTCTTAATCAGTTTCAAGTCGAACAAATGTAAACAATCATGTAGGCTAGAAAAGATGTGATGAGTCACTAACGATACGAAAGTTGGAAGAGTTATGTTAGGTGTTATTCACACAACTCCTTCACCAAGCTAGCGGCCTCTCTATCGCCTAATATTTTAGCTCGCTTAAAAGCATCGCAAGCCATTTCGTTTTGTTGAATTTTTCTCCTTGCCAAGCCTAGGTTAAACCAACTGTCTGCTTTGGAATTATCTAAGCGAGTACTGGCAGTTAAGAACTTAATGGCATCTGTATAATATCCTTTTGTGAGAAGTGATGTTCCTGTTTGATAGAAGTTAGTTGCAGTAGGATCAACATCTAACGTGTCAAATTGGCCGTATGTCATCACTTTTCCAGCTGCGTTATCTGTTTCGTTTGCATCAAATTGTTGTGTGTTAAAGTCAAAAGTGAGCACTTGGGTGCTTACTTTTTTAGTACTGTCAATCACTGCAGGATTCCAATAACCACTAGTCATCCAAATTAACCGCTCTGCTTCTAATGCAAAGTAGCCCATAAGTTCTCGTTCAAAATCCATGATTGAGGTATCAAGCCCGTCACTGAAATTCATAGATTCTGTTAATCCACGAACAGAGATTACCTGCCCAATTGTGTCAATGGTTACTTCAATATCGGTAGATCCATTAATTCCGTAATAGCGAGATAGTTGTGGTATAACCATGTTTCGTTTCACGAAGTAGGCAAATCCTTCTTCACCATGCTTGAACGTTGCTTCAGGATCTTGAGGTTCTTCAACTTCAACTTCTGTATTACTGGTAGGCTTGTCTGAAGGTGAAGAGTCGTTACAGCTTACTAAAACAAGACCCACAAAAATCGATAGGATATAAATGAAACGCATATACTTTAAAATAGGTGGCAAATATAGCGTTGAGTAGTTCGTTTACAACTTCTAGAATAGCAAGAAAAGAGTGGGTAAACAATGGCTATATTTGCCCGTCACTAACAATTTTGTTCAGCACATCTTATATTTTTTAATCGAGTGAATTTTTTAAGATTTCTCATATCTAAATCGTTACTATTAAGCATTGTGGCCGCTGTTATCCTAATAGTTGGAGGTATTTATGCTGCTGCGGTTTGGCTAGATAGTTATACGCTACATGGAGTAGCTAAGAGTGTTCCAGATTTATCTGGATTTCATTATACTGAGGTAGAAGATTTTGTAGCAGATAAAGAATTAGTAGCGATCATTTCGGATAGTGTAAATGATTTTGATAAGCCACGAGGGGTAGTTGTAGATCAGCATCCACTGCCTAACGATTTGGTGAAACCAGGAAGAAAAATTTACCTCACCATTAATGCTGTAAAAGTTCCTGAGATATCCATGCCAGAGTTGATGGATTTAACCTTACGTCAGGCTAAGGCTCGTTTGCAGAGTTATGGTTTAGGCATTGACTCGTTGATCTATAAACCTAGCGAATGTAGCAGATGCATCATAGGGGTGCTTTTTGATGGCGAGAGAATTAGTGCTGGTGATAAAATAGAGAAGGGTGAAGGAATAACCTTAGTGGTTGGCGCAGGAATGAGCGATGAGTTAATAGGAACACCATACCTATATAAGTTAACCAAGGCTCAAGTAGAAGACAAATTGTTCGATGTAGGATTAACGATGGGGTTTGTACGTTACGATGAGACAGTAACTAACGCAGAAGATAGTGCTGCAGCCTTTACTGTTGGGCAATTTCCAAGTCCTGATGAATTGCCACAAATTAACCTTGGGCAAGCAATTGACGTTATTCTCAGTGTAGATAGCACTAAATTAGACAGTTTGGAGTTACCTATTCTAGATACCAACATCGTAGACTAATCGATTTGTTTTGAAACATTTAGTAACCCTTATTATATGTTGTGCAAGCATGCTTACTGCTTTAGGGCAAGAGCACTTGGCACCGTTAAGAAGTAATCCAGCTCTTCAAGAAGAGTATGATGAAGCCATTCAGTTCGGTACAAGAACTGGATCTCGTGCAGGAGAGAACAATCAGTACATCTATTTATTCGATACAATATCGTTACCATTTATAGATGATTTTACCAAGGATAGAAGGAAGAAATATGAGTTTGATAGAAACGATCCGAATGTAAGAGAGACTCCAATCTATGGTTTTAGAATAGGAACAGCTTTCCCTGCTATTTTCGAAGCTATGTACGATACATCGTATAACTATCAGTTCGATTCGGCTAACAATCAATGGGATTCAACTCAAAACCCGGTAACGTATATTGAAATTCTAGATCCAGCTACACAACTACCATCAGATACCGATACAGTTTGGATAAAGCCAAATGGCCGTATAGTGGCAGATACCTTAGATACCAACGTTACGCCAGACTTTACATACGTAAATACATTCGATACCATATTTTTAATCCCAAGCGATGGCCCAGATGTATATTGGAAGTCGCGATCTGCCTTTGTTAACAACTCTTATGGAGTTCTTCCTCCAAGTTATGGAGTAGCCACATTTGACGGGCTAGATTCTTTAGGTAGACCATATCGTCAACTTTCGGCTGGCAGTAGTTATGGATTAGCAGATGTATTTACCTCTGCACCTATAGATGTTCTGAATAAACCTCTTGGTGGGGGAATCTATACTGTTGCAGATAGTATCTATTTTAGCTTTTTCTATCAACCTCAAGGAAGAGGGGAGATTCCTGAAGAGAAAGACTCTTTAGTGCTTGAGTTCTATGATGTAGATCAAAAAACATGGGATTACATTTGGAGTGTTACAGGTCAAGGAACGAAACCGTTTGAACAGGTATTTATTAAGTTTAGACAGGGTAAATATTTTAGAGATGGTTTTCAATTCCGCTTCAAAAACTACGCAACACTCAACGGAGCTTTTGATCATTGGAACATAGATTATATTCGTTTATTCTCAAATAGAGCGGGGGCTCCAAATAGCCCTTTGGATGATGTGGCTTTTACAGAGCATCCAGTTGGTTTATTAGATGAATATACTCAAATGCCTTGGACGCATTTTAAGGCAAATCCATCTGAATATATGGCCGATACTGCTCAATCCGTTGCCATGAATAACTCCGATGTAAATAAAAACGTTCGTTTTGGAGTAGAGGTTTATGAGCAAGGAACAAAAGTATTTAACACAGACTTTAGTCAGAATACAGAACCACAGTTTGCGGCAGGTTCAAGCTTAGAGAAGTTTATAGATATTCAACCGTTTGCATTCTCAGATACCAGTAATGCCAAGCGCTACACGTTTGACGTAAGACATGTGTTGAATACAACACCAGATTCGCGATCAGAAAATGACACATTGCATTATCGTCAAGATTTTGGAACATTTTATTCGTATGACGATGGAATTGCCGAAAACGCATATTATGTGGTAAGTGCAGGTGCTCAAATAGCAGTAGAATACAATATTGCAGTTGAAGATACGCTGCGAGCAATTAACATTTACTTTCCAGAGTCAGGAGAAGATGTAAGTAATAGATTATTCAGAATTAAAGTATGGTCTAGTCTAGATCCTGTAGTAGAGTTGTACGAATCATCATTACGGAATCCATTGTATAGCCCATATAGGGATTTAGTGCAACGTTTCGAAATAGATCCATTGGCAGTTTCTGGTAGAATTTATGTTGGAATTGAACAACTTACAGATCCAATTATTGTAGGGTTCGATCGAAACTTCAATTCACGCTTTAAAACCTTTTATGCTGTAAATAATGTTTGGAGCTTATCAAGCTTTGATGGAGCAGTGATGATGCATCCAGAGTTTGATACAACTTACTTTCCATACCCTGTAAGTGTTCCAGATGTAGAAGAGAACAGAGAGTTTGATGTGAACGTTTATCCAAACCCTGCGGATGATCAGGTAACAGTAGTTTGGAATGAATTAGATGATGTGCAAGTACAAATCTTCGATCTTCAAGGAAGATTAATGTTAGATCAACAATCGTTTGGAGAACAGATACAAATGCCTGTTCAAGGTCTATCTAATGGAATGTACATTGTACGAGTTGCTTCGCTTACTAATCAACGAACCAGTACTAAACGATTAATGATTCGCTGATGAGCGCAGAAAATCTACCCGAAAACGAATCGGAAGAACAAGAATTAATAGAGCACTTTCGTATTGAAGTAGATGGAGGACAAACCTTACTTCGACTAGATAAATATTTAAGCGATAAGCTTCCTAAGTTCTCCAGGAACAAAATTCAAGATGGAGTTAAAAACGGCAACATTCAAGTGAATGACCAAATCGTAAAGTCAAACTACAAAGTGAAACCAAACGATGTGGTTACGGTTACGTTTGCCGAAGAGAAAGAAGACTTCAAAGTAATTCCTGAGCCAGTCCCGTTAAACATCGTTTACGAAGATGATGATCTATTGGTTATCAATAAACCAGCAGGTTTAGTAGTGCATCCAGGTAACGGAAACAAATCTGGAACTTTAGTAAACGGATTATTGCATCACCTACAAAATCTGCCAGTGGGTAGTAATGGCTTAGATAGACCAGGGATTGTACACCGTATAGATAAACTAACCTCTGGTTTAATGTTAGCCGCAAAAACAGAGCATGCCTTGAATAATCTGGCTATGCAGTTTTTTAATCGCACCATTGATAGAAAATATACAGCTTTTGTTTGGGGAGAACCCGAAGAAGAAATTGGCAGAATTGAAGGAAATATTGGCCGCAGTTTGAAGAATCGCAAACTTATGAATGTGTTTCCAGAAGGTGATTTTGGTAAAACGGCAATTACCAATTACGAAATCAAAGAAAAGCTGGGTTACATCACCGTAATTCAATGTAAACTAGAGACAGGAAGAACACATCAAATTCGTGTTCACTTGAAGCACATAGGTCATCCGTTATTTGGTGATCCAGAATATGGAGGAGACCGAATTCTGAAAGGAACTACTTTTAATAAGTATAAGCAGTTCGTTCAAAATTGCTTGAATATACTGCCACGTCAGGCACTGCATGCCCAGAGCATTGGATTTGAGCATCCAACAACTAAAGAATGGATGCAGTTTTCTAGTGATTTACCAGAAGATATGCAGTTGGTACTCGATAAATGGCGAGGATATGTTTCTACTCGACAAGATTTGGTCTAGAGTTTTAATCTTAGCTTTTATTATTCAGTCGCTTTTTATAAGTGCTTGTGTAGTAACTGTGCCCGTTGGCGGAACTTCAGACGATCGTATGCATGAAGTTATTATACAAACCAGCCCGCAGTACATTAAAGCGCTTGAGAAAGATTATCGACAACTCAATTTCACCACAGTAAAACAGTTGAGTTACCAAGTAGGAACCTATTTAGTGCTCATTTCTATTGGCGATCAAAGCCCAGATTTGGTAATTTCAACCCTAGAAAGAGACATCAGAATCACACAAGCCGAATGGAACAAACCTTACGAACGAAGAGATTAATTGCACTCATAGTATTAGTATTAGGAACTATAACCGTTAACCTAGCTCAACGCACTGTACCCGGAAGCAGAATTGTTCAACTAAAACAAAATACATCGCCATACCAGTGGTTTCAGGCAGAGAATGTTGAAATAGAACAACTTTCAGCTAATGCTAATGTCTGGGAAATTCAATTTACTGATGAATCATCAGCCGAGCGCTGGGAATGGAGTAACGATGTACTCCTCGTTCAAAAGAACCACATCTTAACTAAAAGAGCCATTCCTAACGACCCTAGATATACAGAGCAGTGGCAACATAATGCAACACCAGCAAACGCACCAATTTCGGGAGTCTTAGATGGCGATGTTGGAGCAGAAGAAGCATGGGATATCACAACAGGTGGGGAATTACCAATTTCAGGAGATGATATTGTAGTTTGCATTCTAGATGATGGCTTGCCACTGAATCACCCAGATCTTCAAGGAAACTTATGGGTGAACACAGATGAGATTCCAAACAATGGTATAGATGACGATAACAACGGTTATGTTGATGATTACCAAGGTTGGAATACATACTCAAACAATGATGCTATTGACGATCCTGCTACCGCTATTAAAACTCATGGAGTACGAGTAGCTGGAATGGTGGGCGCTATTGGAAATAATGGAGAAGGTATTGCAGGAGTAAACTGGGATGTAAAGTTGATGATTGTAGTAGCTGATGGAGATGAATCTGATGCAATTGCAGGATATGATTATCCCTTAACTCTTAGAAAACGTTACAACGAAACCAATGGAGCAGAAGGCGCATTTGTAGTTGCTACGAACGCATCTTGGGGAGTAGATTTTGGAATGCCAAGTGATGCTCCAATTTGGTGTGCACTATACGATTCGTTAGGGAAAGCAGGAATTATCAATACAGCTGCTACAGCCAATGCTAATATCAATGTTGATGTAAGTGGAGATTTACCAACCACTTGTCCTAGCGACTTTTTAATTAGTGTAACTAACTCTAACGTATTGGGCGAAAAGGTAAATGGTGCTGCTTACGGTAGCGAATCGATTGATTTATCTGCTCCTGGAGAAAGTGTGTTAACCACCTCAATAGTGGGCTATGCAAGTGATAGAGGAACATCATTTGCTGCACCAATGGTAGCAGGAGCAGTGGCATTATGTTATTCAGATATCTGCGCAGAAATGGAACAGGGCAGATTTACATACCCAGATTCAGTTGCACTATTGATGAAACGAGCAATACTTACTGAAGTGAAAGCTCAATCTACACAGGCTGGCTTAACGGTTACTGGCGGTAGTTTATGGTTACCAGGAGCATTGACTGGAACAGAAAAAGCATGCTGGACTTATACTTCAACCGAAGAAATTTCAGATAGATTATTCGATTACAGCATTTATCCTAATCCAGGGGTAGATATCCTAACAATTCAATCTAACGAAGGTGTTGAATTTTCGGTGTTCAATACAATGGGACAATTAGTTACTTCAGGCACATTGCAAAGTGATTTGCATACCATTAGCTCATTCAACTGGGAAACCGGGATTTATCTTGTTCAATTATCTTCTGATAAAGGAACAGAGGTTTTGAAATGGGTGAAATATTAGTTTCTCCAAGCAGAACCTATTGTAATATAAAAAGCAAATTGGTTTTCGTCTGTGATAGGATCTTTTTCACTCATGGCAAAATCCATTCCAGCATGAAGGCCGAATAACCTAGCTAAACGGTACCTAAACCCAACACCACCGGCAGAAACAGCTTCATTCATATCGCTATTGATGCTCAGTTCGTCAAAGGTCATACCTATTCCACCAAAGCCAAGTACACTCCAACGGTAATTGAGTTGATAGCGTAATTCCATTTCCGCAGTATTCACCATTTCGCCTTGGTATCTCATACGTTTTACACCACGCATATTAATAGAGGGAAGAACATAAAATGGTGCATCTCCCCAGTTGGTGTTCAAGTTGTTTCTAAGTCCAAGAAATAGTTGTTCTTTTATAATAGGTTGAAAGTAGATCAAATCGGTTTGGTTACCCATGTAATCCGTATCTCCTCCCATCCATTCTCCAAAACCTCTCAGATTGTTCTTAAAGTAAATTCCTTTGGTAGGAGTGTAGATGCTATTTCGGTTATCATAAGCCAATGAAAGCCCAACTCCAGTATTCAGTAAAGTGTTTTCTAAATTCTTAACGTAGTCACGTTCTAAAATTCCATCGTTTCTAACAGAAACTTTATTAGAAAATACAATGATTTCACCACCAACATACCATTTAGAATGAAGTAGTCTGAAACTTAAATCTTGAATCATAAACAGAGGCTCTAATTCTACTTCAACCTCAAGATTTGGAGCAATATTGGTGAACGGATAGTAACTGAGGTTTAGTTTACCGTAAAGGGCAAACCCTCTATATCTAATCTTGTCTCCTTTCCAGAAACCTATATGACCGCCACCAACAAGCCATGTTCCATTTTCTGTTAGAGCACCTCCTGCTATAGAAATGTCTGGTCTTGAAATAGTAGACTCAGCGTTTTTCTTCTTGTGAAAATATGCTCCAAACATACCACCACCGTATCCAACTGCAGGCTCGGTTATAACCATCGGAATGGGTAAGAACCCACTTACTGAGAGTAAGAATTTACTAGCATCAAGATTTCCGTCTAATGTATCTTTAAACGTTGATGTTTTTTGTGCTATAAGTGGCTGAATGAAGAATAAACAGGCTAATAATGAAAGTGACCTTATCACGGCTTAGATTTTCAGCGAAAGTAAGTCTTAAATACTTATTCATAACTAATAATCATGAGACAGATAGTTTCTTTTCGTTTGTCCAGTACAGAAATAAAAACATGAATTGGCAGGCAATTGCGCCAAAAACATGCCATAAAAAGTGAGTTCCAGATTCAATCCACCCGAAATGGTCAATAAAACGGAAGAAAATGGCAGCAATGAAACTGAATAATGCAAAGAGAACGTAATGGCCATGTTTGAATTTTCTGGAGCGTAGATATAGCACTGTAGGGAGTAAAATAATAAGAGCCATAACGATATAGCCAGTGTTTACGGCAATTTCAGGGGCAAGTAACGTTGAGTTCAGTCCTTGCAATGTAAATGCACCGAGGTAAATTGGAATCAGATACCATTTCTGTTTAATAAGTTTACTTGCGAAATACACACTGGCAGTATAACAGAGTAAAATAATGGGTAAGTAATCCATGATAAGGAAGAAACTGTAGGCACGAAAGGCATGATAAATAGTGCCTCCAATTCCGCCAATAAGTAGCAGAATACTGGCGAAATAGAGGAATCCGTAATTGCGATAGTTTCCTTGAAGTCTTGTAAACCAGTATAATGCTATTAAAATAAAAGGAATGGCAGAGAGTGCGTTGAAAGGTTCAACTATTACATGAGAAAAGTCTGTTTCGGTATAAACAGGCCCACCATCAGGTAATTGAAGATGTTGAATCTCTTTCATTTTGTGCTAGCTCAAATGTTTCGTTACGTTTTACTTTTCCAGTTTCCGTATAATAAAACGATGAAAGCACATAAACTGTTTTAGGCTTTTCGTAAGAATGTAAATTTGTATACCAATCAGAAGGGTTGATTTTCAATGTTTTTTCATCTCCTTCAATCACTAAAACTACCCGTTCTTGCAAGGTTTCATCAAACTCTTTCCAAACAAAAAAGTTCTCGGTTAAATAGGGGGCAATTCGTTTTTCTACTTCTTCAGGATGAATTTTTACTCCACCTGAATTGATTACAAAATCAGCCCTTCCTAACCACTTAAATTCTGATTGATTTTCAAGAGAAACAATATCATTTGTTTCTAAAGGGGTGTCCAATAAATCAGGGGCTTCAATTACTAATTGATTAGATGGGGTAGTAGAAATAGTGACACCTTTTACACATATAAAATACTCGGATGCGCTTGGTCCATTTAAGGCCCTCAATGCAATGTGAGATACAGTTTCAGTCATTCCGAAGCTCAAGAAGTAGTTAGTGTTCAGGTCTTTCTTTAAGCTTGGGAGGTACTTTGGAGGTACAGGTGCTCCCCCCAGTAAAATTGTTTTTACAGAATGAGATTCTCCTAAAAAGGGTAGCACTTGCATTGGTACCAATGGAGCAAAATCAATAGGTGTTGAAATTGCACTCAATGGGTTTGATTGTGGTTCAATAGCATAAATAGAATATCCTCCAACCAATGCTCTCACCAACATCATTTTTCCAGCAATGTAATTTGTCGAAAGAGCTAATAAAGAAGTTGAGCTAGTAGTGAGTTGAAAGAAATGGTTGGTTTTGGTGGCACTTACCACCATTTTAGATTTTCGAATCTGAATGTTTTTTGGCTTACCTGTAGAGCCAGAGGTTTTTACTGTTAGTGTTTCAGACTCATCAAACCAGTGTGTTAAAAATTGTGCAATGGCAGCAATCCATTCAGACTTGTTACCTAGATTTTCTTTGGCCCAGTATTGAATGGTTTTATGAGAAACTATTTCATTTTCAATTAGTAATTGAAATCCAGAGTTTACGGAAGTTGCCATGATAGATTCGTATCGTAATGCAAATGTCCGTTAATAATCGTAAGTGGAGAATGAATATTGTTTGTGAACAATTGCCCTGTGCCTAAACCTTGCGGCAAGGTAGGTGCTAAACTATGGGTCCACTGTGCAATAGCATTTAAACCAATGTTCGATTCTAACGCACTCGTATTCCACCAACCTATATTCATCGATTCGGCTATATCAATCCATTCTTTTGCAGCAGCTAGTCCACCAACTAAACTAGGTTTTAATATGATGTATTGAGGTTTAATAGTTTCTAAACACACTCTTTTCTGATTGATATCTGAAATGCCGATTAACTCTTCATCCAATGCAATATCCAAAGGAGAAGTTTCGCACAAATGAGCCATTTCATCCCACTGGTGTTGCTTAATGGGTTGTTCTATAGAGTGTAATGAAAAGTCGCTTAATCGTTTTAGTTTTTCCAAAGCTTCACTAGGGGAGAATGCACCATTCGCATCCACACGAATTTCAATTTCTTCAGGAGAAAATTGCTTTCTAATAAAATCAAGCACGGCTAACTCTTCTTCAAAATCTATGGCACCGATTTTCAACTTGATGCAATCAAAACCAGCTTCTAGTTTATCAGCAACTTGCTTTAGCATGTAATCCTTGGGGCCCATCCAAATCAAACCATTGATGCTGATGGATTCTGTGCCATGCACAAATTCCGTATCAAACAACGCTCTATTTCCACCATGTTGTAGATCTAAAAGTGCTGTTTCTAATGCGAATTGGAGAGCGGGAAGAGAATGTAATGACTGATAATATTGCTTTATTTCATTAAATGATTCGAATGTTCTTGAAGACAGTGTTTTGAGTTCAATATCTAATAGCTCACGATTATCAATACTCAATTTAGGAATCAAGCTACACTCACCGTATCCCTTACTTCCGAGTTCATCTGTTAAAACAATAAACCAGGTGGGTTTATCGGTTAATACACCACGCGATGTGCCACCTGGCGTTTTAAAATGTAATGGATGATTGAGTATTGTTGATTGAATCATGCATCAAAAGTAACAGCTCTTCTCTTCCAGAGTTTAGAAGAAGTAACCAATTTGAGCATAGGCACTAGCACCTCCAAATTGTTTCCAAGCAACTAAGCCTTCTAAGTTTCTAGTTCCTGCAGAAAAGTGCCAATGCTTTAATTCGTATTGAGCTCCAATACCTAGTTCAAAAGGTGCATACCCTCCAAACCCAATAGAACCTCCAACCTTCCATTTATTGAGGTAGTAAAAAGATTGTGCAAACACTTGCGGGAAATAACTAGCTTCTAAACGATAACGTAAGGAAGCGGCAACTTCAAATTTTTCAAATTGCTGAAAAGCGGTTAATGCAATGTTTGCAGGTGTATAAGTGGTGTACGATCCGTTTTTTGCATCAGGTGAGAAAATTTCAAGAAGAGAGTCACCATCAATTCCGTTCACATTCTCCTCTTCAAAATCTAGAATTCTATCAATCAATGTTCCTTCATATACATACAACGTATCACCATCGTATCTAACAGATTCATTATTCCATTGAATAAAACCAAGATCGCTTACACCCAATTGAATCCATCCACTCTGCGCGGTTTCGAAGAATGTGAAATTTCTTCTCGCCCATAAGCCAACACTTGCTCCCATTCCATTTATTGCATGTGGACCAAGTTCGTTTGTGTCGCTTTGGTGGAGGTAGAAATCGCCTAATAGTTGAAGTTCATCACCTATTCTTGAGGTGTACAAACTGGCTGAATTGGTTTGGAAGTCTAAGTTTTGATCTCCAATAAGCCAAGCTGCCTGCAAACCAACTGTCCAATTACTATTCAAAGATTTTTGCGCTCCAAATTGAATCTCTTTCCACCGTTGGTAACGAAGGTTTACATTGCTCAGATCAACCGTTTCTCCTGCAAATCGTTTGTTTCCATAGAGCGCAAGTTCCAATGCTTCTTGACTCAATAAACCATCAATATGAAAACGTTCGGCAATACCAATATGCCATTGAGAAATAAAGCTACTGTCTGATAGTTTATGGGAGAAGCGAATACCGTAAGTAGCATCTTGTCCGATTCTGTTGTTATTCCAACTTCTATTGAGCATGATGTCTTTTTCATCCTCATCTACAAAACGCCCATTCACAAAGCCAAAGAAAAATGCATTAGTCAATGCAGTACTATTACTATATCCTTCACCAATCAATTCAATAGACATATTGTTTTCACCATGAATATTGGTGGACTCATTCCATTGATATTGGCTGAATAAGGTATTAGGAAGTAGTATGGCTAAGAATGCCCAAATAAATCGAAGATTGCCTGTCATATTTACTGAGCTTGTATGCGGTATCTAAAGTCACCAACTAATTGAAAATCCACATGGTAGTCATCATACAATTGCACTGGACTTTGATTTGATGGAGTAGTTAGTTCAACTTGAATGATGGCTAGTTCAGCATCGTACAATCTGTTTATCTGATCGTTATTGGCATCTGTGCTTAATGGAGTAAGGGTAGAGGATGTTACTTTTCCATTCGCGTTTACAATACCTGCAGAAAGCAGTTGAGGTTCCAAGAATAAAGAATCTAAAATCACGAAAGAAGAATCCATAAAGTAACACTGAAGTACAGCATCAGTAGGGTAATAATTCTGAGCATACGTAATCAATGTTCCATCTTGAATTGGATCTACGTCTTCCTGCGAATCTTGATCAATTTCAAATTCGAGGGTATCTACCACCAATAGGTTTTGTGCTGAAAACTTAAGAGGAACAGTAGCTTCTGCTTTTACCTCAATTCCTGTGTTGTAGTAAATGAAATCGTTTCCGTTAGAGGTATTGCCCAAAGGGTTTAACTGTAATTCAACATTGTACCTAAGTACATCAGGAAGCACACTAATAAAGGCTGGTAGGTTAGAGTTTGTTTCGTCTACAGAAGTTTGATAAGATGAGGGAGTAATAGGTAAGTTTCCTGGGCTAGCTTCTTGTGCCCTTGAAAGATTAATTAGCCCATCAATAACATCACCCGTTAATTCAACTGCAGTTTGATTTTGAGTGTTGATTGCTTCTAATTCCTCAATATTTACACGAAGATCTAAACCAGCTTCATTTAGAACAGTAAGTGTTAAGTCGGCTTCTTCTAAAGAAAGAGTTCCTGCTTTTATGTTGCTGAAAAATGTATTTGAATCAACATCTTGTTCTACCTCTATTCTATTTCCAAAATAGCCTCTAGCATATTCTGGAATAATCTCAGAGAATGTGTTTTCAATTTTCACAAAATCACCTCCAGATACGTTTACAATTGAACCATTAGGATCTACTTCGGCTTGAATAATGGATAGAAGAGTATTGTATCGATTCTGATTTTTTCCTCGTAAATCCAAAATATACCCAGATAGATCGTAGGTTTTTACAATCGATGTAGGATTAGATATACTACCAGCAGGAATACTTTCTACTACTTGAAAAGGAACTCCGTTTAATGTGGCATAAGGAAGTGAATAGGTGAAAATAGTTACTTCAGGAATAGATGAAGACAGCTTTACAGAAACAGAACCACTGCGCACTTTTGCAAAACGAAGTTGAACATCTTGAATGCTGTATTCAGATTCAATCGTATCGTTTACAAATTGTTGACCAGGAGCTAATTGAATATTTCCAATCGGTATAGAAAACGATTCTTCTGTTGTCGTATCTGGAATGTTAAAAAGGCTATCTACTTTAAAGCTGAATAACTCACTTGTATACATTAAACTCAATGCATTTTCAGCATCGGTTGCCAATAAAGAATCTTCAATGGCATCTTGAATGTAAAGCTTACTTTGAAGTAATGGAGCGTAAACATCTACATCCCATTCGGGTTGTTTGCTACAATTGGCGAAAAAAATGACTGCTAAAAAAAGCGCAACGATTCGGTTCATTTCGGGCTAAAGGTATCAAAACAGAAACTACAGCGCCAATATTACTACCTGATTAGACTCTTACGAACCATATTTGCACTTGTTTGTTCCAGCTAAAACTCCATAAATGAAAGCAATTCTCTCCGTGCTTGTCGTTCTGTTTTCTTTTACTGCTTTTGGGCAAAGCAAAGGAACTGTAACTGGGAAAATAATTGACGAAACAACTTCAGAACCGGTTCCATTTGCCAATGTGGTAATAGAAGGAACTCAAATTGGTACATCAACGGATATTGATGGAAACTTCACCATTACAAATGTTCCGTATGGTTATTCAAAATTGGTAGCTTCAGCAGTTGGATTTGAAACAACAATTTCTGCTGATGTATATGTAACTGCTTCGAAGAGTCCATATATTGAGGTGAAAATGCGATCTACTTCAACTGAGTTGAAAGAGTTTGTGGTAGAAACATCTGCCTTCCAAAAAACAGAGGAGAGTCCCGTATCTGTTCAAACGTTAGGTGTAGAAGAAATTGAGAGAAACCCAGGGGGTAACCGTGATATTTCTCGTGTTATTCAATCATTGCCAGGGGTAGCGTCAACACCAAGTTTCCGTAACGATATTATTATTCGTGGTGGAGCACCAAACGAGAATCGTTTTTATATTGATGATGTAGAAACACCTGTTATCAATCACTTTCAAACCCAAGGTTCTTCTGGTGGACCTGTAGGAATGTTGAATGTGAACTTGGTGAAAGAAGTGAACCTATATACTTCGGCCTTTCCTGCGGCACGAGGTAACGCATTGAGTTCAGTGTTAGAATTCCAACAACTAGATGGAAACAAGGAACGAGTGAATTTGCGTGGGACTATTGGTTCCTCCGATCTCGCTTTAGCAGCAGATGGACCAATTGGTGAAAGAACTACTTTCATTGTTTCTGCTCGTAGATCGTACCTGCAATTTTTGTTTGATGTATTGGGTCTTCCGTTCTTGCCAACTTATAACGATATGCAGTTCAAAGTGAAACATAAGTTTAACAACAAAAATGAATTGAGTTTTATTGGACTGGGAGCGTATGATCAATTCGATTTGAATGAATCGGTAAACGATGATGTGGATGACGATGATGATTTGGAGCGTAATAACTATATCCTTGGTAATATTCCCGTAAACGAACAGTGGAATTACACCTTGGGAGCTGTATATAAGCACTATGGTAAAAAGAGTTTTCAGACATTTGTGTTGAGCAGAAACACCCTGAATAATTCGGCTTACAAATACGAGGATAATGATGAAAATCGCCCCAAGATTCTAGACTACGAATCGGAAGAAACGGAGAATAAATTTCGTTTTGAAAATACGTATCGAGACAATGGTTATCGTATAAATGCAGGTGTAAATTTGGAACATGCGTATTACACCAATGCCACATTTAACCGTTTAGGAACAGCAAACGGTGTACAAATTGTTAACTATAATGCCGAGTTAAATATGCTGAAGTATGGAGTGTTTGGATCTATCTCTAAAGACTTTATTAATGCAAGGTTGAACTTAACATTGGGCGTTCGCTTTGATGGAAACGACTACAACGATAACATGTCGAATGCGTTGAATCAATTTTCTCCTCGTTTAGCGGGCTCATATGCATTAACAGAAAAGTGGAGTTTGAATTTCAATGTTGGTCGCTATTACCAACTTCCAGCCTACACCGTTCTTGGATTTAGCGATACTAATGGAGAGTTATTGAATCAAGATAGAACCAAATATATTCAGAGCGATCATTTAGTTGGTGGTGTAGAATTCCAGCCAGATTTAAAAACAAAAATCACTGTTGAAGGATTTTTGAAGCAATACGATAACTATCCGTTCAGCTTACGCGATTCCATTTCATTAGCCAATCTAGGAGCCGATTTTGGGGTTGTGGGAAACGAAGAAACTTCATCTATTGGAAAGGGTAGAAGCTACGGAGTAGAGTTTTTGATACAACGCAGGTCTACTAATGGTATTTATGGAATTATGGCCTACACTTGGGTGCGAAGTGAATTTGAAGATAAGGACGGAGAACAGATTGCTTCTGCTTGGGATAGTAGGCATATTTTCACCTTTACCGGAGGAAAGAAATTTAAAGGGAATTGGGAACTAGGCCTTCGTTGGAGATATGTAGGTGGTTTGCCATTTACACCTTACGATGTGCCGGCTTCTAGCTTACAAGCCAACTGGGATGTAAATGGACGTGGAATCTTAGATTATGACCAGTTAAACTCGCAACGATTGGCAGATTTTCAGCAGCTAGATGTACGTGTAGATAAGATTTGGTATTTCGAAAAATGGACATTGAACTTGTATTTAGATATCCAGAACCTCTATAATTTTCAGTCAGAAGAACCAGATATTTTGAATATGGAATCTGATGCAAATGGAGATTTTATAACAGATCCAAACGATCCTACGCGCTATGTACCATACTTTATCAATAATACCTCTGGAACGGTATTGCCGACCATTGGGGTAATCATAGATTTATAGAACATGTAGCCCTCTATTTTTCTTGATTGGATTTATGCGAATCAAAGGTTTCTTGCTTAGAATAGCCTATGTAACGTATAAAGAGTTCATTCAGTTAGTGATAAGCCCGCAGTAGCCGGAAGTGCGTGTTTTTCGAGAAGGAAATCGAGAAAAAGACTGGCATGTAGGCGTAACAAGTGGC
>DIYR01000064.1 GCA_002429085.1 Flavobacteriales bacterium UBA6049
GAAGAGATAAATTATGGGCTATCTCAAGGTATTTTCTCATTTAATGTAGAATCAATCCCTGAGTTGGAAGTAATAAATGAGTTAGCTGCTAAATCAAACGTAACAGCTAGAGTAGCTATTCGTGTTAATCCAGATGTAAACGCTCATACACATGCATACATAACTACCGGATTAGAAGAAAACAAGTTTGGTATCAACGCTTGGGAATTTGAAGAACTGATTAGAATTCTTCCTGAGTTATCTCACATTCGTTTAGAAGGATTACATGTTCATATAGGGTCTCAAATCACAAGAATGGATTCTTTTAAAACAATGTGTATTCGTGTTAATGAGATTGTGAGTTGGTTTGGTGAGCGAGGAATATCATTTAATCATCTAAACCTGGGCGGAGGTTTAGGGATTAATTACGAGAAGCCTGATGAATGTCCAGGTTTTAAAGAGTTCTTTAGAACAATACATCAATTTTTAGATAAACAAGAGCACGAAGTTCATTTTGAATTAGGCAGATCTTTAGTTGGACAAATGGGCGATTTACTAACCAAAGTGCTCTATGTTAAAAAAGGACTGAGAAAGCATTTTGCTATTGTAGATGCGGGTATGACTGAGTTGATTAGACCAGCCTTGTATCAGGCATTTCATAAAATAGAATCGGAAAAAGAGCTAAAGGTAGACACACTCAAATATGATGTTGTTGGACCAATTTGTGAATCAAGTGATTGTTTCGGAAAAGAGGTAAGTCTTCCTGAATTGAAACGAGGAGATTTTCTGAAAATACGCTCAGTTGGAGCATATGGTCAAGTTATGTCTAGCCAGTATAATTTAAGACCCTTGGCAGAAACCATTTATATTAAAAATAATAGCGAGTTTAAACCATGAAAAACATCCTTTTAACAGGAGTGTGTTTCATCACGCTTTTCCTCTCATCTTTTAGTCAAAACCAAGACTTATCATGCTATATTGAAAACCCCAAAGGCATACCTCGAGAGCGAGTAACAGATTTTAAAACAGCTACAATCTCTGTTGATATTAACCCATACGAGAAGCAAGTTGAGGGAGTGGTTGATTTTCAGTTTGAGGTAATTCGTCCTGTTACAGATTCATTTTGGTTGGATGCTCCAAACATGCAAATCCATTCTGTTTTACTGAATCATGATTCTGTTGATTTTAGAGTTAGTAAGAAAGGTGTGTTTGTTTTTCCAAACTCTTCACTTGTTTGGGGTAATCAGTATCAACTATTAGTGCACTATACGGCAAGACCAAAGAAGGGGATGTACTTTGTAGGTTGGGATACATGCTTTGCCAATTCAACTCCAAATCAGGTATGGACACAAGGTCAAGGAATTGATAATAGGCATTGGTTTCCACACTTCGATGATTTGTCCGATAAGCTGATTACCGAAACGGTTATTCGTTTTAAAAATGGATATGAAGTACTGTCAAATGGAAAGTTGATTACCAAAACAATAGGTGATTCAGCTACAACGTGGCATTATCAAATGCAAAAACCGCATAGTTCATACTTAACAATGATTGCAATAGGAGACTATGGCGTTGATACGGTGTATTCGAATTCAGGAGTGCAGATAAGGAATTGGTACTACCGAAGTCATCCAGAAAAAGTGAGTTCTACATATTATAAAACAGCAGAACTCATGGACTTTTTAGAGTCATATACTGGAGTGCCCTATCCTTGGGGAGATTACGCGCAAGTTCCAGTTCACAACTTTTTGTATGGTGCAATGGAGAATACCAGTGCAACAATCTTTTCTGACGATTTTTTTGTGGATTCTACAGAGTTCTTAGGAAGAAACTATGTTTATGTGAATGCACATGAAATGGCGCACCAATGGTTTGGAAATTTAATTACATCACGAAGCCCAGAAGCGCATTGGATACACGAAGGTTTTGCTACATACTTTCATGGTTTATGGCAAGGTGAAGTGTTTGGAAAAGAAGCTGGAGATTTATTATTCGAAACGTTTAAATACCAAGCACTGGTTGCAGGTGAGTCTAATCAATTACCTATATCCCATGCAGAAGCAGGGTCTTCAAGGCATTATATGAAAAGCGCTACTGTACTAAGGATGCTACGAAATGAAGTAGGAGATGATGTATTCAAAAGAACATTGACGTATTTCTTGAATAAATATGCTCATCAAAATGTGACTTCAGAAGATTTTATGATGGCATTTCAAGATGTTGCGGGAATATCATTAAACTGGTTTTTTGAAGATTGGGTGCATACAGGGGGAGAACCAAAATTTAGGTTTTCTATTTTATCGAATTGGGAAGGTCAGAAAGGAACTTTCTTAAGAATTGAACAAACCAATGCAACCGATATTGGAAGAAAGAGAATACATATTCCGATTGATGTTATTGGTAAAAGTAGCTATGAGCAATTCAAAGTCTTTATTGAAAGTGATACTGTAGTTCAGCTGAGTTCATTAAAACCATCTCAATTACAGTCTGTTATTGTTGATCGAGATTGTCACGTATTGATGAAAGATGATTATAGCAATTGGCCAAACGACTGGATGAAGTATGTGATTAGTAGTTCCGATTATAATATACTTCTTCAAGTGAAAAGCTTGGAATGGTTAGCCGAGCAAGGCGAGTTATCACAAAGAAAATTAATGCAATTGATCTTTACTCAGGAGAGTGACTATATGTTAGCTGCTTACCTCAGGTTAATTGATGATTTTGAACTGTATCCAGAAATGATGGATTTACTTAAACAGGATGGACGACCATTAATGAAACAAACGATTGTTTCTAAGTTGAAAGATCAAGACGCATATTTGAATGATGCTCTGTTAACGTTAGCATCAGATAAGAATAATGACGTGGTTTCTGCTTTAATGGTTAGTATAGGTAGTAAGGGATGGATCAACGCGGAAGTAATGTCTGAGTTAGATGCAAGGACTGTTCGATACGCGGCACTTCGATTGAATTATGCGCAATTGTTGTTTATAATGGGCGAACACGATTTAGCGAAAACTGAATTAGAGATGTTAACTGCTCCTGAGATCAGTGTGGAGGTTCGAATTAGTGCTTTTTCAATCTTAGCTCAATTAGAATACGAATCGGTCGAATTAGCTTATAATTATTACGAGGCAATTACGTCATTCAACAGAAGGTTAAGGAATCAATCGAAGAAAATTTTACAAGAATACGATAGTCAATACGTGAAGGTGTGGAGTCAATTAATTGATAAACAGGGTTGTAGATTGGGTTTTGAAAATACTTTTGAAAAAGTAATCAATCCTTAGAGTTGGATTCAATAAAAATGTACATTTGCGCTCCGTTTAGTGAAGCGGTTGTTTTAGGTTAAAATTAGGTTAGGTTAATAAAAAAGCCCTGAAGTAATTCAGGGCTTTTTTAATTCAATTAATTGCTCTTTCTGGCCGTTTTGACTCCTAGCAATGCTGAACCAGCAATTGCTAGTAATACTATTCCTCCGTCAATCGGTTGTCCACCAATAGGCCCATTAGGCGCTGGAGTTGGTGGTGGAGGAGCAAAACAATTTAATGATGATGATAAGGTCAACATCACTAAGACTATTAAGGGGTAAAACAGTCTTCGGAGCATAATTTTAAAAGTTTAAGGACTCCAAAGATAGGCTTTTCAACTATTCTCCCAAATGTTTTTAAAACATTTCAACAAAACAGTCTTAATAACTGCTAAGCTACTTAAGCTACTAAATGTGCGGCTTGTGCCTCAATATCAACACTCCATGCTTCTGGTTTGTCATTAAACCATTGTTTGGTTTGAGCCCAAGTTGTAGCAAAAAGTTCACTGTTTCGATAGTCTTCTAACGATGCCGGACTATCCCAGTGGCTATAAGTAAAATATACCCCACTATTATTGTGCTCTTTTAAGAGTTTTACCGAAGAACAACCAGGGAAATTGGCTATGTGCTGCTTCTTTTCTTCAAACATGGCCTCAAAAGCAGTACAGTGCTCTTGATGGAAGGAAAGCTTTACTATACGAATCATAAAAAATCTTCAAAATTGATCATTACTGAATCATTGACTCTTATACCAAGAAGCTGCGATGCGGAACCAGCATTGATTCCAAGTTCCAAGAAATTAGAGTTACCAAAATATGCAGCTAATTCTCCTTCTGGTACATGCGATGCATTAGCAGATAATCCTCTAACCTCATGTCTAGCACCGCGCAACGAAACAGCAACCTCTCTAGATTGAGCTACTTGCTGAAAAAGAGTGTATGAAACATTGGTAATTAAATTACCATACGAATCTATGTATTGTATGTGTCCTCTTATTCCAGAAGGTTGAACTATAGGTTCAAAAACCATCATTTGTAGAATTCCCTCTTTAGGCCTTCCTAATAAATCTATGGTTCCTCCACGAGCTAAGTGACAAGCTGCTTTCGCAAAAACATCGCGGACAGGGAAGTTAATCAACCCAGTATCTTGTAGTGCTATACTAATCACCTTTGTTGGTGGTTCGTCAAATATTAACGAGAACATGCCATTATCAGCACCAATAAAATAGTGACCTTTATAGTCAATAGCTACATGCTCAATAGATTGATTAGCATGCGGTTTTACTCCAATAATGTGAATGGTGCCCTCAGGAAAATTCTGATATGCTTGTTTGGCAATAAAGGCTGCTTGGGCTATATCATGCTTTTCTATTTCATGACTAATGTCTACTAACTGCACAACTGGTAATTGTTGATAGATTGCCCCTTTTACACCGGACAAGTAAGGATCCGCATGTCCAAAATCTGATGTGAGTGTAATGAGAGCCATAAAGTCCAGTTGGCTTGCTGAAATTTGGGTTAAATTTGCACCCGCGAAAGTAGCAAATGTTTAAACGATCTGTATCAAAACACTAGAATTTGCAAGAGGTATCCATTCAATTTGAAAGTGCCAACCCGGTAGAAATTTTCGGAGTAAATAACGCGCACATTAACATAATCAAAAATTATTTTCCGAAGCTCAAGATTGTAGCAAGAGGAACAACCATTAAAGCTCAGGGACCAGCAAAGGAGCTATCCGTTTTTAACGAGAAAATGGGATTACTTCAATCGGTTCATGCTCAAAAGAATTTCCTATCCGAAGGGGTAGTAGAACAAATTCTGATGGATAATGGAGCAGCAGAACAAGCTACTGGCAAGGAAGTACTGCTTCATGGGGCTGGAGGAATGATCATTAAGGCAAAAACAGTTAATCAGCAAAAAATTGTTGAGTCTAGCTTTAAAAACGATCTCGTATTTGCCATCGGACCAGCAGGAACAGGAAAAACCTACACCGCTGTTGCTTTGGCCGTTAGAGCTTTAAAAAATAAAGAAGTACGAAGAATCATTCTGACTCGTCCAGCTGTGGAAGCTGGTGAGCATTTAGGTTTTTTGCCAGGAGATTTAAAAGAAAAACTAGATCCTTACTTGCAGCCTTTATACGATGCGCTTCGCGATATGATTCCTTCAGATCGTTTAGATGATTTCATCGAGAAAGGAGTAATTCAAATTGCTCCGTTGGCATTCATGCGTGGTAGAACATTAGACCAAGCATTTGTGATCTTGGATGAAGCTCAGAATGCTACCAAGAGTCAAATGAAAATGTTCTTAACTCGTATGGGGTCTAGTGCCAAGTTCATTATAACTGGAGATCGATCTCAAATAGATTTACCAAAAAGCCATATGAGTGGTTTAGTACAAGCTGTTCGTATTCTTTCTGATGTGAAAGGAGTAGGGGTAGTAAAGCTAGACGAACGTGATGTTATTCGTCACCCGTTGGTGAAAAGAATAATAGATGCATACGATGTTGACAACGAAGAGTAACTGTCACCTAATTATCTAATCTAAGAAAGAGCAATAGTTATGAAACAAGCGTTGACCGAAACGAGTTTTGAATTTCCGAATCAAATCAATGTATATGAAGGTAAAGTTCGCGATGTATATACGTTGAGCGATCATCGTTTGGTGATGATTGCATCAGATCGTATCAGTGCGTTTGATCATATTTTACCAAAAGGAATTCCACATAAGGGGCAGGTGTTAAATCAAGTAGCGGCTCACTTTTTGGATGCTACAGCTGATATTGTTCCTAACTGGAAAATGGCTACACCAGATCCAAATGTTACCATTGGAAAAGCTTGTGATCCTATCAAATTAGAGATGGTTGTACGAGGGTATTTAGCTGGGCATGCTTGGAGAACGTATAAATCTGGAGAGAGATTATTATGTGGTGTAGAGATGCCTGAAGGTTTGAAAGAAAACGATCGTTTTCCAGAGCCGATTATTACTCCAGCCACTAAGGCAGATGAAGGACATGATGAAGACATTTCTGAAACAGAAATTTTGAAACAAGGTATTGTATCTGAAGAAGTTTGGAATCAATTGAAATCCTATACGTTACAGCTGTTTGCCAGAGGAACTGAAATGGCAAGAGAACGTGGGTTGATCTTAGTAGATACAAAGTATGAGTTTGGATTAGATGTAAATGGAGAGATTACGTTGATTGACGAAATCCACACTCCAGATTCATCAAGATATTTTTATGCTGAAGGTTACGAAGAGCGACAAGAAAAAGGAGAGAAGCAAAAGCAACTCTCCAAAGAATTTGTACGAGAATGGTTAATGGATAATGGATTTCAAGGCTTAGAAGGTCAAGTTATGCCTATTATGCCAGTTGAGTTTGTTGAATCTGTAAGTGCTCGTTACATTGAGTTATACGAAATTATAACAGGCCTTTCATTCGATCCAGCAGATACATCTACCATTACAGATAGAATAGAGAAAAACGTGTTAGGTTATTTGATTTAACCAACTAATCGTTCAGTTAGCTGTTGGGTAATTGATACCCACAGTTGACTACGTTCATCTTTTGCATTTTCTGCAATGTGATCTCGTAATATTTTAATGGCTTCCTCATATTCTGTAGAATCCTCTCCTAGTACAACTTGATCTACAATTGTCATAATCTCAATTAGCTGCTCATAATTAGCTTGCTTAGCTAATTCAATCAATGATATGAATTGATCATTGGCATCTAAGCCACTTTCCCAAATGGCAGAAAGTAATAATTGACCATGATCACTATATTTTGCATCGCTCGCTAAACGAATCAATTCTGATACGGTGTTGTTGTCTTTTAAAGAATACAAAAGTTCTTTTATTTCATTCTGAACTTCTGTATCATCCATTTTATTCAATACCAGTAATAAAGGCTCAATAATAGAAGCATCACCATGTTTCTTTACACCCTTTACTGCTTTCAATACTACATCCTCATCATCACTCAATAGGTCAACTTTAATTGCGTCTAACTTTTTTACACGCATTTTCTCTTGAGTAGCTGTAAGAGGCTTCATTTTTTTTTGTTCCATTACTGATAGTTTCTTGATCCAAAAATTGAACTTCCTACTCGAATCATGGTACTTCCAGCTTCAATCGCTGTATTGTAGTCACCGCTCATACCCATAGAAAGAGTGTCAAACATATTTGCACGTAAGCCTAATGAATCTGTACTTAATTTGATTTCATTAAACAGTGATTTCAGTTGTTCAAATTCTTGTTTTACTTGGTTAATATTCTCTGTATTGGTAGCCATTCCCATTAATCCACAAATGTTGATGCGATCAAACGATTGAAAGATTTCATCTTCAATAAACGAACGAACATTCTCCAGTGGAATTCCAAATTTGCTCTCTTCTTCTGCAATATGAACTTGTAACAAGCAATTAATAGATCGATCGTTTTGAACAGCACGCTTTTGAATTTCTTTCGCCAATTTGATAGAGTCGAGTGAGTGAATCATACCAATAAACGGAGCGATGTACTTCACTTTATTGGTTTGTAGGTGACCTATAAAATGCCAATCGATGTCTTTCGGAAGAGCTTCGTGCTTAGCAGTAATTTCTTGTACTTTATTTTCTCCAAAAATGCGCTGACCAGCCTTATATGCCTCCAACAAATCTTCGTTAGGTTTAGTTTTCGAAACCGCAACAAGTTGAACATGTTCGGGAATAGCGGATTTGAATTTCGCCAAGTTCTCTGCAATCATGGCGCAAAAGTACAATCCTAGTTGATAGTACTAAAACTCATAAATAACCAATCCACTTCGAAGTTTAGGTTCTACCCAAGTACTTTTCGGAGGCATTATATTGTTAGTGTCTGCCACACGCTTTAGCTGATTCATCGTAACATGGAACAGTGTGAAGCCAACATCGTATCGTCTACTATTAACCAACTGCTCTACACCAGCTGTTCCAATATGTCCACCTTGATATTCTATTCGCTTATCGGTTTTTGCATCTTTAATCCCCAGTATTTCATCTAAAACATGTACTTGTAGAACGCAGCAATCTAGTTGCTTAACTGGGTGTTCTGCATCTATCCACTGTTGCTTAGTGGTGAGCTTATACCAATTGTGGTTGATGTACATTCCAAACTCTTGAGTACAAGTTGGATTTACCGCTTCATCAGAAGATTCAATGATGAAGAATTCTTCCATTTTTTGAATGAACTCGTCTTCAGATAGATCGTTTAACCCGTTTACGAAACGATAAAAAGGTTGGATATTCATCATACGCTCCGATAACATGTAGCACATGAAATACTGAGATACTTCTGAATTTGGATTATCCTCGGCTAGAAGGGCAGAGGATGCAGATCTATGGTGACCATCTGCTATATAAAATGCATCTAGTTTTTGAAACCCATCGCTAATTTGATTGATGATCGATGCATCAAAAACTGGCCATAAATAGTGGGTAACTCTGTCTGTTGTGGTGAATTCAAAATCAGCTCTTTCTGTAGTAATCGAGTTGATGAGAAGGTCAATATCATCTGAATGTTCGTGAGCCAACAAAACAGGTTCTGCATTTATGGCCGTTACCTTTAGGTATTCCTTGAACATTTGTTCACGAGCAGTAATGGTGTGCTCATGTACTTTTACTTTACCGTTACGATAAGCTTCAGCCGCCACACCACCTATAATTCCGGTGTATACGTGTCCATCTTTACATTGGCGATAGATGTAGAACCCTGGTTCTTTATCTCGCAATAGAACATCTTCTTTTACGAATTCTTCGTATTTCGCTCGCACATGCTTGAATCGCTCTGTAGAGCTTTCCGAAACATAATTAGGAGTGCCAAAATCAGGATAGATTACATGCAAAAAGGTATAGGGGTTGTTAATCAATTTATCGTTTAAATCGGCTTCTGAATATTCGATAAAAGATCGAGAGCCTACCAGTCCGGCTTTATCTCTGGCCGGACGGCAAGCTTTAAATGGAATAACCTTTGGCATTTCTTTGGATTCTGATTCCGTCCAAAGATACACGCTGGCACTTCAAAACCAAGAGCTACGCAATTTCTAGCGCATTCTTCACTTTGGTTTTTAACAATGCAAGTTCCAATACTTCACTCATTTCGTGAACATAATGGAATGATAGGCCTTTTAAGTAGCGCTCATCAATATCTTCAACGTCTTTACGATTTTGGTCGCAAAGAATAATTTCACTGATTTTAGCGCGCTTAGCAGCTAATATTTTTTCTTTAATTCCTCCAACAGGCAATACTTTGCCACGTAGTGTGATCTCACCAGTCATAGCTAATTTATTGCGGACTTTACGTTGCGTAAATGCTGATGAAATTGCTGTTAACATAGTAATACCAGCTGAAGGCCCATCTTTTGGAATAGCACCTTCTGGTACGTGAATATGAATGTTGTATCTATCAAATACATCGTGCTTCAAACCAATAAGGTGTGCATGAGCTTTTAAAAATTCAAGAGCAACAATGGCACTTTCTTTCATTACATCTCCTAGGCTTCCTGTCAAAGTTAATTTCCCCTTTCCTGGAGTGATAGAAGATTCTATGTATAAAATATCTCCACCAACTGCAGTCCATGCCAAGCCGGTAACAACGCCAGCTACGTCATTTCCTTCGTATACATCCTTTTCTCTTCCAGGACCTAATAGTTTTGTGAGTTCATCGGCTTTAACTTCTGGGGAGAACTCTTCTTCCATAGCGATACGTTTGGCAGTTTGTCTAATCAGTTTGGTAACCTTCTTATCTAAACCACGAACTCCAGATTCTCTTGTGTAGGCTTCAATTAGTTTCTCAATAGTCTTTTTAGGCAGCTTAAACTGAGATTTGTCTAACCCGTGTTCTTTCAATTGCTTAGGAACTAGGTGTCTTTTTGTAATCTCAGCTTTTTCTTCGAGAGTATAACCGTTTACTTCAATGATTTCTAGACGATCTCGCAATGCAGGTTGGATAGCGGCCAAATTATTGGCCGTAGCAATAAACATTACTTTAGATAGATCGAATTCTATCTCTAAGAAGTTATCGTAAAATGTATCATTTTGCTCTGGATCTAGAACTTCTAATAATGCTGATGATGGATCGCCCTGGGCGCTAGCTGAAACTTTATCGATCTCATCAAGAATAAAGACCGGGTTACTGCTTCCTGCTTTTTTCAGGCTTTGAATAACACGTCCTGGCATAGCACCAATGTAAGTTTTGCGATGACCTCTGATTTCGGCTTCATCTCTTAATCCACCCAAACTCATACGCGTGTATTTTCTGCCGAGAGCCTCAGCAATACTCTTTCCAAGTGAAGTTTTACCCACTCCCGGAGGGCCAGCTAAACAAATGATAGGAGACTTCATATCATTCTTGAGCTTAAGAACGGCTAGTTGCTCTATGATACGCTCTTTTACTTTTTCTAAACCGTAATGCTCGCGATCTAGAATTTTTTGCGCTCGTTTTAGATCGAAGTTGTCTTTGGTGTATTCGTTCCAAGGTAAGTCAAGTAGAGTTTCGAGATAATTAGCTTGAATAGAATACTCCACACCAGTTGGATTCATACGCTCCAACTTAGAAAGTTCTTTCTCAAACGTTTCTTTAACTTCTTTTCCCCATTTTTTGTTTGCAGCTTTCTTTTTGAATTCCTCCACTTCTTGATCCTGTGGATTTCCTCCTAATTCTTCTTGAATCTGCTTCATTTGCTGATGCAAGAAGTATTCGCGTTGCTGCTTATCGATATCCGTTCGCACCTTAGATTGGATATCGTTTTTCAATTCTAGTAACTGAATCTCCTCAGTTAGATATTCTAAGACCTTTTCAGCTCTTTCGTGAACATTCAGAATTTCAAGCAAACCTTGCTTGTCTTCTACATCACGATTCATATTACTAGAAATGAAGTTGATGAGAAAAGAAGCACTTTCTATATTCTTAATTGCTACTTGAGCTTCAGTAGGAATATTTGGTGATTCTTGTATGATTTGTAATGCGAGGTCACGAATACTTGTTTCAAGAGCCTCGAAACGTTGATCTTCTTCTGGTTTTATTTCACTAATGCCAGTTGTTTTGGCGGTAAAATAAGGTTCAGAAGAAATGATCTCATCAATAGAAAATCGTTTTTTTCCTTGAATAATGATGGTAATACTGCCATCTGGCATCTTCAATTTCTTGATGATACGGGCAACAGTTCCCATTCGGTATAAGTTCTCTTCGGTTGGGTTTTCTACTTCACTATCTTTTTGTGCAACAACACCAATCGTTTTGGTAGTAGCATAAGCATCGTCTACTAATTTGATAGATTTATCTCTACCAACAGTGATAGGAATAACTACCCCTGGGAATAATACATTGTATCTAATCGGCAATATTGGCAGGACTTCAGGAACGGACTCCTCAGCCATTTGCTCTTCATCATCTTTGGAAAGCAGAGGGATAAATTCGGCATCATCGTTAATCATACCGCTCATTCCCATCCAGTTAAAATCTAAATCTGCGTTCTCCATATAATATTGTGACAAACTCATTCCAAAAGGTGAGCTCGTATTTGTTTAGTTGTTTCTGAAAGAAGACAAGAGCTATGCCAAGCCACTACTACTGACTAAACGTCAGTCTCCTCAGAAAGGTGCTCGAATAGAGCTTCATCTTCTTGTGTAAAAGGAACATTTCTGCGTTCCATCATACGAATAGCTACTTCTTTTGCTTTCGGTAGTTCAAATGGTACAAACCCGCTGGCGCCTCCCCAAGAGAAAGATGGAATGTGTTTAGGAGGAAAATCACCTCCGTAAATATTGGCACTTACACCAACCACTGTTCCTGTATTGAACATTGTATTGATGCCAGACTTAGAATGGTCGCCCATGATTAAGCCACAGAATTGGAGATCTGTTGATATATAGTCGTTGGATGTATAATTGAATGCCTTAACTGTGCTGTAATTGTTCTTAAGGTTACTATTATTCGTATCAGCTCCTAGATTACACCACTCACCAATAACTGAATTACCTAAGAAACCATCATGTCCTTTGTTAGAATATCCAATCAATACGGAGTTGTTTACTTCTCCACCAACTTTACAATAAGGGCCTAAAGTTGTAGCTCCATAAATTTTGGTAGAAAGTTTTAAGACACTGTGAGGAAGCATAGCTAAAGGCCCTCTTACAACGGAGTTTTCCATTATCTCAGCTTCTACGCCAATATATATAGCCCCTTTAGCACTGTTCAGTATACTACATTCTACTATAGCCCCTTCTTCTACGAAAATTCGATCTCCAATTACGGTATTCGTATCAGAGATTGGAGCAGATGTTCTGCCTTCAGTTACACGATCAAAATCTAATTCAAGCTCAGAACCATTGTTTCTGAATATGTCCCAAGGACATTTTAGAATAGTTATTTCTTCTAGGAACTCTTCTCCAGAAAACTTTAAAAGCTCCTCTCTATTGATTGATGAAGAAGCTTGGTATGCAAGCAACCTTCCATTCTGAGATATCCCTTGACCATCTTCTAGTTCGTCAATACGATCAACTAGCCCATCTGTTGGACAAAGAGCACCATTAATATATAAGATACTTTCTTGCGAAAGAGTAGAAGGAAACTTTGATGAAAGATAATCAAGTGTTAAATGACTAGACGGATGATCAAAGTAGTACAACCACTTTTGTTGGATGGTTAAAATTCCAATTCTAATCTCAGAAGCAGGTCTTGTTAGAGTGATAGGATAGAGGTCGCTTATATACTGATCGTCAAAAAATACGAGGTTCATTGTTTTTTGGCTTTAATAAGGGCAAAATAAAAAAGCTCCGCCTTTGAGAGACAGAGCTTTTCTTTAAATCTATGTTTACGCAAATTATTTCTTGCTGAATTTTGCGTATTTGTTCTTGAACTTATCAATTCTACCCGCTGTATCAACATACTGAGTTTTACCAGTATAGAATGGGTGAGATTTGTGAGAAATCTCTAGTTTCACAAGCGGATACTCATTACCATCTTCCCAAGTAACTGTGTCTTTTGTTTGAGCGCAAGACTTGCAAAGGAAAGAGTAATCGTTGCTCATATCTTTGAAAACAACTAATCTAAAACTATCTGGATGAATATCTTTTTTCATGACTACCTGCTAAAAATTGGAGTGCAAATATAATAAAACACATTATATACGAAACAATTGAGATCAATAAAATATTTTTGATGCTCAAACGTAAATGAAGGCATGATAGCGAATTACATCAACCCTAAATGGACTCTTGGTATTCTCTTTCTACTCGTTATTTGGAGTGGATGTAGAAAAGAAGAAGAGCTATTAACGAGTTCATCCACAAGATTAGGGTTTTCTACTGATACATTGACCTTTGATACAGTGTTTACCCAAATAGGTTCTGCAACACGAAGGTTCACCATTCGAAATAGAAACGATGGGAAGGTTCGTATCAGCAACATTGCTTTGAAGAATGGTGATGAATCGAACTTTAGGTTTAATGTAGATGGAGTTCCTGGACCACAGGTAAGAGATTTGGAAATAAGAGGTAATGACAGTGCTTTTGTTTTTGTGGAAGTAACAGTTGATCCGAATAATCAATCAAGTCCGTTGGTAATATTTGATGCCTTGACTTTTGAATTGAACGGTAACAGACAAGAAGTTGTGTTAGAAGCTTGGGGGCAAGATGCCTACTATTACAGACCTACACAAAGGCCAACTGGATTCCCGGCTTTGTCATTCTTGAGTGAATACGATGAGTACTTTCCAATATCTACTCAGATAGAACTTCCAAATGATAAACCCCACGTTATTTTTGGGTATTTGGTAATTGATTCGTTAGTGAACCTTACTATTCCCTCGGGAACTCAAATTCACTTCTATGATGGTGCAGGGTTCTGGGCTTATCGGGGTTCGAACTTAAAAGTAAAAGGTAGCAGAGATAATGAAGTTGTTTTCCAAGGATATCGCTTAGAATCATTCTATGATGAACAGCCCGGCCAATGGGATCGTATTATATTGAACGAGAGCCCAGAAGATCATGTATTTGAACATGCGATTATTAAGAATGGATTCATTGGAATTTCAGCAGAATACTTCTTCTTGGGAGGAACACCTCAAGTAACCTCAAATAAAGTTCGGTTATATAATACTGAGATAACCAATATGGAAGGTGTTGGTATGTTGATTAGAAATTACAATTCTTTGGTAGAAAACTGTTTGATAACAAATGCTCAGAATCAGTTAGTAGCAACCTTAGGAGGTGGAGAGCAACGATTTATACATTCTACCTTAGCTAATTACTGGTCATATGGTAATCGACAAGAAGAGAGCTTTTATGCAGCAAACGCCTTTGAGATACAAGTTAGTGCTACAGAAGCTTTAAAGATAATAGGAGATCAATCTGTATATTTTGGGAATTCTATCATCTATGGACCGAACAGGGAAGAGCTTGGGTATGACACTATTGATGGTGGGATATTGACAGTAAGTATGGATCACTGTGTTGTAAAGACTGAGTTAACAGATTCTGACGTAAACTGGTTCGTTAATACAGAATTGAACCCAGAAACTCCTTTTGGGTTTTTCAATCCAATTTTTAGTACTACAAATGGCGTAGATGCATTTCAACTTCATAATGAATCTGCTGCTAGAGATAAGGGAAGTATAACGATTACTGATACTATCCGAACTGATTTAGCGGGAAATATAAGAGATGCGCAACCAGATCTTGGTGTGTATGAATACCAAGAGTAATTTTTGATGAGAATAGATGAACTCGACTCTCTTCCAAATTGCTTTTGACTTGGTAAGTGTGCTAGTTAATGAGATGAATTATCGTTTTTTGTAAGACTAGGATTCGAACGTTCCTTTTTATGTTTAGGAGAGTTTATTTCGGTATTATTAAGGCATAAAAAAAGCGCAGTTTATACTGCGCTTTTTTACTATACTGTGTTTGTTGCTTACAAGAACTTAGAGTTTACACTTCTTGTAGTTTTACCAGATCCAAACCCGCCTTTCCAAACAAGTGAGAATTCCGGGCCACCAAATCCATCGTTAGCTCTAGGCAAGTTTCCAATAGTGATATCGTATGATATACCAACTTGGAATCCTCCTGCCTGTAGTTTAACCATAGGAACAAATGCACTACCAAGTCTATAATATGCACCAACGGATGCTGATGATTTACTTAAGAAACCAGTAGATCTAGATGAAGTTCCAAAGTGAAAACCAAAATCACTACCAATCATTGTCATTTGATTGGGACCTTGGTTGATATAAATGAAGTTAGGGTAGAAAACTAAGCGATTAGCGGCAGGTGCAATTTGTACACCTCCATTGAATACC
>DIYR01000112.1 GCA_002429085.1 Flavobacteriales bacterium UBA6049
TGTATACATGTGGATGTTCTACAAAAAACAAGTGATTTTTTGGTGTGATGGGTTCTCGCTCACCTTCAAGCTTTCGGTTTTCAAGCTTCAATTGAACGATACCATCAAAAATGCTTTGCTGATAATCCCAAGCTTGTTGATAGTCAACAAGTCCTAAGTCTTTAAAATGTACGGGTATCCCCACTCTCTAGAATTTAGCCAACTCAGACTTTAACAGATCAATGGAATCTATTGCCATAATGTCTACCTGATTTAGTTCAGATAAATAATAGCTAATCCAATCGCCTAAGTGTATGTGATAGAACGCTTGTTCAATAGAAGAGTTTCCTTTGCTCCAAACTTCTTTCACATTCTTTGTGTGCTTCTCAATAATTTGCTTGTTGATCTCTACTCGTTTTTGATTTCGATCGAAGTCGCTTGCATTTCTTAAGAAGAGAGCATAAATCTGATCTGTTCCATTTTCCCAACCCACTAACTCGTTGTGATTCATTTCTGGAATAACTGCATGCCAACACAGCATTTTGCTATTCTCATTTAATTGTTGGCGTAACCTTACGGCAACTCCTTCAAAACCATCGATAGTGTAAATTACAGGTAAGGTTCCTTTCATTTCACTAGCAAGTTGTTCTGCCATTTCCATTATTGTGCCTTGCTCATTACTAAGAAGGGTAGCTGAATTATCCAATTGCAGGTGCAGATCATCAATTAAGCCATAATGATGGAGTACAATGAATTGAAGTGTTAGAGAGTACCCTAACATACTTCTAGGTGGATTTCCTCCTGGGACAACCAAGTGGTTGTATCCTTTTTCGTTTGCAATTTCTGCAGCTTTTCCACCAGAAGTAACGATAAAGATTTCTGCATTTCGATTCATTGCTTCTTCCAATGCAGATATGGTTTCTTCAGTATTTCCGCTATAGCTATTGGCAATAACTAAAGTGTTTTCGTTTACAAAGGCTGGCAGATGGTAGTTTTTATTCACTACAATAGGAGCCTTACATTGATCTGCAACTAAATCTGCTACGATAGTACCGCCAATACCTGATCCACCAAGACCAGTAATTACAACTTTGTTTATGTGCTTGTTGGATGGTTTCAAATGGGTAGATTCGGCAATTTGAAGTGCTTCTGAAATATGCTTTGGAAGAGATGCAATAAGGGACTTCATGTGTAGATCTTTATTTAGGGTTGCAAGATAGGGTATTCCTTAGGCAGCAAGTGTTCTAAAAGTATTGATAAATGTTGATTCATCTGGTAGAGAGAAGGATAAACAAAAAAGCACTTCTATTAAGAAGTGCTTTTAAGTATAATGAGCTGCTGATTAAGTTAGTAGCCAAATCGAATATTGGCTCCAGCTTTTACCCATCTGCCGGGTTGCTGAACATTTCCAATATCTACATAATCAATATCGAAGAGGTTATTTGCTTGAACATACATGCTTATCTTTTTGTTCAGTTGTGCTCTTAGTTGCAGGTCACTCAATAAAACTGGATCATAGGCATTTTCAATTCCTTGTGCATCTGTGTAATCTCCTTCTCGTTCTTGGAAGGAAATCATCCAGTCAGCAAAAAGAATTTTAGAGAATCTAAAGTGTAGACCAACATCTACTTTATGAGCTAAGTAATCTAGTGCATAGATACTTGAAAATCCATCTGTGTTAGCATCTGCCCAAAGATGTGTATAGCTTGCAGAAACTCTTTTTAAAGGAAGTTTTTCAAGAGTAGAACTTAGGTTATAAACGAAGTCAGCTTCAATACCATTCATGGTAATTTCTGTGATGTTTGCAGCTTGTGTGCCTTCTTCTCCATCGTAGGTAATCCAATCGATCATATTACTGCCTTCTCTTCTAAAGTAGGCGAGATGTCCCCTTGCAGTAGAGCTCGTGTATTTAAACCCTCCTTCATAGTTTAAAGATTCTTCTGGTTCAAGATCTTCACTTCCTTGTGCTCCTCCAAGGCTATAGTACAAATCTGTGAAGCTTGGGAATCGGAAAGATTTATTGATACTACCGTAAGCCCTTAAATTTTCTAGAATTCTAACACTTGCATCTATACCAGGTAAGAAATCTTCTCCAAATCGATTATTTGTATTGTACAATGCTCCAGCAGAAATGTGAAACCACTTGTGATTATATGATTGTTCAAAGTAGATGCTGTGATTTTCTCTCCAATCACTTAAGTCATAAACTGCTGAAGGGTGTTCGTTTACTACTTGCTCTACACCATCTTTAGGTTTTCCTAAGTTATTGCTGTTTACACCTTCAAAACGGTAATCGTATCCAATACTGGTTTTACCTAAAAAGCTTTCATAAGTAGCATTTATTTCTGCCCCGTATACATCTGTTCTATGGTAGTTATGACTAGTATACCACGTAACTGTATCACCTTCATTAGATGCAAATCCGCCTCCTGGAATTCTATGGTAATAACCTTCTCCCTCTCGGAATAACTCAAAACGATCAAAGTGTCTACGGTAATATGCTCTAGGTGTAATTACAAGTTGATTTTCTTTGCCTAATCGTAGTTTACCAACTAAAGACGTGAATTGAGCTTTATTTTTCTCTTGTTGGTAAGGAAATCTTGCAGAATAGAAATTTTGGGCACCAAACAATTTTTCATTTTGACCAAGATTAAAACGAATCTCATGCTTTCCTAATCTTGCTTCAGATTCCCAAAAAACATTCAATTGTTCAAAATCTGTATTTCTTTCGTATCCATCAGATGCTTTTCTTTCTACACTAAACCTGTGACTTGTGTTTTTGTGAACTAAAGTTGCAGATGTACCTAGTTGGGTATATCCAAAATCTCCAACAGATACGTTGGCCTGAACTTCGTTTTCGATTGGGTTTCTAGTAATAATGTTTATGGCTCCAGCAAATGCATTTGGCCCGTAGATTCTAGCAGCACCACCATGTAAAACTTCAATTCGTTCTATATCCACAAGTGATACAGGTAGGTTCATACTTAAATGGCCTGTTTGTGGATCGTTCATCTTAATTCCGTTTAATAGAACTAATACTTGCTCGAATGATGATCCTCGTATGCTCAAATCGGCCTGAACCCCTAAAGGGCCTCTTTGACGCACATCAATGTTACTTACGTATTCTAATAATTCTGGAATACTTTGAACTGCAGACTGTTCTATTTCTTGTTTTGTAATAAGAGTAACTTTTCTTGCGACTTCTTCGAACTCAACACTGCCACGAGTAGCAGTTACCTGAAATTCTTTCAAGTTTGAGTCGAGTTTTGTGGTAGTTTCTTGAGCATATGTAGCTCCGGTCAAGAGTAGGGCAACGGTAAGTATCTGCTTCATCATGACACGTTTGTTTTATGATTCGGGCGGCAAGTATAGTCTATTATTGACTCGTTAGGATAGGTATAATTTAAATCTGAAAAAGTATAAGGTGTATGTTTTATAATTTAGAAAGTTTTTCGATGTTAAAGACCTGTAAATGATTGCTTTGGTGTTATTTTTAGTATTCCGTATTAGAGATATAAATAACTAAGAGAAAGCAAATAGAAGGGCTTAATGTAGAAACTATAGGTTATGTTATCACCTAACTCAATATCAACGAATTATTACAAATGCGTAAAACTGATAAGGAATAAAAAAAGGGAGTAAAAACCCCCTTAGATATCTTCTAATATGAACTCTGTATTCAGTCCAACTTCATTTCTGGTATATCTCCTTCAATGATGAGATTACCTGCAGTAGCATTTTTAACTTCTTCTACAGAAACTCCTGGAGCTCTTTCGATCAGTTTAAATCCTTCAGGAACTATATCTAGAACAGCTAAGTTTGTAACAACACGTTTTACACAGCCAACACCTGTTAATGGCAAAGAACATTCAGGAAGTAGCTTAGACTCTCCTTTTTTATTGGTATGCATCATGGCCACAATTATGTTTTCCGCAGAAGCCACTAGATCCATAGCGCCTCCCATACCTTTTACCATTTTACCGGGAATTTTCCAGTTAGCTATATCACCGTTCTGGGCAACTTCCATGGCTCCTAAAACTGTTAGCTGAACATGTTGCCCTCTAATCATAGCAAAGCTTGTTGCCGAATCAAAAAATACGGCTCCAGAAAGAGTAGTAATCGTTTGTTTACCAGCATTGATTAAATCTGCATCCTCATCTCCTTCATATGGAAAAGGCCCCATACCTAGTACACCATTTTCTGATTGAAATTCAACGTTCACTCCTTCAGGAATGAAATTGGCCACTAATGTTGGAATACCTATTCCGAGGTTAACATACCAACCATCTTGTAATTCTTGAGCTATTCGCTTTGCTATTCCGTTCTTATCTAACATATCAAGTGATGAAAATCGAGTTAAAAGTAAGACTAATTTTCAGCGATGATTTCAAGCTTTGCTGAAATTGTATCAAATGAGTATTCAACTTTTTTTGGGTTGTACAAATAGATGACTAGCCTCTGAGCAGATTTGTCTAATGGCTCTAGCACTTCAGTAATAGTAATTGCTTCACTATTTCCCCAATCGTTAGAACACCATTGAAGATTGTGTTTTTCATAATAAAACATATTACCGTTGGTGTCGCTAGCTGAAAGAAGAAGAGTTACAGGAATTTCAAACTGACTAGGGTTTGCTTTAAAACTAGCATGAAAGCGTAGAGGTTTTAGAGGTACTTTTCCTTCTGAGAAGTCAAAAATATTCATGTACTCATTTCTAGTTGTAAGGTTGTTAATTACCGTATCCTTAGTAGGAGTATATGATAATGCTTCTGCTCTTTTAAGTAAGTACTGATCTGTAATAGGGTCTATGTACACAGTGTCGTATGGTACATTTGGGTGGTCGTTTTTAAATCGATCTGAACTGAATAGGTACTTTGCCCATTTTGTTGGAAAGCTTTCAGATGAAATAGATGATTGTTGAGATTGATTGAACTGTCCATATTGCCAATTCACTTCCCGTAAGCGATATCCACTAATTGTAGGAGGGTCGTTTTCTAAAAACTCTATTTGCTCGTAAAATGCATCTGTGATATGTTCTGTTCTCCAAAGCCTGCTATGTGTAAAGTTTGCCGTTGATGCTAAATCCAGAATTGGCCAAATTAGCAATAGACTAGTAGGAGAAAAGGCTGGATAACCTTTTACAGATAGTTTTTCTGAAAGTGCCCCAACCACCAATGGGAAGAAATAGAGCGCTGCACGATCTTCTGGGTAGTTCAAGTTTAAGAGTAGTTGAAGGCTAACAATTAAAATCAGGCCTAGGACAAGGGTAAAGGAAAAGATGCTTTGTAGGCGAATGATACTTTTTACCCCACTATTCAGTGCTCTGCTGATTAAAACAAGAGCCCCCCAAATAAATGGTATGAGCATGAAATACCAGAGTTGTTCATTTCTTAAGAACATAGCCCCCATTGGAGATAGAAAGAATGGGATGATCTCTTTACCTCCATAATATAGTAATCCGCGATTTTTTAATTCTAATATCCATATTGCCCATGGAGTCATAGCTAGCATCAGAAGTGTACCACGAATTATGATTGAACTGATTTTTAAATCAGCATCTAATAAATACTTAATAAACAAAAAGCTTGATACAAGAAATACTCCTATGATAATGGAGAAATTGCACATAACACTTAATGTGGCAGATGTCAAAATCAACAAGAAATAGGATTTACTTTTAGGTGCAAGAGATGCTTTTATAGTAAAAAAAATAAAGGCCACGAAAAACGCGAGAGAGCCACCATATCCTCTTGCCAAACCAAAAAATTCAATAGCAAATGGAGTACAAACCATTGCTAAGAAGAATAGCCACTTTGAAACCTTTGAGGGATAGAGCGCATCTCCAATTCGGTACGAAAAGTAGGAGTAAATGGGAAATGTTAAAAGATTCCACAATCTAATACTCCAAAATGAAAACCCGAAAACCCTGTAGTTTAACCAGCCTGCAATTGAATTTAGAAAATGATTGTTTGCGTCCCAATATGCATCTGGAGGCATAAACGATCCGAGTTGCATATATGCTTCAAAGGTTACTGCTTCATCATAGACTAAGGGGATGTAAATACTACGGATAATAAGATACACCCATATAACAAGTGATATTAGTGTATGGCAAATGAGCTCTGTTCGACTAGAATTAGTCTCTTGACCTAACAGTACGTTGCTCAATGCGCTTTTCATAGTGCTCACCTTGGAAAATACGTTGTACAAAAATGCCCGGAGTATGAATCTCATTTGGGTCGAGTTCACCAGCGGGAACTAATTCTTCAACCTCGGCTACAGTAATCTTACCAGCCATAGCCATCATCGGATTGAAGTTTTTAGCAGTTGCTTTGAAAATAAGATTTCCTGCTGTATCACCTTTCCAAGCTTTTACAAAGGCAAACTCTGCTTCAAAAGCATGTTCAAGAATGTGCATTTTTCCATTGAACTCACGAGTTTCTTTTCCTTCGGCTACTTCCGTTCCATATCCTGCTGGAGTAAAGAATGCAGGAATTCCAGCTCCAGCTGCTCTGCATCTTTCAGCTAACGTACCTTGTGGAACTAAGTCAACTTCTAGCTCACCACTTAACATTTGTTTTTCAAACAAATCATTTTCACCAACATAAGATGAAATCATCTTTTTGATTTGACGTGTTTCGAGAAGGAGACCTAAACCAAAATCATCTACACCAGCATTGTTAGAAATGCATGTTAGGTTAGAAATGCCACTGTTTCTCAATGCATTAATTGAGTTTTCTGGAATTCCGCATAACCCAAAACCACCAAGCATAAAAGTCATACCATCTTTTACCCCTTCAATGGCTTCTGTTGCGTTTGCTACTACTTTATTAATCATTGCTGTGTGTATTGTTTAGTTGTCGAAGTTAAATGAGTCATCATCTCCATTGAAGCCAGAAGAACCAGTGCTACTTACTTCTTCACAGTTCATGTTGATCTTTAATAATGCTGGAGGTTCAAAGCCTTCCGTAGTGATATTCAATGTAGAATCTGCCCACACTTTATTCATATAATAGCCCCAGATAGGAAGAGCTGTGTTTGCTCCTTGTCCATAGTAGGTTGTTCTAAAGTGTACTGATCTATCATCAGCTCCTACCCAAACACCAGTAACTAAGTCTGGAGTGATACCCATAAACCAACCATCACTATTGTTTTGTGTTGTTCCAGTTTTACCAGCTATTTCACGATCCCAAGGGATGTTTCCATATGGTCGATCTAAGTGAACTCTGATACCAGTACCACGTTTTCTTCCATCAGGTCCTTTAGAACCCATGGTTACACCTTTCATTAATTGAATCATGGCATAGGCGTTCTGCTCACTCATCGCCTCGCGAGTTTCAGGAATCCATTCTTTGATAACTGTTCCGTTTTTGTCTTCTATACGAGAAATATAGATTGGTCTTTTGTAAATCCCCTTGTTTGCAAATGTGGCATTAGCTCCAACCATTTCGTACAATGAGATATCGGCCACACCTAATGCTAAAGATGGAACAGTATCTAAATTAGCCGTAATACCCATTCGCTTTGCATAGCTAATTACAGCGGGAGGACCGTATTGCTTCATTACCCACGCAGTAATATTGTTATATGAGTTTGCGAGACCAAACTGGAGGGAAACCATGTTGCCATTATACGTTGTATCGGAATTTTTTGGTGTCCAATCTTTCAATAAATTCCATGTTCCTTTCTTGAAGGTAACAGGTATGTTAGGAACCTGCTTACAAGGTGATAGCCCATTTTCTATGGCAAGGGCATATACGAACGGCTTGAAGGTAGAGCCTACCTGTCTGGCCCCTTGCTTTACGTGGTCGTATGCAAAATAGCTGTGATTAATTCCGCCTACCCAAGCTCTTACTTCACCACTATGTGGATCCATACTCATTAAACCAGCTTGTAAGAAAGATTTGTGATACCTAATACTATCCATAGGTGAAAGTACAGTATCAATAGGTCCTTGCCACGAAAATACCTGCATTGGAACAGGGTTGTTAAAGTACCATTCGATGGAATCATTTGATAGGTTTCTCTTCTTGTAACTTCTGTACCTTTCTGTAAGCTTCACAGCTCTTTTAAGAATCCCTTCTACTTGACTTTCGCTAAGATCATTACTAAAAGGAGGATTTTTTCTTCTCTTTAAATCCCGCCAAAAATCTTTTTGTAATTCTGTGCCCATGTGTTGAGTAACGGCATATTCTGCGTACTCCTGCATTTTAGAGTCAAGAGTTACGTATACACGGAGGCCATCTCTGTAAATATTGTAAGGTGTACCATCAGCTTTGGCATAGATGAAATTACCTACATCATCTTTTTGATTAAAGATTTTTTTGAGTTCAGCGCGTAACACCTCTCTAAAATATGGAGCACTTCCGCTAGAGTGATCTACACGTTGGTAATCTAAACCAAGGGGAAGAACTTTTAATGAGTCAAAATCTTCTTGTGTTATGTAGTTGTTGCGAAGCATTTGGCCTAATACAACATTTCTACGTTGCAATGTCGTGTCAGGTCTTCTGTTAGGATTAAACAAAGAAGGATTTTTTGCCATTCCAACTAACATAGCAGCTTGTGGAAGGGTAAGAGAGTCTGTTGTAGTATTAAAATACACTTGGGCTGCAGATTCAATTCCGACAGCATTGTTTACGAAATCGAATTTATTCAAATACATGGTGATGATTTCATCTTTGGTGTATTGACGCTCAAGTTGTGCAGCAATAACCCATTCCATGGTTTTATCCTTAATACGATCTACAATGTTTCGAGCAGGTTCTGAGAACAATTGTTTAGCTAATTGCTGTGTAATTGTACTCGCTCCACCTTTAGAGCCCAAATAAACTAAGGCTCTAGCTGTTCCTCTCACATCAATTCCAGAATGATCATAAAAACGTTCATCTTCAGTAGCAATTAATGCCTGAACTAGATGAGGAGGAAGATTTTCGAACCTTACGTTAGTTCTATTCTCACTAAAGTATTTTCCTAACAACTGATTATCAGAAGTAATAATTTCCGTTGCTAATAAGCTTTTGGGATTCTCAAGTTCTTCAAATGAAGGCAGTTCCCAAATCCAGTTTTGAGATAACGCATAAAAGTAGCCTGTTGCAGCACCTGCACCAATTAGAAAAATGGTCCAAAAAAGGAAGACGAACTTTACAAATGACGGTTTTGGTTCTTTTTTCTTGCTCATTAATATCCCTTTTGAATGCGGATTCCAACACTTCTTACATCACTCAGAGTATCACTTCGCATACCATGCTGAACTTTGTATGTATACACTCCAGGTGAAGGAAATATGTAATCCTTTCTAAATAAAACGAGGTTGTCTAAACCATCGCCAGCACTTTTTCCAAGCCACTTTCCACTAGGTAACGCTAATGGGCAATCTACAGTATCTGTTTGGCTTGTGCCATCTGGGTTAATTTGAGTTATAAACAGCCACATGTTGCTATACTCATAGGCTGTCGTATTTCTCAAGTCTACCAACAGTAAATGCGGGTTAAGGG
>DIYR01000128.1 GCA_002429085.1 Flavobacteriales bacterium UBA6049
TACTCGAATATCTGGCCCACCATTTTTACTGGGAATAAACTGCTCCTGGCAATCTAAACCTTTAATGTTTTTACCGATGTTGCTTTTTCGGATTTGGTTGATGAGTTTGGCACTCCATCTTTTTGAAAATAGTTTTACAAGAATCTGCAATGGAAATACATACTTTCTCAATTCTGGGTGGAATTGTTCTTTTTTAATGCTCATGTTGTTTTATTACTGAAGTTGTCACTAACTAGGTTATAAGATTACAAAAAGTAATCATAACCTTATTGTCTCAAAAGGATGAAATTACTTTTTAGTACTGATTTAATTTTAGTTTGAGAGGGTGAATGCTTTTACTTCGACTCTGCTCAGAAACCGCGCAGTAGTTTCGATTTCTGGGACTAGTTTAGAGAATTATTCAGTTTGGAGTGTGAATGGTAGAGTGGAACATAATGATGTGACTTACGAGCTGCATATGGAGCGGAGTCGAAATGGAAGTCAATGATCTGTCATTTTTAACTTGCTCAACCTTCTTAACTATGGAAAGTAGAACTTTTATTGCTATACGTGTATTGAGCGCAGTAGCTAGGACAAAGTGATAGGATAACAATTCAATTACGCTAAGGACTGCAAATCGGAGTAAATGAGGGAAGTGACTGTTTGTAATCAATTTGTTAGAGGGATAGGTTTTATAAGAATTAATGACTTAGTCAATCGCTTTCCACTTCTCTCTAATAAGTCCTTTTCTTTTTCATTTAATTAGTAACAGTGTTGATGGATAAAAGACAGAAGACTTTTGTTCGTGCAGATATTTTCTTGCGGAATCAGATTTACCAATGTCTGGATTAACTATTCTATATCAACACCCAATTCTTGAAGTGCTTTTTTACCTCTTTTATTTTTAGGATTCAATTGGATGGATTTTTTATAATTATCTATGGCTTCATTCTTTCTCCCCATTTTTAAAAGGCATTCTCCATAGCTATCATACACGTTGAAAGCACTTGGAAAAGCTTGAATGTTTAATTCAAAAATCTCTAATGCGATTTCAAAATCTCCATTATTCATGAATTTATAACCATACCAGTTCATATCATTTTCAATTAGTTCAAACGATTTGTTATTCATATTAGCTAGAAAGTACTCTTTAGCTGTTTCAATACCATTTTCGTTTATGATTTTTGCGAATTCCTTGGCTAGGTTATTACTTGGAATATCGTAAGTCTCTTCATTCATTATTCCTCGCAGTGCAGTGGTTATTTTACCTAAAGGAGCTATACTGGTGTTATTTAGTAAAATAATTAGAGACTTGTCAGTTGTTGATCTGGATATGTAGCTGTTGAATCCATTAATGCCTCCTGGGTGGGCAATTACAGATATGCTTTTGTTCGAGTTCCCAATAGGCTCTTCGTAGCTCATCCATCCATATCCATATTCCATCGAAGCTGACATTTTCACATGAGGCTTCATATATTCATTCATATATTGTTTCGATAGTAATTGATCAGTGTATAAAGCCTGGTCCCATAAGAATAAATCTTCGACTGTTGAGTAAATTGCCCCTGCAGCATAAGGGAAGCTCATATCAATGTAATTGGCATTTGAAATCTCAATACCTTTTTTCTTATAGCCGAGGGCTCTGTTCTTAATGATCTTTGAATGATTGTCAAATCCAGAATTCAACATGCTAAGTGGAGTAAATATATTTTCTTCTAATAATTGCTCATATGATTTCCCTGTAGTTTCCTCAAGAATGTAACCTAATAAACTATATCCTGAATTAGAGTATCGATACATTTCTCCTGGAGTAAACTCTAAGTCTATATCTTGAAATGTTTTGACAAGCATTTCTGGAGTAATCGATTCTTTATTATGGCCTTGTTGATACGCTTCAAAGGATGTATAGTTTGGTAATCCTGAAGTATGCGTTAACAAATGATGAATCGTTATTTTTTCTCCATTCTCTGTTGGATAATTTGTGATGTACTTGGAAATAGGTGTGTTAAGATCTATTTTCCCTAGCTCTACTTGTTGTAGGATTAACATGGCAGTGAATTGCTTGGTGATAGATCCAATTCTGAATTTGGTGCTTGATTTATTAGGAATACTCCATTCAATGTTGGCAAAACCAAATCCCTTTTTGTATACGATTTCACCTTCTTTTGCAATTAAAACAGAACCACTAAAATTACCTATATCACTGTACTTCTGTAATAGTTCATCGAATTGCTGTGTCTTTTTTGATTCAGAATAAAATCCTACGAGGATCGCAACAATGCAAAAAATCAGTAAAATTCCTGTTAACAGGCCTAGTTGATTTGAATTAGTCTTTATCATCCTACAGTTTCTTTAAGATTACCAATCCAAATGTATCTGCTTGCTCTAGGTTTCTATGATAAAAGTGATGAACAGGCCAGTTTCGTTGTTAAATATCTGTATTTGGTACATGAACACTCATTCGCCAAAAAAATCATGGAGTTCATGTAGATTTTTAACTTGTTCGAAGTTTTTTTATGATGACTATTTAGTAATTAGTTTATTTACCACACTTTTATAAGTCTGACCAATAGGAATTTGATGTTCTTGAATTTTTATGCGATTTCCTTCAATTTGGTTGATTTTTTCAATAGCGACTATAAATGATTTGTGAACACGAAGAAATCCTCGGTTCTTAAACTGTTCTTCATAAAAGGCTATTTTTTCGTGACTCACGATCATTTCATCTTTAACATATAGTTTCGTGTAATTACCGTAAGCTTCAATGAAAAGCATGTTTGTGAGCTTGATTTGATGATGTTTTTTATCACTTTTAACAAAAATACTTCCATTTACTGGGAAGCCTTCATCTTGAATTAAAACAGACGATTGTTGTTTCTTACCGAGTTTATTTATTGCTTTTACCAATCGATCAAAAGGTATTGGTTTCAATAGATAATCAACCACTCCTAGTTCATAACCATCTAACGCATATTCTTTGTAGGCAGAAGTAATTATCACTTCAGGCGAATTGGGTAAAGTTCTTATGAAATCCAAGCCACTTAGTTTTGGCATATTAATATCTAGAAACATGAAATCAACTTGCGATTTTGATAAGAACTGCATTGCTTCCATTGCAGAATAGCAATTACCTACTAACTCTAAATGAGGCATCATAGCACAAAACTCTTCTATTATTTCATGAGCTAGTGGTTCGTCATCAATTATGATAAACTTAAGCATGAGCTGGAATTTTTAAGATAAATGTATACGTATTGTTATTACTTATGGATGTCTTTAGCTCATAGGAATCTTTATATAGTAAATCCAATCTTCTTTTAATATTTTCTAATCCAATTCCTTTGGTTTTGGTTTTGTTTTCGGGATCAAAATTATTTTTGATCTCAAAGTAAAAAGAACTCTCTTTTTGCTCTAGATCTATTGAAATAAATCCCTCATCTGATATCGACATAATTCCATGCTTGAAGGCATTCTCTAAGGGGATAATAAATAATAATGGAGCCACTTTTGAGTGTTCTGAAACATTGTGTTTGAATGAAACTTCTATATTCTTACTATTTCGAATTTTATGTAATTCAATATAATTGGTTAAATAGTTTATTTCTTCTTTGATTTCAACAACTTCTTTTTTTCCTTCATAGATAGTGTATCTCATCATGTCCGATAGTTTGAGTATTACTTCAGGAGCTTGATCAGATTTTTTAAGAGTTAGTGCATATAAGTTATTTAGGGTATTAAAAAAGAAGTGAGGATTTATTTGTGCTTGAAGCATAGACAATTCAGCACTTGCTTTTTCGACTTTTAAAACTTGAAACCATTTCCATTGTTCGTAAGACCACAGGCTTAACAAAATGGGAATAGGAACAATGAAGGAAATGAAAATTCCTAATGATAAATATCCGTATAAAGCAGAATTGTCTAGAAGTACCCTAAAATAAAAGAAAACACAGTACGTAGTTGAATAATATGATAGAATTCCTATTTGGTATTTTTTAAAGAATTTGGGAGCAGTAAGAAAAGCGGTTGTGAGGTAGATGATGGTGAACAATAATATCATTAATGGATTATCTGGTGTATTGTTACCTGAGCTGATTAGTAGAGTGATAAGAATAATAAAAGCAACTCCAATGACTATGTGAATTGAGGGGAAATTGGATTTAGTGTGTTGAAACTTATGAATAGAAACAGAAATTAGGAAACAATAGAATAAAAAGATGAGCAGATTGATAGGAGTATTACTTGCATCAATTAATATGAGGTTTTTATAAGATAGTAATTCAACAATAAGCCATGTAACTCCTGCTCCTAATAAGAAGGCTCTATATTTTTTTATGAAGTTCCACATCTATCAAATTTAGATAAGTTAGTCAAACCTTATGGTTCATTTCTGTCTTTCTGAATAACTACAATAGTGTTGTAACAAACGGGATTATAAGCTTTTTCTATTGCTATTTGGATCAGAACTATTAAGAGAGCTTAGAGGAGATGTACTTTCAATAGTTGCCATTTATATGCGAGGCTGTCCTAGGGTAGAGGAGTTGGCTTTTTATTCTAATAGATTTGTTTTAAGAGGTACTCATGTAGATAATATCATTTTTGCGGTCGATGGAAAATTAGATCGCTGAATTACGAGGTGCTAGCTGTTTTATTGAAGGGTTATGTTAGTTGAAATTCAGATAGTTATAGTTCTAGATTTCCTATCCATAATCCTTGGCAAGAAATGTAATGAGTTCTGTACTTGATGTGTCTCTTAGGTTCTCTTCTTAATAATGTACTTCTATAGTTGTAGCTAAAATGTCTTATGAAACCTCCAGAACTATACTCTTGATGACAGACCATCTGCGGCTTAAGTTCTATAAGTAAAATCGTATCGTTTATGTGCAGAGGGAATATTTTGCTAGAGTCCAAGTCTTTTGCCTTGTAAAACTTCTCTTTATACCTGGGTTTCTTGTCTTTTCGAGTCACTGGTGCTGGAAAGTAGTAGGTTTTGGTTACATAGGAATATGCAAGTTCGTTTTGAATTAGATGAATGTTCTTTAGTCGCAAGGTATCTTGTCTTAGTTTGGTTAGTCCTTCAATCGTTAGATACCCTCCTTTCGTATCTGTAGAGATTTTAAGAACTGAGCTATCATTTAAACTTGGGAGTTCGATTCTATTATTAGACCAAGTTCTACCTATTGAGACTACTTTGCCTGTTATGACTAGGCCTGTTGTTGGAAATTGAAGGAAACTACTTTTAGTCATTCCATGTTCAAAAAAATCAATGGAAATGGAGGGAGAATCTTGAGAATCAGAGTAAATTATTTTTTCGACAATTATGACTTGTGAACATATAGTATGCGTCAGGATTAAACTGATCGAAAAAAGTAGGAATTTAATCATGCTTGAATATTTCGTGCAAATTTGATTTTCGATGACTCATTTCTCAAATTAATGAAAAGGGTTTCATTTCTGAACAGTAATAGATTTTTTTATTACTGATTTTCGGAAATAAACATGCTTTCATAAAATAGAAGTTGTTCAAATTTAGACTTAAACCGCTATTGATTACACGCAATGCCGGTAGTAGTTTTTACACCGGATTTTGAATTGGTGAACAGATTTCGATTATAAATCCGTTCAAGTCTCTTAAATAACCAACTTGTTGTCCCCAAGGTTTTGTAACTGTCTTTTCTAAAAGTTCTGCACCATTTTTAATTGCATTATTCATTACTTTCTCCACTTCTGAAGTTGTAAAAGCTAATTCGATTCCGAATGGCTTCTCACTTAATTTACTTTTTATGAAACCTTTTTTGAAGTTTGAATTACCAAGTTCAAGGTTTGCGAATGCAATTGCAGTATTGCCCGATATTAATTCTCCATAATCATTTTCTGGTGACAGAAATTTTTGTTCAAACCCAAATGCTTTTTTGTAGAACTCTATTGTTTTTGGTACGTTCTTGACGTAAAGAATTGTGTACGCGTATTGAATGTCCATCTTTTTTGTTTGAAGTTCAGAGTTATTGATCAAGCTTTTGTTTTGGTTATTATCCTTGTTTTCACAAGAAGTAAATAAGATTAAACCAATAAATAAAAACCAAAATTTCATTTCCTTGTTTTGGAACAAAGTTATTCAGCCCTGAAAGTTTGATTTTGTAAAAAAACGACATTATCTATAGAAGCTCGGGTTTTCCCCTGAAATACGTTTGAATTCATATGTCATATGCGCATGGTCAAAAAAATCCATATCAGAAGCTATTTCTAGAAGACTGTTGTTTTTTAAAGTTGCAATTGATTTCTTAGCATTATTGAATCGAACAATACGAGAAAATTCTTTTAAGGATAGACCAATATAATTTTTAAAACGTCTTTCTAATTGTCTTAAACTTATACAGTGAGATCTTGCTAAATCGTCAATTTTTGCGGTTCCTCCTAGTAGCCTGATTTCTTGTGAAACGGATAAAATCAATTTGTCTTGTGTTGTGTGATTTTGTCTGAATGAGGTCTCTATGAAATTTTCAAGAAAATCGATTTTGGCTTTTAAATTCTCCAAATCATTTAGTTTACTTGAAATATTGTGGTTTGTTTCTGGAAGTATGTGAGCTAATTCAATTCGCAAGTTCTTGGTTTCATCAAGAGGTATTTTGGATAACCAACCAAAATTTTCCGTTTTAAAACGTATTCCGATTAAATCAGACTCAGTGTCTAATTTCCGTAACTGGTATTTTGTCATGACCCCTGATAGAAATCCCTGATTTAGTTTACAGTCGAAAATTAAGTCGGCACAGTTATCTGGTAACACCTTGAAACTCTCGTCCGCTTTATTTTTTGAGAATGTCCAAAAGGAGTCGATTAAGTTAGCAAGTCCTTTTGAAGGTTGTATTTCTTGGTACATTGTTGTTTTGAATTATCGCCAATGTGTTTTATAGTTTGCTTTATGGGCGTATAAAAGGCTTATTCCGCGATAAACGGTGTATTTGTATGACCATTTTGCTATACGTGTTTTTTCTTCCAAGTGTTCAAGTGGATTCTTAGCCCTAAAAGGATTCTCTCTAGCAAATAAACCACATTTGACCATCAATCAGCAATTGATGGTCAAACTGTTTATTAGCAAAAGTAATGTGAAGACCTCCCCCCTATTTGCTTAAGTTATTCTTCGTTAATCGCTAGTTTAATCCAAACTTTAATCCACCAAAATAGGTGATAGGTCTGCTTGGGCCGTAGATATAAGCTGCATCTCGATCAGCACCTAAATCAAAGTCATCTTGGTAGCTGTTTAGTAGGTTTTGCACGCCAGCAAAGAATTCGATGCGGTAGTTATCGTCAAAGTAAAGGGTGTAAGATGTTTTCAAATTCAATTCAAAGAAATCTGGCGTTTCTTCAATAATGGTTCGTTCTGTTTCAGGATTAATTACATGTGGTACCTTCATAGCGCCAGTATACACTCCTGTGGTAGAGAATTTCCAAGCGGCTACTGGTTGATAGGTAAAGGTGTAGAAACCATACACATTTGGGGTGCGCAGTAACTCATCTGTAACAGCAGTTGGAGAGGCATCTCCTTCTTCTGGTGCCCAAATTTCTTCATCGCTATCATAGGCAGTAGACTGAATGGTGGCACCTGCAGATAGAATGTATTTAGAAGTATAAGCAATGTTTGCTTCAAGGTTGATTCCTTGTACAGAAAGCCCATCGCCATTTCGTTTTGTAATCACACCAACACCATTAGGTAATTCTTGCTGATCTGATGAAATAAACGGATCTTCTAAGTAGGTGTAGAATCCTTCAATAACAATGTTTTGTTGCCACTTATTCCTGCTTTTGGTGTAATTCAAAGAGGCGGTATAACTATGCGATCTTTCGGTAACCAAGTTAGGATCTAGTCTGGTAAATAAGGCTGCGCCTCCAACTGTTTCAATGTGTAGGTCTTCGTCAAATGCTTGTGGAGCGCGATATCCTTGTGCGTACGATACGCGAGCTTTCCAAGTTTGGCCTAACTCATACATGGCACTCACTCTTGGAACAAGCACATCTAGTTTGCGATCATTCGTTAACTCTTCACCAGCGAGATTGTAGTTACCGTCAATATCAACGTGATCATATCGTCCGCCCACAATAAGGCATAAACGCTCAATCGGATCCCATTCTATTTGTGCATAACTACCAATAGTACCCACTGTTTGATCAATGGCACGGTCATACCCAGGCATGCGATCGTTTACCTCGTTGTATTGGTATTCAGCTCCTGAGGTTAAAATCAGGTTTGGCCTAAAGTTGAGCGAGTATTGTAATCCACCAACAGCGGCTAAATCATCTGATTTTCCATAGGCATTTAAAGCAAGTTCATCTTCTACCGTAATGGTATCGCCAGGTTGTAGAATTCTACCGCCTCCGCCATAATAACTATCTCTATCGGTAGATTGAAATGTTCCGTAGATAGAGAAACGGTGTTTTTCGTTTTTCGAGAGCAATTCATATGAAGTACCGGCACCATAAATGCTATGTCCCAATTCTTCGGCAATGTCTGTTTGGTGTGGAGGAAGGTTAAACTTGTTACCACCCCTGCGGTATTCAGAAATGTGGTATCCGTTCAACTTGATTTTACTGCGTTCTGTTACCTTCCAAAAAGCATCGAAACCAACCGTGGTGTTCTCTAGTTGAGTGATTTCAGAAAAATCATCACCATTGGCATCCCAATAATCTCGCTTACGGTTAAAACCATAGAAGCTAACTCCCTTTTGTAAGTTCTTCGATACGATGCTGCTGTTGAATGATAACACTCTGTCTGAAGCTTCACCATCAATCAAACTTTGGTTAACCCCTAATTCAAAGCTGTTATCCACAGGATCTTTTGTTAAAATGTTCACCGTTCCAGCAATGGCATTTCCACCGTATAGTACAGAGCCACCGCCTTTTACCACTTCAATACGGTCAATCATATTGGTAGGAATCATCTCTAATGCGTATACACCAGAAAGCGCGGAAAATACAGGGCGACTATTGATCAGTATTTGCGAATAGGCGCCTTCTAGTCCATTCATTCGCAATTGTGTGAAGCCGCAATTCTGACAATTTGTTTCAACCCGTAATCCAGGAGAGAAGCTCAATCCTTCTGCCATACTTAACGATTGGGTTGATTCAAACGTACGTTGACCAATCTGATTCACTACTATAGGAGATTCGTATAATGGAATTTCGTTACGCGTGCCAGTTACTACTACTTGGTTCAACTTGAGTAAGTCTTGCTGCATGGTGAAATCTAATTTCTTAGAAGGAGTATCCATTTCTGTTTCAATTTGAAAATCAGTATACCCAACTAGACTCGCTTTGATGGTGTAAGTTCCGTAGGCTAGTCCCTCAAAGATGTAGTTGCCTTGAGCATTGGTAGTGGTGTTGTGAGTTTC
>DIYR01000246.1 GCA_002429085.1 Flavobacteriales bacterium UBA6049
ATAGAAACTGTGTTTAACGTAGATCAAATACGAGCCGATTTTCCCATTCTACAGGAGACCGTAAATGGCAAACCGCTCGTGTACCTCGATAACGGAGCCAGCGCTCAAAAACCTAAACAGGTGATTGATGCCATTAGCAATTACTACTTACACGAGCATGCAAACATCCACCGTGGTGTGCACACCTTGAGTCAAGTAGCAACAGCTAAGTACGAGGAAGGAAGGCAAAAGTTAGCACGTTGGATTAATGCCAAAAAAGATCATGAGGTAATTTTCACCAGAGGAACTACGGAAGGAATCAACCTTGTAGCAAGTTCTTTTGGGCAATCACTTAAAGCGGGTGATGAAATAATCGTAAGCCACATGGAGCACCATTCAAACTTGGTGCCTTGGCAAATGATTTGTGAACGCACAGGTGCTCAGTTAAGAGTTGTTCCTATTTCTGATGCTGGTGAGCTAGACATGGAAACATACACTTCGTTTCTTTCTGAGAAAACGAAATTGGTAGCCATTGTTCACGTATCCAACACTTTAGGAACCGTAAACCCGGTAAAAGATATTATTCAGCAAGCTAAAGCTGTTGGTGCACTCACTATGATTGATGGCGCACAAAGCGTTCCTCACATGCGTGTTGACGTGCAAGATTTAGATTGCGATTTCTACTCGTTCTCTGCTCACAAAATGTACGGACCAACTGGTTTTGGTGCATTGTATGGAAAAGAATCCGTATTAGATGCGCTTCCTCCTTACATGGGTGGTGGAGATATGATTAAGTCGGTTACTTTGGAGAAAACGACTTATAACGAGCTTCCACATAAATTTGAAGCTGGCACACCAAGCATTGCCAACGGAATGGGCATGAGTGCTACTATCGATTATTTAGAATCTATTGATTTTGATGGTGCTATTGCCCATGAGCAAAAAGTGCATGCTTATGCACAAGAGCAATTGAGCGAAATAGATGGCATTCGCTTTATTGGTGAGGCCAAGCATAAAGAAGGAGTTATTAGCTTTTTAGTGGGTGATATCCATCCTTACGATATAGGCGTAATTCTAGATCAACAAGGAATTGCTGTTCGTACCGGACATCATTGTACTGAGCCATTAATGCACCGATTCAACATTCCGGGCACTGTACGTGCTTCTTTTGGAATGTACAATACCTTTGGCGAGGTAGATGCGCTAGTGAAGGGTATTCACAAAGCGGTGAAAATGTTGAGTTAATGCAATCGATAAACGACATACAAGACGAAATCATTGAAGAGTTTGAACTCTTTGACGATTGGGAAGGAAAGTTTGAGCACATTATTGAGTTTGGAAAGGAATTAACTCCGCTTCCAGATGATGCTAAAACAGAAGAACACCTTGTAAAGGGGTGTCAGTCTCGTGTGTGGTTAACAGCTGCTGAAAAAGATGGACAATTACAATTTGAAGCAGATTCTGATGCCATTATTACCAAAGGAATTGTTGGTTTACTGATGCGTATGTTGTCGGGACACCCTGCTAAGGAAATTGCTGAAGCAGAACTGTATGCCATTGATAAAATTGGGTTGAAAGATCACCTATCTCCTAACCGTGCCAATGGCCTTGCCAGCATGGTGAAGAAAATGAAGTTATATGCTGTGGCTCATGCCTCTAATAAAGCATAATAGAAACGCGTTGCGTTATGACGAAAAGAGAGTTAGAAGACAAAATAGTTGAGAAACTCAAGACAATTTACGATCCTGAGATTCCAGTTGATATATACGAGTTGGGCTTGATTTACGAAATCAAAATAGCTGACGATAACGAAGTTGATTTGTTAATGACATTGACTTCTCCAAACTGCCCAGTTGCTGAATCATTACCTCAAGAAGTAGAAGACAAAGTAAAACTGGTAGAAGGTGTAAAAGATGCACGCGTTACCATCACTTTTGAACCTACTTGGGAACAAGACATGATGAGCGAAGAAGCCAAACTAGAATTAGGCTTTTTGTAATGGCAAAAGAAATCGTGAATCGAGTTGAACGCAGCGGAATCATTACCATTGATTTTGAAGAATTATTAGCTGCCCAGACTCCTCTTTCGTTTGATGTTGCCCCACACCTATGGCAAGGTTTGGCGTTGAAAGAAAAAGACTTTCGCGATGCCCTTGCTAGTACTGATTGGACAACATATACCAATCATCACGTAAGTATATTTTGTTCTGTTGATGCCATTATTCCGACATGGGCTTATATGTTGGTGGCATCTTATTTACAAAAAGTTAATGCAACTGCTTTTTTCGGCACCGAACAGGAAACGTTTGAAGATCGTCTTTTGGCTATTCTAGACAACTATCCTTTGGAAACGCTCGAAAACAAACGGGTTGTGATAAAAGGCTGCGGAAACTTACCTCTATCACCATCTGGCTATGTACGCGCCACACAACGTGTTCAATCTGTTGCAAAACTCCTGCTCTTTGGAGAACCTTGCTCAACAGTGCCTATTTACAAGAAGAAGTTGACTTAAATTCGCGCTCGCAATTTGCCCTCAACGGCAAAAGAAGAGTAATATGAAAGTTCAAGTTTTAGCGTTTTTAACGCTTTCTTTTCTCTCCACCACACTTGTTGGACAAGAGTTTAGTAAAAAAGGAAAAGTCAATATTTTCTGGGGTTACAGCCGCGAAATCTATACAAAAAGCGATATTCATTTAGTGGGCGAAGGTTACGACTATACGTTATACAACGTAAAAGCCAATGATTTACCAGAAGAACCATCATATACTTACATTAATCCAGAACAACTTACGGTTCCTCAATTCGATTTTAGGGTAGCTTATTACTTTAATGATCATTATGCGATTTCTGCAGGGTGGGATCACATGAAGTACAAACTTCAAAATGGTCAAACAGCACGCATTACAGGAACAATTACTCAAGATGCATTGAATGATGGTACTTGGGAAAACAACCCGCAAAGTGCCAATTATGTAGGCGAATATGTAAACGATGAAATAGTGCTTTCTAAAGATTTCATCAAATACGAGCACACGGATGGATTAAACTTTGCTCGTGTTTCTATTGAGCGCATTGATCGTTTATACCACTCAAAGTGGTTTACGCTTACCGTTTCGAACGAATTTGGTACTGGCCCTGTATTACCTTGGACTGATTTTACTCACCTAGGAGGAAATAGACACACCAACAGATTACACGTTTCAGGATGGGGTTTTGGATTGTATTCTGGACTGCGCGCAGAGTATAAGGAAACGTTTTATTTTACATCTAACGTTGGTGGTGGTTTCATTAACCTTCATGATGTTGAAACCAAACAAGGCGAAGACGATTGGGCTAAACAACGTTTTTGGTTTGCCAAGTGGAACTTTGGTATTGGCGTTTACTTAACCGCTTTTAAGCAGGATAAGGAATAAATTAATCGTTTAGTGTAAAATGCATTTTTACACCATGTTGGCATTAATACAAAAATGAGGAAACTGGCGACCATATTGACCTTGACTGTTATCGGATTCCTGACACTCTCGGTTGCGACAAGACCTCGCATTGAGCCACAGCCTTTCATTGCCTTTGACCACAACTCATTAGACATTGACACATGTAACGACAGCTCGTTTGCCACGGTAATGTCCTTCTTTAAAGAGTACCCAAGTGGGCAACTTGAAATAAGAGGCTTTGCCGGACAAAACGAAAAGACGACAATTTCATTTGAAAGAGCGACCGCTGTTCGCGACTATCTTGTTGACAAAGGACTAAGACATGACCAATTTAAACTGACAGACAAGGGGATAGAGAATGCACCTCTTGACAAAGAACTACAACTTTACTACGAGACAAACAAATTGAGAATTGAAGCCATCAACAACAATCGGGTGGTGACATTCCTCATCTTGACAATGGACGAGATTAAAAAAGAATAATGCCAACAAAACCTATAAGCAATAGCACCCTACGGGATGCTACTGCTCATAGCCAAACCGTTAGCCCTTGTTTTTTAGTTTTCTATCGGAGCTCCCTATCAGTTCAAAGTTTCCCTGTTCGTCTAATCCTATCACGTTCTGTAACATTTCCGAAAATTTTTTCCCTTTAAATCTGAAAAGATCAATATTCGCAATATCGTCTAGTTGATAGTAATTATTCTCTTCATCTACGTACAGTGCTGAATTGTAATCATCAATGTGAGCAAAGCATATTAGTGATTTATCCAATCCATACTTTGTTCCATTGCAAACTCGTTCAATAGTATCTGGAAAGATGATGTTTCTTGGAGTCCAGTAATCCGCTCTGTAAGGGATGATCAATTCTAATCCTCCAAATTCTGAAAGGATGTCCAACGCATTCTTTAGTTCTGGCTTAAGCTTTTTGTTTTGAATAGTTTGCTCAGTTTTTCGACCATGAAACCAGCCAGCCTGCTCTAAGACTTTTAGATATTTAAAGTTCTTCAACTCCAATGGATTTATATGCTTTCCAAGTAACTTCTTAGTCGCGATCAAGTCGCTATTTTTATCTCGATAATCAATATCCATCAAGTCAAAATGGAAATCAGATCCTATTCTAGATTCCAACTCCAGATCTTTATACAGCCAAGATTCAAATTCTCTGGCAGGTATGTTACCTATCAAAAATTCCAAAATTCTTTCTCTGCTAGATTCTTCCATTTTGTTTATTCAATATAAGAGAGAAGTATAACGACAGTCAAAGAACAAAAAAAGGGCCTGATTACTCAAGCCCTTTACTATTTATCTGAAACGTGTTTTTAATACGCTCGCTCGTTCTTTCCTTCTACGTAGTTAATGAATGCACGATTCACCACTTTGTTTCCTCCTGGAGTTGGGTAGTTTCCGCTGAAATACCAATCTCCGTGGTTCTTAGGGCAAGCATCTTTCAGCCCATCTAACGATTGATAAATTACATCTACATCTGCTCGAACAGCATCTGGTTTTAGCAACTCGGCAATCTTTGCACTGATTTCCTCATCAGTGAACGATTCATAAATACGCTGAACGTGGTTTACTACTTCTTCTTTTGGTAAATCAACCTGCTTTAAACAGTCGTTGTATACCTCTGTAATCAAGTTTTCTTGCCCTCTATCTTTCAATAGCTCTACTGCTGCTCTAAAGGCCACAAAATCGCCTAGCTTAGCCATATCGATACCATAACAATCTGGGTAACGAATTTGAGGTGCAGAAGAAACTATGATGATGCGTTTAGGATTCAACCTATCTACAATGCGTAAAATACTTTGGCGCAAGGTTGTTCCGCGCACAATAGAATCATCAATTAATACCAAGGTATCTACCTGGTTGTTGATTACACCGTAGGTAACATCATACACATGCGCAACTAAATCGTCACGGCTATCATCTTGTGTAATGAAGGTACGCAGCTTTGCATCTTTAATGGCAATCTTCTCTGCTCGTGGATACACAGACATGATTTCTTCTAAATCTTGCTCTGTTGGTTCTTTGCCTAAATCGCGAATGCGTTGTAGTTTCTGTTTTGCCAAGGCTGTGTGTGCAGCCTTCATCATACCAAAATAAGATACTTCTGCTGTATTTGGAATGTAGCTGAATACGGTGTTTTCAAAATCGTGATCTACCGCTTCAAAAACCTTTGGTGCTACATTTTTTCCCAGCTGCAAACGCTCTTGGTAAATTTCTCTATCAGATCCGCGAGAGAAATAAATACGCTCAAACGAACACGCTAATTTTTGCTTTGGAGCAATGATTTCTTTTTGTGCTACTTCGCCAGCCCTAGTAACAATTAGCGCATGACCTGGGTTTAATTCTTGCACATCTACATAACGTACATTGAATGCTGTTTGAATAGCAGCTCTTTCAGATGCCACTACCACTACCTCATCGTCCTCGTACCAGAAACCCGGACGAATACCATTTGGATCTCTAAATACAAATGAATCTCCATGCCCAAAAATACCAGACATTAAATATCCACCATCCCAATCTTCACTAGCTTGCTTTAAGATGTGTTGCACATCTACATGCTTTGCAATTAGCTCAGAAATCTCTTCGTAGTTATATCCTAAAGCTTTGTATTTATCGAAAAGTGCTTGGTTTTCTTCGTCTAAGAAGTGACCAATTTTCTCCATTACGGTAACCGTATCGGCTTTCTCTTTTGGGTGCTGACCAATACTCACCATAAAGTTGAATAACTCATCAACATTGGTCAAATTGAAGTTACCCGCTACTACCAGGTTACGTGTTCTCCAGTTGTTTTGACGCAAGAATGGATGACAACTTTCTATGCTGTTTTTGCCATACGTTCCATAACGCAGGTGTCCTAAAAACACCTCGCCCATAAAGGCTTCGTTCTTGGTAAGGTAGTCTACATCTTTCAACAACTCTGGACTGTTTTCTTCCAGTGTTTTAAAGCGCTTGTTGATGTACTCGAATGTATCTTGGATGGGTTTATTACTCACACTTCTGTAACGAGAAATGTATCTGTGGCCTGGCTCTGCATTGAGCTTGATGTTTGCAACACCTACCCCATCTTGTCCGCGGTTGTGCTGCTTCTCCATTAATAAATACAGCTTATTGATGCCGTAAAAAGGAGTGCCGTATTTCTCGTTGTAATAGGCGATCGGTTTCTTTAACCTGATGAATGCAATACCGCATTCGTGTTTAATTGGTTCGCTCATGTTGTCCCCACCTGTTATTCGTGATGTGCAAAGGTAAGCGTTTTACATGGGGAGAATTGAGGTAGAAAAGACCTGTTGTGAGGTAGAAAAGAATATGTCTTACACTATTCGGGCGCTTCGTTTGGATGGAGAGGCAAGAGAAAAGAAATACTAATTTTAAAACAACACATAATCGTAAGTTTACGACTTAAAAGGCTTTCTAAAATCGAATTAATTGATGCTAAAATCACTGAAAACAGAAACCCTTATTTTAGGGATACTATGGCTCACCATAATCACCACGTACCCTGTAGTGCTTTTTACAGATTATGCATTTCATCAAAGTGACTTAGCAGGTTTAGTAGCTTTATTACTTGTTTCGATTGTTTCTTTTTTAAGAAAAGAAATAGCATTTCAACTTGTACTTGTATTACTACTATTAGGCACGTTCAATATTCTCTCTTTCATTTACTTTTTCAACCTAATTATTTCTCCTGGGATACAATTGTACTCCTTGGTTTTACTGGGTGTTTTGATTTATAAAAGAAGAAGTCGTTTTACTCTTAAAAGAGAGTTGACTCCGGAAAAGAAAAAGGACAGGCCAAATACTAGAAATCGATTTTTATCCAAATTCGAAAAACTTTCAGACACTGAAATCGAAGAAAAACTGAAGCAAGATTTAGCTCTTGAAGCAAAACAAGCTCTAGAAATTATCCAAAAGCAAAGGAACTCTTAAATACATAGTTTCGTTTCTACGTAAGATGAAATCCCTCAATACAAGAACAACTATTTCTGAACTAGTACACGCTTTTTACGACAACGTAAGAGCAGATGATGTGCTTGGTCCTATTTTCAATAAGCACATTGCTGAAGATGAGTGGCCTGCCCACCTAGAAAAACTCACCGATTTTTGGGAAATGCAACTATTAGGCTCTACCCAATTTAGGGGTAGCCCCACCAAAAAACACATTGATGTAGACCAAGGCTTAAATGGAGGCATGGAGCAAGCTCACTTTGGCCGTTGGTTGCAGCTATGGTTTGCTACGATAGATGAACATTTTATAGGAGAAGAAGCTTTTCAAGCAAAAGAACTAGCTCGTAAAATGGCTCATGGACAATTTTTTGCCGTGTGGAGAGCACGACAGAAATAACTGTTACAAGTACTTTCCAAACATAAACCCTACACCAAAGTAAACGTAATAGGTAGGTTCTTTAGAGTTGGTGGCTATTCCTAAAGATGCGGGACCAATTACTGTTTCGTAATTCAGCACACCCCCAATACCGAAAATGTTCTTTCCGCCTGTATTGTATTCTGGAATTCCTTCTACGTTGAACACATCTTCGAACCATTCATTATTCGCATAATTAATGAATCCTTGTGCTACAAAATGATTTAAGAACCTATACTGTATTCCTGCATACGCCATGCTGCTTATGGGTGTAAGTTGGCTATACACAGGCAGCCCAATAAATCGGTAACTATTCGGAAGAACTGGATTAAAACCTCCGAGTATTTGATAGTCCATAATCTGTGGAGAAAGATCTACAGAATCGTTTCTGAAACTGAGCCCGATCATACCTCCATAGGTAAGTGTAAACTTCTTAAAGAATGATATGTAGCTATCTAAGTCAAACACCACGGTTGTATAATCTCCAAAAACACTTAAAGAGTCTATTACACCAGTGGTAGTAAAATCTGCCTCCGTGCTTAATTTGCTGCGTACTCTTACATTAATACGTTCTCCTCTTGTAGGAAAGTATGCATGATTTGTAGTGTTTACCCTCAGGTAGAACTCTACTTGTGTTGCCTTCTCGTTATACGATTCAATAGCAGCTGAATCTTGATTTACTCTAGGTTCTATATCTAAGCGTTGAAACTGGCCTCTAACACCAAAAGTGGCATTTCGAAGGTGAGTAGTTTGAACACCAACATCGAACCTATTCATGTTATAATCGAATGTTCCTGTTCTACTTGTGTTTTCGTAGAATGGGAACCTCCTAAACCTATTGAAATAGTATCCAGCATAGAAAGCCATCTTTTGCTGTTTCCCTAAGTACTTAAAGTAGTTTGTAGAAACTCGTGGGTTATCTGCTATATCTACTTCTACCAAAAACCTAGAACCTCTTAACACCGCATTTCTACTGGTGTAGTTTAATGACAGTCCAACGTTATTCTCTGTATCATAATGCAGCCCTGCTCTAATTGAGTTACGCGCGGCTTCTTTTACTTTCAACTTGAGAATGTAGGTAGAGTCTGTTAACCCCGGAAGTATGCGGTAACTCACTTCTTTAAACGATTGTATTCCAAAAGCAAGGTTTAGTTCTTCTTCTAATCGCTCAAGAGAATACTTCTGCCCAACTTTTACCTTCATCCTACCCTTTATGAGATTATCGGGATAGGTTTTATTTCCTTCTACAATAATATCCTCAAAACGATATGCAGGAAGTAAAGTAATTCCTGGTCGTTTAATCGTATCTCCTTCTACACCCAAGCTTTCGGCTAAACTTCTAATCTTGTCTTCGCTCTTCTCTGCTGCCTCGTATCCTCGTTGAATGATAGGAGCTCCTTTAGTAAAATCTGCCGCTGTATAACCCGTTAGGTCTGGAACCATATGGATATCAACCATTTCGGTTTGCACTTCACTATCGAAAATACTTGTTACAAATGCGGCTTGACTCAAAATATCAACCAAGGAACGCAACTCTTCTTTTGTCTTAAATCCACTTCCTACATATGAGCCTATTACAATGTCAGCTCCCATGTCTTTTACCTCTTTCACAGGATAGTTTCTAACCAAACCTCCATCAACTAGTAGCAAAGAATCCCAAACCACAGGAGTAAATACAGTTGGAATAGCCATACTGGCTCTAATGGCTTGCACAATATCACCTGTATCGAGTACTACTGGTGTTCCTCTTTCTATATCAGCACCAACACATTTAAACGGAATGGGGAATTCAGAAAAATCGCGAATGCCATGAACTGGTTCTGTTAATCGAGACAATAACAAATGAAGGTTTTGCCCTTCAATCAATGCAGTTGGAAGGCGAACCACCCAGTCGTCTGCTGGTAAGTCTATCAGGTAACGACCGTAATAATACTTCTCTTCAAAAGAAATTTTTTCGTAACCAACCTTATTAGAAATTACCTCTTCCCAGTTTACATCTTCAATGATTTGCTCCATTTGATCTGGAGTATAACCAATAGAATAAAGAGCACCTATAATGCTCCCCATACTGGTTCCGGTAATGTAATCTGGTACAATACCGTGCTCTTCTAGTTTACGGATTACACCAATGTGCGCATATCCTTTAGCACCTCCACCAGAAAGCACCAAGCCCACTTTCGGTTTAGAAGTAGTAGGTTCTTGTCCTAAACTCAAGAAAGAGGTCCCGAGTATCAACAAGAAGAGCACTATGTTTCGAACGATTAGCACGCTGCTAAGATACAAGGAACAACCAACTTGAAAACGAGTATAGTATCGCAGTTAGCAATTTCTTAAAGTAAGTCTTCTTTCTTCATATTTAGCCACTCTAGTGTAGCATTACAAAAGATATCATCTACCACTTCATGGCTTAAGTTCATTTCGTTGATGTAAGCACCAATCTCTAAATCACCTAATGGGAATGGGTAGTCAGATCCTAATGTAACACGCTTAGAGCCTTGCATTTTCAAAATATACTCCAATAACATTGGATCATGTGTAATGCAATCTACCCAGAACTTACCAATGTATTCTCTTGGGTTAGTTGGGTTATCAATTGCCACCAAATCTGGACGGCAATTAAATCCATGCTCTACTCTACCAAGAGTTGGTAAAAACGAGCCTCCTGCATGAGAGAAGTTTACACGTAAATTTGGGTACTTATCGAATATGCCACCAAATATCATAGAACATGCTGCGCGAGACGTTTCAGCAGGCATTCCTACTAACCACGGCAACCAATACTTACGCATTTGGTGAAAGCCCATCATGTTCCAAGGATGCACCATAACAGCTAAATCGAGTGATTCACAAGCTTCAAATATTGGGTGAAACTGTTCTTCACTCAAGTTTAAGTCGTTGATGTTTGACCCTATTTGAATTCCTTTTAAACCAATCTCTTTAATGCGTTGTAATTCTTTTACTGCCGTATCTGTGTCTTGCATTGGAACTGTTCCTAAGCCAATGTATTGCTTTGGCCTATCAGCTTGTAGTTGTGCTAAGTCATCATTTAAGAACTTGCTCAGTTCCCAACAATCGGCTGGTTTTGCCCAATACGAAAACATAACCGGAATGGTACATACTACTTGTACTTGCGTATTGAACTTGGCGTAGTCTTGTACACGCTCTTCTGGATCCCAACAGTTTGATTTGATATTTCGGAAGAATTCATCTCCCTTCATCATATCTGCAGTTCCATCTTCTTTATGAACTAAATGAATAAAGTCGCCATAGCCAAATTTCTCGGCAAACTTTGGAAGGTGTTTTGGAATGATATGTGTGTGCATATCAATTTTCAAGTTGTGTGACATGAGAACGTGTTTTTCTAATGAACACGCTCGCTGGATAGCTGCTGGAGATGAATGAACTGGTAGTACACAAACTGTAGCCACCATCACCGTATCACCTCACTCGCTGGACAATCTCCCGCTGAGCGATGCCTCAAATGTAGCGTTATTATTGATCTGTAAACCGCGGATCTGTTTCCATTACATGTCCACAATTGCTACATGTTCTTAACTCCTCGCTGTTGTAATATTCTTTAAATCGTGGTAAAAAGTCTTTTTCGATGTTTGTTAATGGAAAATAGGTTTCGTGCAATTTATTGTTACACTTATCGCAGAACCACAATAAACCATCGGTATGTTCTGGCTTCCGAACTCGCTCAATCACCAATCCTACCGACCCCTCAGATCTCATAGGAGAATGAGGCACATTAGGAGGAAGCAAAAACATTTCACCCGCTTTAATGGGGATGTCTACCGCTTTTCCATCGTCTTGGATTCGTACATTGATGTCACCTTCTAGTTGATAGAACAGTTCTTCTGTTTCGTTGTAATGGTAGTCTTTACGGGCATTTGGCCCGCCAACAATCATTACAATATAGTCAGTACCTTCTGGATACAAATTTTTGTTTCCCACTGGAGGTTTTAATAAATCACGATTGTCATCTATCCACTGTTGCAGATTGAACGGTTTTTGAACTGCCATGCTTCCAAATTTTAAAGGAACTAAAAGTAGCCATTATCCTACATTTGGAGCAAAGATCTCGAGAAATGGATTTAAACTTATCTGGTAAAACTGCCTTAGTTGCCGGCAGTACACAAGGAATTGGAAAAGCCGCAGCTATTGAGTTGTGTCAGCTTGGTGCTCGTATTATTCTGATTGCGAGAAATGAAGAAAAACTACAAGCTGTACGTGATGAACTAACAGCTATTAATGATGCTAGTCATCATTACTTGGTTGCAGATTTTAGCAACCCAAGTTCAGTTGCTTCTGCTTTAGAAGGATTTGATGTTGCAAAGAACCCCATTCATATTCTCGTAAATAACACTGGAGGCCCTCCAGGTGGATTAGCCATTGATGCTGATTTGAAAGAATTCCAAGCTGCGTTTGAAGCACACTTACTATGTAACCACACATTAGCTCAAGCTACAGTGCCCGGAATGAAAGAAGCTGGATATGGAAGAATTATCAATGTAATTTCTACATCGGTAAAGGCACCTTTAGCAAACCTTGGTGTTTCAAATACCATTCGCGGTGCAGTGGCAAATTGGAGCAAGACTTTAGCTAACGAATTAGGACAATTCAATATCACTGTAAATAACGTATTACCTGGAGCTACACATACGGCTAGATTAGATGCTATTGTAGCTAATAAAGCTAAGAAAACAAGACAAGAAGAAGATACCGTGATGCAAGGAATGGCCAATGCCGTGCCAATGAAGCGCGTTGCCCAACCACAAGAAGTTGCCAATGCCATTGCCTTTTTAGCTAGTCCAGCTGCTAGCTATATCAATGGAATTAACGTTCCAGTAGATGGTGGTAGAACTCCAAGTTTATAGCATAAAAAAGGCCTAACAAAATTGTTAGGCCTTTTTACTTATTGTACTTCAATGAAAATTAGATAATCTTCCAAGCAACAGAGAGGGTTAACATATTATTTTGAGATTCGAATCCTGGAGAAGCGTAGTAGTCTCCTAAACCATGCTGGTAACGAACATCAAAAATGAATAATGGAATATCAGCTGCAACACCAATTGTACCACTTGTATAACCATCTTCAAAACCGTCTTTTGGTAAATCACCCGATTTTGTAAGGTTAACTGACTGAGTAATACCGGCATTAACACCTAGCTTCAACACTTTTAAGTCTAAAAAACGGTATCCTACCAATAGTGGAACATCTAGGTTTCCGTATTTGATATCTCTTGTAGTACCTAAAAAATCATCTTCTAATTCTCCATTCACATCTACATAAAGAGCTTCTATTTGAGCTGTGAATTTCTTGATTTTTAGGCGGCCGAAAGCTCCCCCTAGGTAACTTGCCTTACCATTGGTTGAAATACCATTGGCATCAGTTTGAATTAATGAATAGTTCGCTCCTGCTTTAATACCTATATTAATAGGTAGCTGAGCAAATGCTGTACTAGCAAGTAATAAGCTTACAGCGAGTAACCATGTTCTCATGTTCTACAGTTTTTAGAGTTTTCAAGCCAAATGTACAAAAGAACTAATGAGCTCCTTTCATCTCTAATAACTTGAATCCTCTACCATGAACATTTACTACCTCTACTTGGTCATCTGCTTTCAAATGCTTTCTGATCTTGGTGATGTAAACATCCATACTACGAGAATTGAAATAACTATCGTCTCCCCAAATAGCTTTCAGCGCATATTCTCGTTCTAACACATCGTTTTTATTCATGCATAGTAACTTCAATAGCTGATTCTCTTTGCTCGTAAGTTTCTGAGGTTCTTGGCCATCAAATGTAAGTTGCCTGATATGCGGATTGAAATCGAATCGGCCAATTTGGTAGTTTTTTAGTGCTTCTTGCTCTTCTTTCCCACTAGTTGTCCTTCTAAGTATAGCATTAATACGAAGCAGCAATTCCTCCATGCTAAATGGCTTTGTGACGTAGTCGTCAGCACCTATTTTAAATCCCTCAATAGTATCCTCTTTCATAGATTTTGCAGTCAAAAAGATGATAGGAACATCGCGATTTAATTTGCGAACCTCTTCTGCCATTGTAAAACCATCTTTCACAGGCATCATTACATCCAACAGCAGCAAATCATAATCATGCTTTACAAATGCTTCAATACCTTGTTGACCATCACCTACCAGTTTTACTTGATACTGTTTAGCACGTAAGTACTCTGCTAAAATGGTTCCTAAATTTGGGTCGTCTTCAACCACTAAGATGCTACTTGTTTTCATGAACGGGTAAATTGATGATGAACGTACTTCCTTTTCCTAATTGACTTACTAGCCCTACTGATCCTCCTAAGCGTTCGATGATGATTTTCACATAACTCAAACCGAGCCCAAAACCTTTTACATCATGCCTATTTCCAGTAGGAACTCGATACAATTTATCGAATATTCGTTTTTGATTTTCTTTCGATATACCGATGCCATTATCTGTTACTTGAACGGTAGCTTGTCCGTTTTGAACGGAAGTAGAAACACTGATTTCTGGCTGTTCTTTGGAATACTTATTGGCATTATCTAACAAGTTAGAAACCACATTTGCCAAGTGCACTGCATCGCCAGTTACAGGAATTTGAAGAGGGTAATAATCTGTTCTAACTAAACCTCCTCTTTCACGCACTTGAATCCCGAATTTATCGATAACAGACTTCACTAGTGTATTTAGTTCTAACTGCTCATTTTTGAGTTTAAAGTCTCCCTTATCTAATACTGCACTTTGCAGTACCTCTTCTACCAATAAGCCTAAGCGTTTATTTTCATCATTAATCATGTTTACATACCTGCTTACTACAGCTTTATTACTAGCTAAATCAGGATCTTGTAATGCTTCACACGCTAAGGAAACAGTTGAAATTGGTGTCTTCAACTCATGTGTCATGTTATTGATAAAGTCGTTTTTGATTTCGCTTGTCCGCTTTTGATGAATAATAGTCCGAACGGTAGCATAAAACACAAATATGATGGCAATTACTATGAACGCTGATGACGCTAGCATAAGCCAGTTGGTACGGAGTAAATAGCCCGTTTGCCGCGGGAAATACAACCGTAAATAATACGGGTCTTGTATCACATCATGAGGATACAATTGTGTGCTATATTTTGAAGCTAGAAGCTGATCTATCCAGTCTGGTGTAGTAAGAATAGGTAACATGCCTTTAGAATCGGCCACAGCCATTCCATAGGTTGTTCTAATTCCTCTAATGCCCAGTTCTTCTTGAATAATAGAGTCCAATTTCTTTGGGTCTATTCGCTCTTCAATAGGTTGATACAAATCAATCTCTATCAAGCTTTTAACGATATCTCCCACGAAGGCCTTCTTCATTCTCAAGCGATTCTTCAAGTCTTCACTTATGTTGAATCCTCCATCGTTTGTCACATATGCGTCTTGCTCAATATCAGCAAACTGAAGGTTTACCTCTAGCAAACGATTAATAGAATCAGCACCCTGTAGATCTTGTGCCTCCCTTCTAGCGGTGCGTGTATGTGTTCCGTTTTCGTCTTGTTCAGTTACTTTAATCTCTACCTCATCTCCTTCTCTGGAGATTTGTTTGTAAATCATGTATTCAAACGAAGTGTCACTGCTTGTTCCTTGAATCTTTTCTTCAGCATCTGCATCAATAAACAAGTAGCGCCCTTGGCTATGAGATTTGAGTTTGTTAACTGTTTCAATTTGCTCAAGCTTTTCTACTGTTGCTTGCATGGCATCTTGAACGGTTCTAGAAAATTCATCTTCTTTCAAGCTGATGGATTTAGTAATCCAATAAGATTGAATGGCAATTAACGCTACTACTGCTGTAGCAACTGTTACAATTAGTAAATGAACCTGTTTCATTCCCTTCATTGGCAACAAATATATTTACCCATAGCCGCTGATTCGAAGCGATTAACAGTATTTAACAGGAAAATTGATTGAATAAAAAAGCCCCACCGTCAGAGTCCAAAAAGGGGTAAGGATGTATTGACGATAGGGCAGAAGGTTGAATCACCAAATAGGGTAGAAGCGATTTCAACAGGGCTCAAAGATGTGCAATATTTATCGGTATAACTTCAAATGATTGCGAATAGTTTTCAACAATCGTTTCAAAAAGAGACTCTCTCATTTTTAGATTTAACAGCATTTAACACCTATTAAGTTTTGATTAACAGGCATTTTAACACTTGAAAAATAGGTTTGTGCCATCAACAACTAAAATCAATTCTTATGAAAGCTCATTTGATCTTTACCTATGGAATGCTCTTGTTAGGTTCTGCGTTTTCCCTCAAGGCTCAAGAACAAACAAAAAAAGTAATGATTGTAAACTCTTCCAACGGAAATGCCGAAGTAGAAGTTTATGAAGGTGCTGAAGCTGATAGCTTCTTAAAACATCAGGATATTAATATTGAAGAATACATTCATAAGGATGGCAAAACATCTTCATACTCATACTCCACCACTAGCAATAACGGAAACACTGAAACCATTGTAGAAGAAGAAAATGTAAAAGTGATTATGGTTTCTTCAGACGATCAGGATTTATCAGAAGTAATAGCCATGGCTAAAGGTGGTGGCAACTCTACACACATTAAAAAGTTCATTACATCTTCCTCTAGCTCTAGCAGCAATAGTGATGGGCTTTCTACCCGATTTTCCGATGGGAATTTTTCCTACGATTTGGATGTGGATGAACGCACTACCATAGACATTCGAGTGACCGATTCTAAAGGAAAAGTAGTTCACAAAGGGCAAGCCAAAGGCAGCGACAAAATATCTGGTGAAATTGATTTTTCTGAGTTTGATAAAGGTTCTTACACCATTTCATTCCAATCTGATGAATGGACAAAGACTACCACCATCCTACAATTTTAATATCCCGGCTTAGTCAAGCCAATTCGCAAAAAGGGGAGTCCAAATCTGGATTCCCCTTTTTGTATTTTCGCCTCAAACGAAAAAGCAATGCAGCAAATTCTGAACTATATCAACGGTGAATTAAGAGCTCCTGTAAACAATCAATGGCTCGACAATGTAGAACCAGCAACGGGCAAAGTATATAGTCAAATCCCGAGTTCCGATGCAGATGATGTTGCCTTGGCTACAGAGGCTGCAGAAAAAGCTTTTCAAACATGGAGTATTACGCCAGTAGCAGAGCGTTCAAGGATAATGGACAAAATTGCTTCGTTGATCGAAGAAAAATTACCAGAACTAGCAGCAGCAGAATCAAAAGACAATGGGAAGCCTTTGAAGCTAGCTTCACACGTTGATATTCCTAGGGCAAGAGATAACTTCCACTTTTTTGCAACGGGTATTCTTCACTTTGCAAGTGAGTCTCACGCCATGGAAGACAATGCTATCAACTATACACTAAGAACTCCAATTGGTGTTGTTGGATGTATTTCACCATGGAACCTCCCTCTCTATTTATTTACATGGAAAATTGCTCCAGCATTAGCAGCAGGAAACTGTGTAGTAGCTAAACCAAGTGAAGTTACCCCCATGACTGCCTACTTACTAAGTGAAATTTGTATAGAAGCAGGTTTGCCAAAAGGTGTACTAAACATTGTACATGGTTTAGGACAACATGTTGGGAATGCCATTACAGAGCACCCTAAAATCAAGGCTATTAGCTTTACTGGTGGAACGCAAACAGGTGCAACCATAGCGGCTAAAGCTGCTCCAAAATTCAAAAAGTTAAGCCTAGAATTAGGTGGTAAAAACCCAAACATCATATTTGCTGATTGTGATTTTGAAAAGGCTCTGAAAACTTCGGTAATGAGCTCATTTGCTAATCAAGGTCAAATATGCTTATGTGGATCTCGAATTTTTATTGAACGATCCATCTATAACAAGTTCCGCGATGCTTTCGTAGAAAAAGTGAATGCGTTAAACGTATCTTATCCAACAGACCCTAAAGCCAATTTAGGCGCAGTTGTATCTAAACCGCACATGGAAAAAGTATTGAGCTACATTCAACTTGCTCAAGAAGAAGGTGGAACTGTTTTAACTGGAGGAAATCAAGTTCACTTAAGTGACGACTATGCCAATGGCTACTACATTGAACCTACTGTAATTGAAGGACTAGACTATTTATGCCGCACAAACCAAGAAGAAATTTTTGGTCCAGTTGTTACGCTTACTCCATTCGATTCAGAAGAAGAAGTATTGACAATGGCAAATAGTACAGAATATGGCTTAGCTTCAACAGTTTGGACAGAGAACTTAACCAAAGCACATCGTATGGCTCAACAGATTGAAGCTGGAATCGTTTGGATCAATTGTTGGTTGTTGCGTGATTTGCGCACACCATTTGGTGGAGTTAAAAACTCTGGCGTTGGCAGGGAAGGTGGCTTTGAAGCACTTAAATTCTTCACCGAAACAAAAAATGTGTGTGTGAAGCTTTAATAATTGAATTCTACCTCATCGTAGAATAACGTATCTCCATCAGGAAAATCTTTGTTTTTCAGAAGAACATAATGATCTTCAAAAGGAATAGGCTTATACCAATAATTTGAAAGTGAAATGGTTACCTCTCCTTTTTTGGTTAGCTGTTTATCGTAGCATTCAAAAATGGCTATTGGTTCTTGCTCATTTCTTTTGTCAACAATTACACGAATCAACTCTTTTCGCTTTTCATGATAGACCAAACACTTTACATGTGTCATAAATGACTCGAAATCTATTGCAGAAGACTCTTTCTCTTTATCAACCGCAAAACTTAACTCTGTTGGTAATTGACTTAAACTATCTGTACCCAAATCATAAACGTAGAAGTTACTGTCTAAGGTGAAGTTAACAATCAAAGAGTCATCAATTATCGTGGCATTACTAAAGTATCCTAAGCCAAATTGCCTGTTTTCATAGACTTCGGGCAATTCTATAATTCTCTTTTTAACCTTTAAGTCATGATGCTCATCATCAAGAATAGCAATCATGGGTTCATTTAAGAAATCGGTAGATTTGGGTGGAGCCATTACTATGTAACCTCCGAGAGGGTTCCTAAGTATTCCAAAACCTTGATGGCAAATAAAAGCTAGCTCATTAGAAGCTTTGGGCGTTAATGTATCGAACAAACCTGTCTCTGTATTTACCTTAAAGAATAAATTATCCTGATATTTAAGCAGTAACAACGAATCAGGTGATAACCTATGTATTCCCTCTAGCAATATCTCTCCATCGCGTGCATACGCACAATTGTAAGTAAAATGAATACTGTCTTCAATTAATTTCAGATCAAAGAGCTGCTCAACTTCATTAGTTGAAAAACTAAAATTATCTATCCGCTTTCCTTTGCTAGAGTAAGAAATAACTGATTCTGAATGATAATTAAAATCTGCTATGTACCGAAGGTAAAACTGTTCAACATCTTTCTGCCAAAAGTGACTCGACAAAACCTCAATTGATGGCCTATTTGAACTGGTACCATAATTGAAGCATGAGTATGACAATAAAACCACACTCACGCTCAAAAAAATCATCTTAGATCGCATTTAGTATCCAGGGTGTTCTGATCCATCTGCATATTGAACAGCTATGTAATAATTTTCTCCTTCATCTTCGGTAAACGTAATTAACTTCGTAATACCATCTTGAAGATCTGAAACAGCCTCTTCTGACAACTCTCCTTGAAAAATGGAATTCCACTTAGGTTCATTCGAAACATCCCCAAAGTATTCAACCGTCTCTCCCAGATTTATAGCGTCAATTAATTCTAAAAATTGAGCCTTTTCCAAATCTGCCATCCCACGCACATAAAAAACATCATAGCAATTGCAAACACCCCAACACCTAATACAAGACACAGAACCAGGACCGCTTGCATCTGTTCTCAATAAATTATTCAATCCCCATTTAGCAGTGGTTGGGTCTCCTGTTTTGTCTTTAGAATCAGAAACTGAATTGGATTTAATGAGTGGTTGGCTATTGTTTTGGAAGTTAGAATTGTCGGTTTCTTTAGAACAAGAAAGAGCAATAATTAAACAAAGCGGTAAGTAATAAAGTAAATTTTTCATGTTAGTGAATTTTAGTTCTATCAAAACTAAACATTTCGATCGAAACTCTAATTTTGGAAACAAAAAATATGATAAGTGAGACGAAAACGCTGGTGATAGGTGCACTAGGACAGGTTGGAAGTGAGTTGGTAGAACAACTTCGTTTGAAACATGGAAATGATCAAATCATCGCTTCTGACATACGTGAACCTGAACACGATTTCGCTCCCTTTGAAGTTCTTAACGTAATGGATGCTGAAGCTGTGAAAACAGTAGTTGAAAAGCACAACATAAAAGTGGTTTACAACTTAGCAGCATTGCTTTCAGCAACAGCCGAGCAAAACCCCGCCTTTGCATGGGAGTTGAATATGGCTGGCCATTTCAATGTGCTCAACTTGGCAAAAGATGGCATTATCGATACTATTTTTTGGCCTAGCTCTATTGCGGTTTTTGGACCAACAACTCCGCAAAATCAAACGCCACAAGACTGTATCATGGATCCTAACACTGTTTACGGAATTAGTAAGCTTGCAGGTGAACGATGGAATCAATATTACTTTGAAAAATACGATGTGGATGTTCGTTCGCTTCGTTATCCAGGTTTAGTTGGATACAAAGCTTTACCAGGAGGAGGAACAACTGATTATGCTGTGGATATTTTCCACAAGGCGTTAAAAGATGGAAACTATACCTCGTTCCTATCTGAGAATACCGAACTACCCATGATCTACTCTGGTGATGCTATTAGGGCTACCATTGAAATTATGGAAGCTCCAAAAGATGCTATCAAAGTAAGATCGAGCTATAATCTGGCTGGAATGAGCTTTACTCCCGCTCAATTAGCCAATGCTATACAGCAACACCTACCAGATTTTTCTATCAATTACGAACCAGACTTTAGACAGCCAATTGCCGATAGCTGGCCAAGCAGCATAGATGATGCTTATGCTCGAAAAGACTGGAATTGGAAACCAGCTTACGACACAGAAGGTTTGGTTAAGTTGATGTTAGATAACTTGAGAGAGCTGGTAGTATAAATGCTCGGTAGAGAAGAACTCAAAGAACTTCGTACAGAATTCTGGACTGCTTTTGGAACAGTGATGAAACCTCATCATTCTGAAACAGGGTTTAATGTTCGTTGGACCAACTATAGAACAGGTGTTAAAGACTTGTATTTCCGTCTGGATATGGAAGGAAAGAGGGCTGTTATAGCCATTGATTTTCAACATAGCGATGAGGGAATTAGAGATTTATTCTGGGAACAATTCAACGAATACAAAACCTATTTCCATAGTACAATGGAAGAAGAATGGATTTGGGATGACCGATATCATCCCCATCTAGACGTTGCTAGAGCTAGGGTTTGGAACTTCAAAGAAGGCGTAAGTTTATACAAGAAAAAAACTTGGCCAGAAGCTTTTGCGTTCCTGAAATCCAATATGATTAAGCTAGATTCTTTTTGGAGTGATGTCCGACTAACATTTATTGAGCTTTCGCGCTGAAAACAAGCACGCTGCATCACCTTATTAATCCATCCATTAATTTAATTTCGCAACTTTCTGAATTCAGGATTCAAAATGAAGAAGTATACCGAATACAAAACCCTCAACCTAACTGAGGTAGCTAACAACACGCGCAACTTTTGGAAAACAGAAAACATCTTTGAAAAGAGCATTTCTGAGCGTGATGGAGCAGAACCATATGTGTTTTTTGAAGGCCCTCCTTCAGCTAACGGAAAACCTGGTATACACCACGTTATGGGTAGAACAATTAAAGATTTGTTCTGTCGCTACCAAACTCAAAAAGGAAAACAGGTAAAACGTAAAGCTGGTTGGGATACTCATGGTTTACCAGTTGAGTTAGGTGTAGAAAAAGAGTTAGGCATCACTAAAGAAGACATTGGTAAAACTATCACCGTTGAAGAATACAACCAAGCATGTCGTAAAGCAGTAATGCGCTATACCGACATTTGGAACAACTTAACAGATACCATGGGTTACTGGGTTGATATGGAAGACCCGTATGTGACTTACAAAACCAAGTACATGGAATCTGTATGGTGGTTGCTAAAGCAATTACACGAGCAAAACTTGTTGTACAAAGGATACACTATTCAACCATATTCTCCAGCAGCCGGTACTGGTTTAAGTTCTCATGAGTTGAACATGCCAGGCACGTACCGCGATGTAAAAGACAATACCATTGTTGCACAATTCAAAGTAGCTAACTCTGAGTTTAAGGTATCAGCGTTGAAAGATGCTTTTGATAATGGAAACTTGTACATACTCGCATGGACAACAACCCCTTGGACTCTTCCTTCGAACACTGCTTTAACGGTTGGAAAGAAAATTGAATACGCATTAGTTGAAACATACAACCAATACACACATGATAGAATTCAAGTAGTATTGGCAACCGCATTGGTTGGAAAACAGTTTGCTAAGAAATTCCAAGAAGTTGAATCTGTAGAAGAACTAAACGCTTATCAAGAAGGTGATAAGAAAGTACCGTACTTCATCAAATCTACTTTTAGAGGTGAAGACCTATTAGATATTCGTTATGAACAATTACTCCCTTATGCACTTCCAATGGAAGATGCTGACAAAGCGTTTAGAGTAATTCCTGGAGATTTTGTTACTACAGAAGATGGTACTGGTATTGTGCACACTGCCCCCACTTTTGGTGCTGATGATGCCATGGTTGCAAAAGCAGCTGGTGTGCCTCCCATGCTTATTGCAGATGAGCAAGGCAATGCTGTTCCTTTAGTTGATTTACGTGGAAAATTCGTAACTCAAATAAACGATGAGCTTTTTGGTTTAGGTGGTGAATATGTAAAGGCAGAATACCTTTCTGAAGAAGAGTTGGCTTCTGAGTTCGAGAAGCAAAAAGAACAACTACAGTCCATCATTCCTAACTTGAAAAACTACTTGAGCGTAGATGAGCGAATTGCGCTGAAGTTGAAGCTCACTGGACAAGCATTTAAAATTGAGAAATACGAGCATAGTTACCCGCACTGTTGGAGAACTGATAAGCCTGTATTATACTACCCATTGGATTCTTGGTTCATCCGATCTACTGCTAAGAAAGATCGCATGATTGCCTTGAACAAAACCATTAACTGGAAGCCAAAAGCAACAGGTGAAGGTAGATTTGGAAATTGGTTAGAAAACCTGAACGATTGGAACTTAAGCAGATCTCGTTACTGGGGTATTCCACTACCTATTTGGAGTAACGAAGATGGATCTGATCATATCTGCATTGGCTCATTAGAACAGTTAAAATCTGAATGCGATAAAGCAGTGGCTGCCGGTGTTATGACTAGCAATCCATTGGCTGATTTTGATCCAACTAACATGTCGGATAAGAACTACGATCAGGTTGATTTACACCGCCCTTACGCAGATGATATCGTATTAGTAAACGATAAAGGCGAGGCTCTACATCGTGAAAGCGATTTGATTGATGTATGGTTCGATTCTGGATCAATGCCTTATGCTCAATGGCACTATCCATTCGAAAACAAAGAACTAGTTGATCAACAAGGGTTCTATCCTGCCGATTTCATAGCTGAAGGTGTTGATCAAACACGTGGTTGGTTCTTTACATTGCACGCCATCAGCTCTATGGTTTTTGATTCGGTTGCTTACAAAGCGGTTGTATCAAACGGATTAGTATTAGATAAGAATGGCCAAAAAATGAGTAAGCGCTTAGGTAATGCTGTTGAGCCATTCGAAGCCATGGAAACGTATGGCGTTGATGCCATTCGGTGGTATATGATTACCAATGCACAACCTTGGGACAACTTAAAGTTTGACCTAGAAGGTGTAAGTGAAGTTCAGCGTAAATTCTTCCGTGCCTTGCATAACACTTATGCGTTCTTCGCTTTGTATGCCAATGTAGATGGGTTTATATATGCAGAAGATGATATAGCTTGGAAAGACCGTCCAGAAATTGACCGTTGGGTAATTTCAAAGCTTAATTCATTAACGAAATCTGTTGATGAAGCATATACCTCATTCGAACCAACAAGAGCTGGTCGCTTAATTCAAGATTTTGTGGTAAACGATCTTTCTAACTGGCACGTGCGCTTGAGTCGTAAACGTTTCTGGCGTGGTGAGTATGGTCAAGATAAAATTTCGGCATACCAAACGTTGTACCGTTGTTTAACTACTGTGGCTCAGTTAGCAGCTCCTATTGCTCCTTTCTATACAGATCAGTTATTCCGCGACTTAAACAAAGTGGCTCAGAAATCCGAAAATGAATCTGTTCACTTGGCTTTATTCCCAACAACTGTTGAAGAAGAAATTGACATAGACCTTGAAACTCGTATGACGCTTGCACAACAAATATCTTCTATGGTATTGGCATTGCGTAAGAAAGAGAACATTCGAGTGCGCCAGCCGTTAGAGAAGATCATGATTCCTGTACTAAACGCAGATTTCAAACGTCAGGTATCGGCTGTTCAAGAGTTGATTCAAACAGAAGTAAACATCAAAGGCATTGAGTTCTTAGAAGATGCTTCGGGCGTGTTGGTGAAGCGCATTAAACCAAACTTTAAGACGCTAGGACCTAAGTTTGGTAAGCAGATGAAAGCTATCAGCGGAGCAGTTAATCAATTAGATCAGAACGAGATTCAGGAGTTAGAGCAACACGGCCAAATGGAATTAAGCTTAGGTGAAGAAAGTGTGACCCTTAGCTTAGAAGATGTTGAAATTTCAACAGATGATATACCTGGATGGTTAGTAACTACCGAGAATGGAATTACGGTAGCGCTAGATATTCAAATCTCTAATGAGCTGTTGCACGAAGGGTTAGCTAGAGAGTTAGTAAACCGTATTCAGAACATGCGTAAAGAAGGAGGATTTGAAGTAACCGACCGAATTGAAATTCAAGTAGAAAAGGCCGATTTTATGGCTCAAATGCTAAATCAGAATTTCGATTATATTTGCTCGGAAACGCTCTCAGATAGCCTAGAAATGGTAGAGTTTTCGAGCGATGAAGGAGTGGTTTCAACTGAATTAGATTCAGGTTATAGTACCCGATTAAAGATTTCAAGAAACAAATAGAAATAGCTACGCCATGTCAAAAGAAAAAACACGTTATTCAGATGCTGAGCTTGCCGAATTCAAAGAGCTAATTGAAGGTAAGTTAGTAGAAGCTCGTAAAGATTTAGAGCTTTTGAATAGCAGCATCTCGCATGACAATAATGGTACAGACGATACTGCACCTACTTTTAAAGTGTTAGAAGATGGTTCTGATACTTTGTCTCGCGAAGAAAACTCAGCTCTAGCTGCACGTCAAGAGAAATTCATTTCTCACTTAGAAGCAGCTTTAATTAGAATTGAGAACAAAACTTATGGAGTTTGCCGCCAAACTGGTAAGTTGATTTCAAAAGAACGTTTACGCATTGTTCCTCACGCTACATTAAGCATTGAGGCAAAGCGCATGCAATAACATCTAACCCTAATTTCAGACGTTTGAAAGATTGTTGGCCTAAGCGTCAGCAATCTTTCTTTTTAACAGATAGTAACTGCAACGCATGTTGAAAAAGAAACCAATTCTTCTCCCTATTTTAATCACGTTTGGGGTATTGCTCATAGACCAAGCTTCTAAGTTTTGGGTTAAGACCAGTATGTATCTCAATCAAGAGATTAAAGTGTTTGGAGATTGGGCTATTATTCACTTTACCGAAAACCCAGGAATGGCATTCGGAATGGAGTTCGGTGGCGATTATGGTAAACTAGCATTAAGCTTATTTCGCATCGTAGCCGTATTTGCGCTGGCATACTACATCTATTTCCTTATTAAGAAAGAGTCTCCTCGTGGATTGATTATTGCCATCACGCTAATTTTTGCTGGCGCCATTGGTAACATTATCGATTCGGTTTTTTACGGTATTATTTTCTCTGATAGCCATTACCAAATAGCCGAGTTTATGCCAGCTGAAGGTGGTTACGGAAAATGGCTACATGGAAGAGTAGTTGATATGATTTATTTACCCATAATTAAAGGTACTATGCCTCAGTGGGTACCAGGTATGGGCGGTGACTATTTTATTTTCTTCCGTCCTATTTTCAACCTAGCAGATACGGCAATTTCTGTAGGTGTTGGTATTATTCTCCTATTCCAACGAAGCTTCTTTAAAGAAGAAAAGAAGGTTAAATAGCAAACCAAAATCGTTTATTCGTAATAAAACAGCTCGAGTGCGAGCTGTAATTCAATACCATTAAGCAGAGGCCAGTCATTACAAAATGGTTTGCTTGAAGAAGCTTTACATTGACCCTATCTAGGGCTCAAAACAAAAGTGAGTTGCTTTCTCGCACTTAAAGCGTGTTGGAGATATTTTACAACCTCTTTAAGAAGAAGTAGAACTGACAAAAAAACATATCTACAAACAAAAAAAGCAGTGCTTTCACACTGCTTTTGCTCCTCCTCTTGGGCTCG
>DIYR01000005.1 GCA_002429085.1 Flavobacteriales bacterium UBA6049
TCGATTCCCGTACGGACTACTTTAAAGATTTTGAATTACAATTATTATGGCAAACCATAAGTCAGCTTTAAAACGTGTTCGTAGCTCTGCAAAGAAGCAAGAGTTGAACAGCTATCAGCATAAAAGTGCTCGTACTGCTATCCGCAAATTACGTGCAATGACAACTAAAAGTGATGCTGAAAAGTTCATGCCTAAGGTAGTTTCTATGGTAGATAAGCTTGCTAAAAAGAATATCATCCACAGCAACAAAGCGGCAAACTTAAAATCTAAGCTAGCTAAGCACGTAGCAACTCTGTCATAAGAGTACGTAGCTTATATCATACATACCCTGTTGTGCTCTGCGCAACGGGGTTTTCTTTTTTGTAGTGATTTGTTTGTACCTTTTGGTGTATGAAACAATCCTACAAATCTTATTATCCTATCACTTCTTGGGCCGAGGACGACCGTCCTCGTGAAAAACTTCGCTCAAAAGGGAGAGTTACTTTGAGTAATGCAGAACTATTAGCAATTTTAATAGGCTCAGGGACAAGAGAGCTTTCTGCTGTTGATTTATCCAAGCAAATTCTTGTAGCGTGCAATCACGATCTTAATCAGTTAGGTAAACAATCTATTGATCAGTTAACTCACCACAAAGGAATAGGAGAGGCAAAAGCTATTTCTATAGTAGCTGCACTAGAGTTGGGTAGGCGAAGAAAAGCCGAATCTACTCAACAGCTAGAGAGTATCCAATCCAGTAAACAGGCATTCGAATTAGTTCTTCCTTCTATATCAGATTTACCACATGAAGAATTTCATGTTATTTACTTAAATAGAGCTAATAAGGTAATTCAGTTGAAGTGCATGAGTAAAGGGGGAATTAGTGGAACAGTTGCAGATGTGCGATTGATTTTACGAGAGGCTCTAGTTTGTCGGGCTTCATCACTCATACTTGCTCACAATCATCCAAGTGGTCAACTAAAGCCAAGTAAAGCAGATGTGGATTTAACTAATAAATTCATTGAAGCATGCAGGCATGTGGATCTCTCTGTTTTAGATCATTTAATCGTTGGAGACAATGCTTACTTTAGCTTTGCTGACGAAGGGTTGATCTAACCAACATGATTCAAGTTGTAACGAAAGAAAATTCAAGCCGGTTTTTATACGTAATTGATGTTCTTCTTAGTGGAATAGGAAAGCAGGAATATCAAATTGTGCAAGAAGACGAATTGAAACCTGATGTTCCTGTAATTTCTTACACGGAACGAGTTCCTAATTATCCGTGCATTCATATTCAGCCTCACAAACTATTGAATTTCCCAATTCAAGAAGGAGCATTAAGCGATGGGGTGACTAATTGGAATGGAGTTCCTTGTTTTTTGAAAACAGATGGAACAATCCCATTTGATATGTTTTCTGCGAGCTTTTGGTTGCTATCTAGGTGGGAAGAGTATTTGCCTCATTCTAAAGATCAACATCAAAGATTTCCAGTTGCTTCTTCTTATTCATTTCAAAATGGGTTTCTGAATCGTCCAATTATTAATGAGTGGGTTGATAAGTTACTCGAAGCAATCAAATCGACTTGGCCCAATAGCATTACTGAGAAAAGAGTATTTAAACATACACTCACTATAGATGTTGATGCTCCTTTTGCATACAGGCATAAATCCTTCGTTACTCAAATAGGAGGGATGGGAAAGAATGTACTTTTTGGTCAGATGAATTTAGTAAAGGAAAGACTAGAGGTAGTAAAAAGAGCTATAGTAGACCCATTTGACACGTATAACGATTTCAAGGAGAATAGGGGAAATTCGGATGTGATCTATTTCTTTCATGTTGGTGAGAAGACGTTATATGATCCAGTTACACCAAAGTCATCAGTTATGATGGATGTATTACAAAACGTTTCCTCTTATGCGGATGTGGGATTGCATCCTTCTTATTTCAGTCACGAAAGAGAAGGATTCGGAGTAGAAAAGAAACGATTAGAAAGATGGGCGAAACAACCAATAACTAAAAGTAGGTTTCATTTTTTAAAGTTTGATATTTCTAAGTCTATTCAACAAATTAAAGAGGTTGGTATTCAAGAAGAGTACTCTATGGGATATGCAGAAGAAATTGGCTTTCGCGCAGGTACGTGTTCTCCTTTTCGGTTTTATGATTTGGACAGAGAAGAAGAGTCTAGTATCATCATTCATCCTTTTGCTTTCATGGATGCAACATTCATACAATACAAGAAGGCCTCTGTTGACGAAGCAATCATTTCAATGAAAGAAATGGTAGATAGGGTATGTGCCGTAAAAGGGGTAATAGTTTCTATTTGGCATAACCATTCTTTTTCTGTTAGTGGAGGGGATCAAGAATGGAAGAAAGTGTTGACTGAAGTCATGGCGTATATCCATTCGAAATAAATAGTTTTGAATCAAACTCTGTGGTATGGCAGTAGACGTAAAAGTTCTTGGTGAGCAAAACAGTATTTTTAATCAGTACATAGCCGAAATTCGAGATTCTTTGATCCAAAAAGATCGTATGCGATTTAGAAGAAATGTGCAACGGATGGGGCAAATTATAGGGTATGAGTTGAGCAAAACACTTGTTTATCATGAAGAGGAAGTAATTACTCCTCTAGGTAAAGCATTTGTTCCCAAACTGGTCGATTATCCAGTATTGGCTACTGTCTTAAGAGCTGGTTTGCCACTTCATCAGGGTCTATTAGATGTATTTGATAGGTCAGATAATGGTTTTGTATCTGCCTATAGAAAACATCATCGTGACAATGAGTTTGAGATTGAGGTTGAGTATGTTTCATGTACTTCTTTAAACTCAAAACAACTGGTCTTGTCAGATACCATGGTCGCTACAGGAAGTTCATTAGCGCTGAGTTATCAAGCTTTGATTGATGAATATGGAACCCCAGACCACGTTCATTTCGTTAGTCTTATAGGAAGTTTAGAAGGGGTTGAGTTTATTAAGAATTCAATCGAAACTCCAGCTACATTATGGATAGGTGCTATAGATGAAGAAATGACAGCACAATCATATATCGTCCCAGGTTTGGGCGATGCAGGAGATTTATCCTTCGGTCAAAAGGACTAACATGTTTGCAGAAATACTAAAGGTATTAGGCCTTTTCTTGTTCAGTGGAACAAAATTCATGATGGCACCTGGAGCTATTCTAGCAGCGGGTTATGGATGGTGGGAAAGTATCATCATTAGTTTTACTGGTGGTTCAGCTGGTAGCATCTTTTTCTATAAATTAGGAGGTAGATTTTTCTCATTTCTGGAGAAGATATGGCCTAGTAAGAAGAAAACAAGAAAACAGTTTACAGCCAAAAACAGAATGATTATTCGATTGAAGAATAAGTTTGGTGTTGTTGGGCTTGCTTTTCTTATTCCACTAATAAGCATCCCAGTGAGTGCTTTATTATCTGCTAAATATTTTCGATTCGATAAAAAAGCTATCCCAGCTTATATTATAGCATCTGCTTTTTGGAGTGTTGCGCTCACTTTTTTCTCAGAGCCAGTAGTGGCTTTTATTCAAAACTTGATACATGAAATATAAGCACTTGTTTTTCGATTTAGATAGAACTCTTTGGGATTTCGAAACAAATTCGAAACAAACATTAATCGAGATGTATGAGGAGTATGAGTTGGAAAAACATTTATCTGTTTCCTCAGAACAATTTATCAAGTCTTACAAGCAGCATAATGAAGAGCTTTGGAATGAATATCGTGTAGGTAAGATAGATAAGGATTATTTGAGAAGTGCTCGATTTTTAAGAACGATAGAAGAATTTGGAGTAAACTCAAATGAGTTAGCTGAGCAGATGGGCTTTTTTTATGTATCGAAAAGTCCTGAGAAAACAGGATTATTTCCAAATACTATAGAGATGCTCGATGAACTTAGCAAGTATGCAAAATTGCATATTATCACTAATGGATTTGATGAGGTGCAGCATATCAAACTAAAGCAATCTGGCCTTACACCGTATTTCGATCATATCGTGACCTCTGAACATGCTGGAGTGAAAAAGCCTGATCCCGCCATTTTTGAATTTGCCATAGTAAATAGCGGAGCTATGACTAATGAAAGTTTAATGATTGGCGATGATCTACCTGTCGATTTATTAGGAGCGAAACATGTTGGTATAGATCAAGCGTACTTTAATCCAACAAAAAAGTCACACCAAGAAGATGTGACCTTTGAATATCAGAATCATTTAGAATTGGTTGATTGGCTACTTGATAGGTAACTCGGCAATTGGAGTTCTGTTACCTGTAACTTTCTCTTCTAAATCGACTAAAATTTTTGTTCCAATAGGAAGGAAAATATCTACGCGCGAGCCGAATTTAATGAATCCCATTTCACTTCCTTGATCGACTTGTTCTCCTTCTTTTGCATAGCACTCAATTCGTCTTGCTAGTGCTCCTGCAATTTGACGAAGAAGAATACTGAACCCATTTTTATTCTCTACTACCACTGTAGTTCTCTCATTATCTGTAGATGACTTAGGGTGCCAAGCTACTAAGAATTTACCTGGGTGATACTTGAAGTATTTTACAATTCCTTTGATAGGATACCAGTTAATGTGCACATTTAATGGAGACATGAAGATAGATACCTGAATACGTTTTTCTTGGTAGTATTCGTTTTCTACAGTTTCTTCAATCACAACTACTTTTCCATCACATGGAGAATACAAAAACAAATCGTTTTCTTTTAACGAACGATCTGGTTTGCGGAAAAATTGAAGAATGATTACTAATTGAAAAACAGCAATGGCTGACAATAGTGCTTGAACAATCATGTTCTCAGCAAAAACGGTATATGCTGTTCCTACCAGAGCTATAAAAACAACACTAGCAATTGTAATGCTTGCTCTTCCTTCTTTATGTAATGTCATACAGGCTAAATAATAGAGTCTAAAAATACATGAGAACTGACTTACGCCAGCAAGCTAAAGTAAATATAGTTAACAGGTGCAGCCAAGAGTAAGGCATCAAAGCGATCTAATATTCCACCGTGCCCAGGAAGAATGTTACCAGAATCTTTTACTCCAGCTTGTCGTTTCAGCTTTGATTCGAATAAATCGCCTACAGTAGCGGCTATTCCTGTTAAGAATGCAGCTCCAATGTAGATCATTCCATTCCAATCAAATACAAATTCGGCTAAACAATAACCAAGTATCATAGCTATGACTAGTCCACCTAATGTGCCTTCCCATGTTTTCTTAGGTGAAAGTTTCTCGAAAAGCTTAGTCTTTCCAAAAGAACGACCAACAAGATAAGCTCCTGTGTCATTCGCCCATACCATGAAAAAGATCATCAGCATAGCCCAAGGTTCATAAGTATATTCTGTTTTGCCTATGCTAAGAAGTACCAGAAAAGGAATATTTAGGTAAAGTAGGCCAAATGTTTCTTTACTGATTTGTTTTAGATCGCTTTTGGAATCGAATACAGTTCTAATGATTTGTACAATGAAGTACCCTACGACCAGTAGATTGATGTATTCATTTTTCTCTATGGCCACAATCATCCAGAAGACGATTGAAGCAATAGAGTTAATGAGAAGACCAGCTGAGTGTTTGGCCTTAGAAAGTTTCAAGAACTCTGGAAACCCGACCAAAACTGTGATGGCAAAAAGTAAAACTGCCGAATAATAGTGATACCAGATTCCACCAATAAGGGCTGTTACGAATAATAGCCCTGTGATTGCACGTTGTAAGAAATTACTCAAGCCTTTTTGTTATGCTCTTCGATATAATTCTCTGCTTTTTCTTTGTCTTCTGGATGTACGAGTAACATAACATCTAATCCAGAGTTTGTGTCGTTAAAAGTCTTAAACATAGAGTCTTGATGATCTAGTATAACACTTTCAACTCCCATTTCTCTTAAATGAGATTGGATAAGGTCAACATCAAATCTATCTCTTGAACGAAAAACTGGGATCCAATTACTTATTTCACTCATCGTTATTCGGGTTATTTATTTCTGGTGTTTTAGGAGCTTCTTCAGTAGGTTTCACGTCTTCAATTTTAGCTTGTTCAGCAGCACTGCTTTTACGTAGCTCCATTTGCGCTTTTGCAGCTTCTTTATCTTTTTGACGTTGAACATCTGCTTCTCTCTCTCCAAAGATTCCAACTAAATCTTCTCTGAAAATTACTTCTTTCTCAAGAAGTCTTTCAGCGAGCTGAGTCAACTTCTCTTTGTTTTCAGTTAACAGCTCTATTGTACGCTGATACATTTCTTCAATTAGGGCAGAAACACGTTCATCAATACGTTCGGCTGTTTTATCACTGTAAGGTTTAGAGAAACTGTAGTCAGATTGACCTGTGCTATCATAAAAACTGATATTACCAATTTCTTTGTCTAAGCCATACATAGATACCATAGCATAAGCTTGCTTTGTAACTTTTTCAAGATCGCTTAATGCACCTGTGCTAATTTCACCAAAAATGATTTGCTCAGCAGCACGACCACCTAACGTTGCGCACATTTCATCAAGCATTTGATTGGTAGTTGTAATCTGACGTTCCTCTGGTAAATACCATGCCGCCCCTAAAGATCTTCCTCTCGGAACAATAGTGACTTTTACCAATGGGTGTGCGTGTTCTAGTAACCAACTTGTAGTAGCATGGCCTGCTTCGTGATATGCAATCACCTTTTTCTCTGATAAAGAGATAATCTTACTCTTCTTTTCTAAACCAGCAATAATACGGTCAACAGCATTCAAGAAATCATCTCTTGTGATATGACTACGTTTCTTACGTGCAGCTATCAATGCAGCTTCGTTACATAAGTTTGCTATCTCAGCACCACTGAACCCAGGAGTTTGATTGGCTAAGAAATCTACCTCAATAGAATCATCAACTTTTAATGGCTTCAAGTGAACTTTAAAAATTGCTTTTCTTTCTTCTAATTCAGGGAGATCGGCATGAATTTGTCTGTCAAATCTACCAGGACGGAGTAATGCTCTATCTAGAATATCTGCTCGGTTTGTTGCTGCCAGAATAATCACTCCAGTATTAGTTCCGAAACCATCCATTTCTGTTAACAACTGATTCAAAGTGTTTTCTCTCTCGTCATTAGAACCTTGCATAGGGTTTTTACCACGAGCTCTACCAATTGCATCGATCTCATCAATAAATATGATGGAAGGAGATTTCTCTTTTGCCTGTTTAAACAGATCTCGTACACGAGATGCTCCAACTCCCACGAACATTTCAACAAAATCAGATCCTGATAATGAGAAGAATGGAACTTGTGCTTCACCAGCAACGGCTTTGGCCATTAAAGTTTTTCCTGTTCCTGGAGGGCCTACTAA
>DIYR01000228.1 GCA_002429085.1 Flavobacteriales bacterium UBA6049
AAAAAAGTAGTACCCACTACTACAAAAATTGCCGAAGCTGTTGCTTGCCAAGTGAACGACTGCCATTCAACGGCACTAATGTCGTTCCAACCAAACGGCAATACCATTAACAGGCCGAACGTAAACACGTATTTCACAACTGTTACTGGTTGATACTTAGCCATCAAAGGTTTTACAGTAACCAGATACAATGCATAGGAAGTAGCATTTAAGAATACAAATAAATCGCCCAATAAGGTATTTGTACCAAAGGACAAATTAGCTTCGGAAGAATTGAATAAAATCAACATAGAAGCTCCTCCAAGACCAAGCACTATTCCAACGATTTTAATCCATTGAATGCGCTCTTTCAACATGATACTTGCCGCAACCAAAACCAATATTGGATTGGTTGTCATTATGATAGCAGCATTGATAGGAGTAGTGAGATTTAGCCCTTGAAAGAATAGTAATTGATTGGTTGCTACACCAAATAGAGCTGAAACGAACAAACGAACCCAGTCTTCCTGCTCTACTTTCTCACTTGATTTATACAAAGAAGCTAACAGCCAGAACAGTAAAACAGCACCAGAAACACGTAATAAAATGAATCCATTGGGTTTAATGAACTCAGGCATGACCACTTTGGCCACAGAATAGTTAATTCCGTAGATTAAGTTAGCTCCGAATAAGGCTGCATGCGCTTTACCCTGATCGGAAACAGGAAAAAGTCTCATTATTTATTCAGTACCTTAGGTACTTTAAAGTAATCTGAATCTTTGAGTGGGGCGTTTTTCAGCGCTTCGTCTTGAGAGATAGTTTCTTGAGATACATCTGTTCTTAATTGAAGTGATTCATCATTTAAATAAATCAAAGGCTCTACACCTTCCGTATCAACTTCATTTAGTTTCTCAACAAAATCTAAGATGCGCGTCATATCTTTCTTAATGGCCTCTTTTGCTTCTCCTTCAAAAGAAAGTTTTGCTAATCGAGCCACATTATCTACCAATTGATCGTCCACTTTCATCTCTCTGAATTTTGCGGCAAAAATAACGATATATCAATGCATCAATTCCTAATGAACAGGAAGTTTCATTGGTATTCGGTTACCTTTGATAGATACCCCCTAGAAACGAAACCGCATGTCTAAACAAAACTACTGGATCAAATCTGGCTTACTCACTATGGCACAACGCGCTAGTATGCTACTATTTGGCACTGGTGGTTTCATGCTACTGATTCGGATTTTACCATCCAAAGAAGATTTTGGAATTTGGGCTCTTTTCTTAACTATCACCACCATTTTAGGTGTTTTGCGCAATGGTTTAGTAAGAAATGGTTTAGTTAAACATTTAGCAAGTTCTGAGGATCCAATAGAAAGAACAAAAATTCTCGGTTCTTCTTTAATACTCAACACCTTATTTACCGTTGTTCAATCAGTCGTACTTATTGTCATTGCCCAATTCCTTGCTAGTTTCTGGGGTGCACCTCAACTAGTTGAAATGTTCTATTGGTTTATTGGGGCCTCTTTCTTCTTCATTATAGTCACTCATTTGGAATTCGTACAACAAGCCAATTTTGATTTTCTAGGTGTGTTCTGGTCTTATGTAAGCAGGAGTGCTTCATTCTTCTTTTACTTAGTTTGGTGCTATGCCTCTTATAGGGTTCCAAGCTTCACAGAACTTACGGTTGTTTACTTGGGGACTTGGATTTTTGGAGGGGTTATTGGTTACATTCCATCACGAAGAATGCAATTCTTCTCTACCCAATTTACAAAGGAGTGGCTGAAACGATTGTATGATTTTGGGAAATACACGTTTGGTACAAACCTCAGTTCACAAGCGATTAGAAATACCGATCAATGGATGTTAGGAAGAATGATATCTGCCGAAGGGGTGGCTCAGTACAATCCAGCCATTCGCATAGCTAATTTGGTTGAAGTTCCCACATTAGCAATTGCCCAAATTGTTTTTCCGCAAGCCGCAAAAATGAGTGGCACAAGTGATAAAAGTGCCATGAAAGATTTATACGAAAAGTCTGTAGCTTCTATTCTTTGTTTTGTTCTTCCTGCTCTTATTGTCTTGTTCATTTTTGCTGAAGAAACAGTAGTTATTCTAGCTGGTGAGCGATATGCTGATACGAAAGATATTTTGAGAGTTACTTTATTCTACTCGCTATTCATTCCATTTGCTAGGCAGTTTGGTGTTATTCTAGATGCCAGTGGAAAACAGCAAATCAACTTCTACTTTGTACTTCTTACTGGATTGTTAAATGTTGTTTTCAACTATTTTTTTATTCAGAGCTATGGCGTTATTGGTGCTGCCTATGGGACCTTGCTTACTTACGTTATTGGTTTTGGATTGAATCAATGGTTTCTTAGAAAAGAGTTTAAAATTAATGTTGGTTCAGTATTCAAGTATATGCCTTCTTTTTATGGCATGGCAGTAAATAAAATACTCAAGAGATAGCACGTTATTTTGTAAGGTAAACGGCCATCAGTGAAAGTGCTCCAATTGCAGTTATCTGAATGGAGAAACGAATAACCTCGTTGGACTTAATGAATTTAATAGTTCGCATTGGGGGTTGTTTTGTTGCAATACAAAACTAGAGAAGCAAAGTGGCCTTTGTTTTACTTCACATTCATTGAATCGTATTTTTGAGGTTAAGAAATCATCATCATGATTAAGAATATACCAAGACCATTAGTAATCTTCTATTTGCTTGTTCTTTACATTTTCTTTCAGTTTTGTTGGTGGGCATACCTCATCATCTCTCTCAATATTGAATTAGCAAGTGAGCAAATCAACTCGGAAAACCAAGTAGTTAATAAAAAGGTATTGATGGTTTTTGGAGAAGGTACCGTTTTCTTAATTATACTATTTATAGGATTTTACCAAGTTAGAAAATCCTTTATGCGAGAAGTAGAGGTTGCCAAGCAACAAAGAAACTTCCTATTGAGTATCACACACGAGTTGAATAGTCCCTTGGCTTCAATCAAACTGTATTTACAAACCCTGCAACGCAGAAAACTATCCGAAGAAAAAACAGAACAAGTTTTAGAGAACGCCTTGCATGATGTAGAACGTCAACAAAAACTGGTCAGTAATATTCTATTGGCTGCAAGGGTAGATGATAGTTCTTATCAAATAGTTCCAGAACAGGTAAACGTAAGTAGCCTTGTTAAACGAGTTTGCAACCAGCAAGCAGCGCATTTTTCGCATGAGTTTCAAATTGACATTGAGCCCGAAATTATCGTTCATACGGATGTAAGTGCATTTGAATCAATAGTGACCAATCTTATAGAAAATGCTCGTAAATATTCTCCTAAAGACACCACTGTTCATGTTTGTTTATCTAAACATGAGTCAGAATTTGAATTAGTTATTGAAGATGAGGGAAGTGGTATACCTTCAGAAGAGAGAGAAGCTATTTTTAAGAAATTCTACCGATCTGGGAATGAAGATACTCGGAAAGCAAAAGGAACTGGTTTAGGGCTATATCTCGTCCATTTCTTTGTAAAATCACTAAAAGGAACGATACAAGTGGTAGAAGGAAAAAAAAGCGGAGCTCGATTTGAACTCCACTTCCCTATAGTAATTCAGAATTAAGTGTTAGAAGAGTATTTGAATTGATCCTGTTTTCTCAATTTTTTGGCTTCCTAAACCCTCTATTGTTAGTTGGTAAACATAGATTCCGTTTTCTTCATTATTTGCATCCCAAACGAAATCTGGATTATTTGAAGAGAATACAACTTCTCCCCATCTATTGAATATCACAATATTGAAGCGAGTAATATTCTCATTGTCAGAAAACCCAGTTCCTTCAATTTTAAACACATCATTCTTGCCATCTCCATTTGGTGTAAATGCATTCGGAATAAATGTTCTCAACGGAGATTCAAATACTACCATGGCATTATCTCTACAACCATTTTCATCTATAGCAGTCAACCTTACACTGTATGTTCCATCTTCTTCATATTTGTGCCAAGGATGCTCTTCATTTGAGGTGTTTCCATCATCAAAATTCCATTCATATGAAATTGCATCATTACTCTTATTTCGAAGCATTAAATTAACTCCATCAATAAACTCGCCATCGAAAAATGCCTCTGGAGAACCTGTTTCCACATTGATCTCACCTGAAACAGAACTACCACATTGATCTATTACCGTCACTGTATAACGATTTGTTAGCTGCTCAATTGGTTCAACAGTAATGAACTCATCATTACTACCCGTACTCCAGTAATACTCATACCCACCTGCTCCATGTCTTACAGTTGCTAGCAGTTCAATTTCGTCTCCCGAACAGGTAATCGTATCAGATGGAATATTCAAGCTAAGTTGATCATACCTTGGAACAATGACAGAAACTTCGCTTGAGGTTGAATCTAGATTACACAGGTCAGCTACTTGAACTGTAAATGTTTGAGAATTATTTGCTACACCTGAAATGACATCGTCTCTGGTCACCCAGTTATCCCATGAAACTGCATACCTACCCGATCCTCCTATAACATTTGGAGTTTCAAACTTGTAAACATCTCCAAGACATGTTACTGAATCATTTTCATAAGGGATAATTTCTATAGGGTTGTAGTCTTGAATGATGACATCTATTTCCTCAATTTGTTCTTGACCGCATACATCTGTAATGGTAACAAAGTGTGACATAGAGTTAGGAGTATAACTCAGCACTACAGCCGAATCAAATTCTCCAGTACTCCATGAGTAGAAATAAGGATAGTACCCTCCATAAACGGTTGGTCCTACTTCCGTTGAATCCCATATACACGGAATAGAACCGTTCTGAGAACTGGATACCAATGGAATATTTTCTACGAAAACAGTTACTGAGTCTACAATTGTCAATGCGTCACATGCATCTGTTACAGATATGTAATAGATGGTTGTATTTAGTGGGTTCACCGTCTGTACAGAATCCATTACACCCGTATTCCATTCAAACTGGAAGTTAGGAGTTGTGTAACTTACTTCCACCGAAATATCTGTTAAGCCGGTTGTACAGTCTATTGTAATGTCGTCTGTAGAAGTTGTAAATGGAGGATTATCAAGAACAAGTTCAAATGTGTCTATCAAAAAATAACCCGCACATGCTTGAGTAACTGTTACAATATAATCAGTACTTCCAAAAGGGTTCACTTGATAAAAATTATCCAACGTTTGCCCACTATTCCACTGATAAACCAATCCTGGCATTGGATCCGTAACACTTACACTAATCAAAGCTCCTGGGTCTTCACAAGTAATAGTATCACTGGCAGCATTAATTGAGGTGGGGGGATTTTCTATCACAACAGTGGCCGTATCTACTATTGTGAATAGCGAACAAGCATCTGTTATGGTCACATAATATTCTGTGGTAGCTGTAGGTGTGTTTACGTAAATACTATCAACACTATCATTTGTACTCCATTGAAAATCAAATGGACCAATCCCACTTGTCGTATTTGCCATAAGGTTAACTGGAGGATCTGTACACATTACTGTATCAGTTGTTGGATCTGCAACAATCTCGGGAGCATCTTCAATAATTACTCGTAATGTATCACCTTCGAAACTCCCACAACCAATTTGGATATTCGTATCGTTGATTGCAATAAATAGTGTTTCTGGTCCTTCTATTAGACCATCATTTGGAATATCAAAGTATAGACTGATGCTGTCTTGACCAGCTGCAAAAAACAATGAATCTGGAATTGGATCAGTATCTAATCCAGGAATTGCAGATCCAAAAATATCTAGTGGAATTGTATCGGCTAAAAGAAGTGTGTCGTTTCGCTCAAAAGTAAGATCAATACCTGCACATCCTTCATAAATGATGCTATCTCCACCGATTGTGTTGTATACTGGCTCAATAACTGCATTGAAAGGTTGGGTACCTCCAAATGAATTTCCTTCCATGAATACAGCAGATTGCAACGCAACATCGCCTGCATTAGCAATAGCCATAGTAAAGTTGTAGACATTACAGATTTGCACAGGAAACTGTATTGTTAAAACTGTTGTTTTTGCTGATAACGTCAGTCCACCAGAATTTCCCGCTGCATAATATTGGGTATTGTAGGATTGATTACAGCTTCCTGTTTGAGTTGGATGCGTAATCGAACTGATGGTAATTGGAATGTTAGTTCCAGGTACAAATGCTACGTTATCGGTGTTTGTAAACCCTGGAGGAGAGTTAAACGATGCAGCCATTCCTGGTCCAGAAACAAAAAAGCCGAAAACATCATTAAAACCCGTACAAGGAAAGGTATTCCATTCGCTACTAGCAAACACAAACTTAAACTCCATAGTATCCTGAGTAGGAATAAAATCGAATGATATAGCACACGCAGAATTAACGTCACTCGCAGGTGCAAAATTCGCACCCAACAGTCCAGGTACTGACCCAGAAACAGAAAGTAAATTGTTAGATGCTGCTGTTCCCATCCAAGGAAATCCAAAATTTATTCCAGTTGTATTATTCACATTTCCTGGAGCAGGAAATCCCCAGTTCGGTGCTAATGGGCTGTTAGAAACAGATCCTAAATGCCACGTACTTAAAACTATCCCACTATCCATTCCAACTGCGGCTAGACCATTACCGAAATAGCCATATTGTCCTGCCTGCCCAAATACTTGGACATTGTTTATTTGAACAGTTCCGTCAGAAAAAACATTATTAATTAAGTAATTGGCAGTATTGTAAGGAGCATTATCCGTAACAATCATTTGTGCTTGTGTAATTGCTGGTATGTTTAAAATCACACCTAACACATATGCTAGATAAAACTTGAGTTTCATGGCGACTTCTTTCGATTTAGGATGACCTCTCAAGGCAATTCATACCTTTGATTCGGCCATTTGAAGACGTTAAAATAATAAACGGTTGCCAATCAACACTATACATTATGAATTCAGAAGTAAAAAATTTCATTTCAGAGAATAAAGACCGCTATTTATCGGAACTTTTTGACCTCTTAAGAATCCCTTCTATCAGTGCAGATTCGGCCTATAACGAGCAAACTTTACAAACTGCAGAAGCTGTTAAAGAAAGTTTGGTAAATGCTGGAGTTGATAAAGCTGAAATTTGCAAAACTGTTGGTTTTCCAGTTGTTTATGCTGAAAAAATCATTGATCCATCTTTACCTACCATCGTTGTTTATGGTCATTATGATGTTCAACCTGCTGATCCGCTAGAGTTATGGGATTCACCGGCTTTTGAACCAGTTATTAAGAAAACAGACATTCACCCAGAGGGGGCCATTTTTGCTAGAGGAGCATGTGATGATAAAGGTCAAATGTTTATGCATGTAAAAGCCTTCGAATCAATGATTAAAACCAATACTCTTCCGTGCAACGTTAAGTTCATGATTGAAGGTGAAGAAGAAGTTGGTTCTCCAAGTCTTGAACAATTCTTAAAAGACAATAAAGAAAAGCTTGCTGGAGATGTTATTCTTATTGCTGATACTGGAATGCTAGGAAACGATACTCCTTCTATTACAACTGGTTTACGTGGATTGAGTTATGTTGAAGTAGAAGTTACTGGACCAAATAGAGACTTGCATAGTGGTTTGTATGGTGGTGCCGTTGCCAACCCAATTAACATCTTAAATAAAATGATTGCTTCTCTGCAAGATGAAAACAATCACATTACGATTCCAGGATTTTACGATGACGTAATTGAATTAAGTGACGAAGAGCGTGCTGAAATGGCAAAAGCTCCATTTAGTTTAGATGCATACAAAAAACACCTAGACATAGATGATGTTCATGGTGAAACTGGCTACAGTACCATGGAACGCAATTCCATTCGTCCAACATTAGATGTAAACGGAATTTGGGGTGGCTATACTGGTGAAGGAGCAAAAACGGTAATTGCTTCTAAAGCATATGCTAAAATCTCTATGCGTTTAGTTCCTGCTCAAGATCCAGATAAAATCACTGAATTATTCCAATCTCACTTTGAGAGTATTGCACCAAAAAGTGTTAAAGTAAAGGTTACTCCACACCACGGAGGGCAGCCATACGTTTCTCCTATAGATACGCCAGAGTATAAAGCAGCAAGTATGGCAATGGAAGAAACATTTGGTAAAAAACCTGTTCCAGTTCGCTCTGGAGGATCCATTCCTATTGTTGCATTGTTTGAGCAAGTATTGGATATGAAATCTATTTTGATGGGATTCGGATTAGATTCTGATGCCATTCACTCTCCAAACGAGCACTTTGGTGTATTCAATTATTTCAAAGGAATTGAAACCATTCCAATGTATTATAAGCACTACGTTGAGTTGAAAAAATGAGGTCACAAATAGTTGCGTTATTGATTGGGTTAATTAGCCTTAGTGGGTGTTCTAACATTGAGGATATTACTGTGAAAGAAGTACAGAATATACAAGTCAAAAACATGGATAAAAACCATATTGATTTGGCTATTGATGTGCTTATTGAAAACCCAAACGCTCTGTCTTTTAATGTAAAAGATGTGGATTTAGCCATCGATATTAACGGGCAATCTATTGGTAAAGCACAACTTTCAGAAGGGTTCTCTATCAAGGGGAACTCTTCTGAGGTTTACCCTATTGAACTATCGGCAGAAAGTGGCAAAACACTTCAAGAACTTTGGCCTAGCTTATTGTTGAGCGCCTTTTCTCAAAAAATTGAAGTCCACATTTATGGAGACATCAAAGGGGGAGCATTACTATTGAGCAAGACATTTCCTGTTGATCATACTGAAAAAGTAAACTTGAATGATCTGAACCTGAACGGGCTATTCTAATTGAATTTGGTTTCCCAAATCACTTCAAACCCAAAAGCTCCCTCTGATTTAATGTAGGTAATAGAGTAAGCTCGTTGTATTTCAGGATTATCTCTTAAGTCAAAAAGTCTTGCCTTTTGGAAATCGTTATACATATCGTTTTCTAAAAATACAATCATGTTGTATGGGCTCCATCCATTTTGTCTGTATTCTTTGCTTGTGATAGCATATGTTTCTTCAACTCTTGCACCAGAAAACAACATGTTTAGCGCAAGAAACAACACCATTACTAGTGGAGCAATCCCCATTAAACTTCCAAGAATAATTTCTAAACGTTCCATACCCAACCATTGGTTATACAACTTGTAAGGAATAAGTAAGAGTCCTAATCCAACCAAGAGGTAAATACGCGCAAGCATAGTCCAAGTAATTAGGGTAATAGATGCCAATAACAACGATATACCACCGCCTATAAACAACCCAACCAACATCAATGTATAAGACCAATGCCAGTCTTTTTCTGGCTGGTCTGCCTTCAATGGTTTTACGTTTATCTTATTACCTGCACGTCTTTGTAGGTTACTCATGTTTAAACCCTTCTAGATCTAATCCATTGTACATTATCCACCCCGGAAAATGCTCTTCACGGTATATCGTTACCAAAACGCTATCTCCAATTTCTACATCATTCTTTTTCATGAAATCTTTTCCCAATCCGATAGGATTAAAGAATCGGCAGTTGTAATCGGTATTTCTATTATTTCCTATTCCAACTTGCCCGTAAGTTGAGTTGACCCTAACAATTGGAAGCATCACTTTATCCTCTCCATAATCTCTTACGTACATTACATTTAAACCTAGAAATGAGGCAATTAAAATTGGTGTGACTCCAAATATTGTATAAGCACCAAAAATAAGTGGCGACATATACTCAGATTTCAAGTACTTTCCATAAGCGAACACCCCAGTTAATGCTGCAGTTAAAACCCACATTAAAAACAAGTTAACGGGCATTTCTTGAAACATTAAATCTAACATCCAGGCAAATGGAGTACAAAAAATAAATCCGATATTTATAGCCCATTGTGGCCAATCTGAAGTAGAATTGGCCATTGTCGACAGTTCGCTCGGAATA
>DIYR01000156.1 GCA_002429085.1 Flavobacteriales bacterium UBA6049
CCTTCTTCCATAGAGTGCATGAAATCATCACCGTACTTGATAATACCAGATTCAAGCATCTCGCGAAGCAAATCGTTTCCTTCACGTGTACGCTCACCTACACCAGCAAATACAGAGAACCCATCGTATCCTTTTGCAATGTTGTTAATCAACTCCTGAATCAATACAGTTTTACCTACACCGGCACCACCGAATAATCCAATCTTACCACCTTTTGCATAAGGCTCAATCAAGTCGATTACCTTAATACCTGTGAAAAGAACTTCAGTTGAAGTTGAAAGGTCTTCAAACTTAGGAGCCTCAGCGTGTATAGGACGACCATTCTCTTTAGAGACTTGTGGCATCCCATCAATGTTGTCACCAGTAACGTTAAACAAACGACCGTTTACCGCTTCACCTGTTGGCATTGCAATTGCACGACCAGTACCAAGTACTTCCATACCACGCTGCAAACCATCAGAAGAGTCCATGGCAATGGTACGTACAGTATCTTCACCAATGTGCTGTTGAACTTCTAATACGATAGAAGTGTTATCATCCTTGTTTACAACAAGAGCATCATAAATGTTTGGAAGCGCCTGATCAGTATCAAAACTTACATCAATCACCGCACCGATGATCTGGGTGATTTTACCTTTTGCTTGAGACATTCCTATATAATTTTGGAATTATAGACCTACTAAAATTTGCGGCAAAAGTAGCATAATTCATAAAGTCGCATAGATGTGTTAAAAGTTTTATTCGCATATCAATTGATTCTTCAGGCAATCTTTAATGGTATGTGGGTTTTTTTCACTTTTGCTACCATAGGTTTTTAGCTGTGAGAGTATATCAACATATAGAAGAGTTCCTAAAAATTGATCGTACAGTGGTGTTAACAACAGGTACGTTTGATGGTGTTCATATTGGTCATCAGAAAATTATCAAACGTTTACGTGAAGTAGCCGACCAGTGCGATGGCGAAACGGTGTTATTGACTTTCGATCCACATCCACGTTCAGTCTTACAACCAGATGCTGAGGTGAAGATGTTAACCTCTATGGAGGAGAAAATTGCTTTGTTGGAACGGTTTGGGCTAGATCATTTGATTATTCATCCGTTTAGTAAGGAGTTTTCTAGAACCACTTCTTTGGAGTTTGTAAGAGATTTGTTAGTCACTCAGCTAGGAGTACAAAAATTGGTGATTGGATACGATCATCATTTTGGAAGAAATAGAGAAGGTTCATTCGAGCATTTAAAAGAGTTCGGGCCAATGTATGGCTTTGATGTAGAAGAGATACAAGCTCTTGATGTGGATCACGTGAACGTTTCTTCGACTAAAATCAGAAAGGCGTTACTAGAAGGAGACTTGGACACGGCTAGGACGTACCTAAGCTATGATTACTCTTTGACTGGAACCGTAGTTAAGGGAAAACAGCTGGGTAGGGATTTAGGTTATCCTACTGCTAACATAGATGTAGCTCAACAAACAAAATTGATTCCTGAGAATGGCGTTTATGCTGTGAATTGCGAAGTAAATGGGCTAACCTATCATGGTATGCTAAACTTAGGAACTAACCCCACTGTAGATAATGGTGATGTTAAGTTGGAAGTTCATTTGTTTCAATTTTCAGGCGATATTTATGGTCAACGTTTGAAAGTAACATTTAAACATCGTATTCGAGATGAGCAAAAGTTCGAATCTATTGAGGCGCTTAAAAAACAACTTGAAAGTGATGAAGCTAGTGCTCATCGTTTGTTGGGTTACTAATAGTGTTTTTGCACAAGAATTAATAGAGGTTTATAGTATTAGTGAAGCATTTAACTATCCTAAAAACCCACTAAATCTAAATTTATCAAAGCAAAAGCTGAAGTCTTTGCCAGATTCGTTGTTTTTGTTGACGAACGTTGTTGAGCTAAATATTTCAAAGAACAAAATCAAAGAGATTTCTCCTGAAATCAGTAAACTCGAAAACCTGAAAGCACTAGTAGCTACTAGAAACAAAATTGATTCTTTGCCTCCATCAATTGTAGAGTTACAGAGCTTGGAAGTCTTAGACTTTGGTTTAAATCCTCTTGATGTATTACCAGAAAATATAGGAGAGTTATCGGAGCTTAAGAAACTTCATATTTGGTCTACAAATATCATCGAATTGCCGAACAGTATCAAGAAATGCGACCAACTAGAAGTGCTGGATATGCGCATTATTACTATGACTGAAGAGGAGCAAGCCGCTATTCGTAAACTCATACCTTCGTCCACTGAAATCAAGTGGTCTAAGCCATGTGAATGTGATTAAAAAAATGAGGGTAGGAGTAGAAATTACGATGTATGCGCTTGAAGATTCTTACTTAGCGCGAGTAGATCAATTTTTGGAACGTATCAATACATATGAAAATGTTGAGATCATTACTTGTAATATGAGTACTCGAATTTTCGGAGAGTATGATGTGGTGATGAACTTGGTTCAACAAGAAATCAAGAAAGATTTTGATCAAGGAGGAAAGGTGTCATTCGTGATGAAGGTGTTGAACGATCCAATTGATTATGTCTAGATGAATGAGGTTTTACTAGCTGTAGCAGACGCCTGGAAAGCACAATCTATATTAGAAATAGTTGCTGTATTTTCAAGTGCTACCTACCTGATTTTAGCTGCTAGAGAAGTTATTTGGTGCTGGTTATTCGGAGCTATTAGTACCATTTGCTATATCATTATTTTATGGGAGGTAGATCTATTAGCTGAAATGGGTTTACAATTTTATTACCTCTTTATGGCAGGGTATGGCTATGCTCAGTGGAGAAAGCGATCTGACGAAGAAGTTGAACCACCTATTGTGGTACACTCATTAAGAAAGCACTTGTTATATGTTGGCGTTATTGTAGGTGGAACTCTAGTCGTTGGATGGAGCTTGAGTCAGTTTACCGAAGCATCTATGCCATACATTGATTCATTTACAACTGTTGGAGCTTTGTTTACTACCTGGATGGTTACCAAAAAGATGTTAGAAAACTGGTTGTATTGGGTGGTAGTTGATAGTGTTGGAATTTACATGTATTGGCAAAAAGAAATGTACTTAACATCGTTTCTTTTCATATTCTTTGTGATCACCGTAATTGTCGGGTTCTTTAAGTGGAGAAAGCTATATACAGAACAACAGTTGGCTAATTCCTAAAGTGTGTCTACAAAAGATGTGAGGTTCTTTGCAAATGTCTTCCAGGACCATTCATCTTTTAGTTTTTGAATTCCTTCCTCAAACTTTTGTGTGTTTCCAGCATTAAAGAATTCTTGAATGGTTGCTGTCAAGTCTTGAGCGTTAGGTTGTTCGCAGATCAACCCTGTTTCATTATGAAATATGGTTTCTTTTAATCCACCCACGTTAGTTGCTATTAGTGGTAAATCAAAGTGGTATGAAATTGATGTGATTCCACTTTGAGTGGCAGATTTATAAGGCAACACACATACATCTGCCGAAGAGAAGAACTTAGGTACTTCATGGTCGCCAATGTAATCGTTAAATACACTAATGTGTTCTTTAAGTGGGTGCTGATCTATCTGTGCGTGATACTTATCAAAGCTTCCATAAACTTCGCCAGCGATTACTAAATGATAAGATGAATCTAGTTGAGCGAATGAGTCTATCAAAATATCTAAACCTTTGTAGTCTCTAATGAAACCAAAGAAAAGCAACACCTTTTTATCTTGTGGGATGTTGAGTTGTTTCCTAGCCTCGCCTTGGTCCAGTTTAGCTCCAAAATGATCGTATAAGGGGTGCGGTAACAATTGGCTTTTAGCACTAGGAATAATGCTTTTCAAGTCGTTATCTACTTTTTGACTCATCGAAACAAAACCATCATGAGCTTTTAGAAAGTAGTTTGTAAAAGCATCATCAAAAAATCGTTTTTCATGAGGGATAACATTGTCTAAAACAGTCACCACCTTAGTGTTAGAATCTAATCTTCTAGCAACAGTTCCTAGTGATGGTCCAAAAAACGACATCCAGTACTTCATCAGCAACATATCTGGCTGAAACTCACGAATAGCCTTTGCGGTTGACAAATAAGTAAAAGGATTGATGGTATCTAGAAGTTCTGCACTATCAATTTTATCTGCAACATCATCTTGGGTAACGTATTGTGTTTTTCCAGGAAACAACATTTCAGGATACTGTCTACTGAATGTAAACGCCTTTACTTCATGTCCTTGTGCTATTAACTCATTATAAAGAGCAGCATTGAATTGAGCAATTCCGCCTCTGAGCGGATAAAAGGTAGACAAGTATGCAATTCGCATGATGTGCGCTTATTGTGCGTTTATTTTTTCGATTTCTTCAAAGATGGTATTCGATGCTAGATCATGCATACATCTTCGTTCTCTACTACAAGACTGACCAAAGTAGCAATCACAACCTGTACTAGGTCTTATTTGAACTCCATTATTATATAGATAGAATTCGTGTGGATTGAAAATGTTGTTTTGTAGCACCATCTTAATATTTAGTGCTAGTGCAATATGCATCATCATAGAAACCTGAGTGACTATGATATCGCAATTAGAAGTAAGAGCAATGAACTCTTCCAACGAAAAATGTCCAGGGTAATGAGCCCCAGTTTCGTTGGAGAAAAAAGTATTCGTTTCATGCTCATCTCTACCACCTAGTAACAAAGGAAAGTATCCTTGATTTTGTAGTTGCTGAATCAGCTCAATCCATTTTTCTTTCGGCCATAAGCGTGTTTGCCAGCGAGCACCACAGCCAGTGTTTAGTCCTACAATGGTTTTACCATCCGCTAAATTTCTTAATGAAGCCCATTTCTCAGCTAAATCTTTATTTAGTCTGATTTCGTAAGGTTCGTCCTGAAAATCAAGATGACATATCTCGAAAATTTCGTCTAAGTAGTGTTTGGTATTTTGTTGTGAGATGTTATCGTAAAGTCCTGTGATAAGCTTATGTTCAGCAGCGGGAGTTGCAGCAGATAAGTGATTGTCTCGCCAAATAAATCCATACTTTTCAGTAGCTGAAACCTTTTCTAATAAAATACATGCTTCAGGCTCTTTATCCAAGTTTAGGGCGATGTCAAATTCTAAATGTCTTGCCTTGAATACAGATGTGGCATCCCATTTCCAGATTTCGTCAATACCTTCTTTAGGTAGTACGTCTGGCGAGTGAGTTACCCATGTGATATGACAATTAGGATACATGTTTCTGTAGCGGTGAGCTAATGGTGTAGTTCGAATTACATCACCAATAGCACCAAGCTTGATGATTAAGATGCGTTTACTAATTGGAGCATATACATCGCAAGACGAACAAATCTTGTTTGCTTCTTTATTTGGTTTACACGGAATGTGTCCTCTAAAGTGTTTGCAATCAAATTTTACGTCTTGAATCATGTCTGTTGGTTTTCTTTTTGGTGACTCCCGAATAACGAAGGCATACAAAATGCGTTGCCAAGTATTATTTAAAAGACCACTAAACTGCTTTGAGCAAGCCAATATATGGCTTAATCAGAACAAGCACTTTCTTTTTTACAAAGATTTTACTTTGAACGGTGAATAGGTATAATTACTCATAAGAATTTTGAATTTACTAGAGCAAACAGCTTATACCATGCTCTGTTTGGATTGTTAGATTTGTGCCTATGCATCATCTACTGCTATACTGAACATGAATAGAAACTATTTGAAACTCAGAATTACAGGGCCTGAGGCTACCGGAAAATCATCATTAGCCGAGAAGCTCTCTACTTATTACCACGAACCTTGGGTTCCTGAAGCTGCTCGAGAATACTTACAAGAGTTAGATCGTCCTTATGTTCAAGATGATTTAGATATAATGTTACGAAAGCAAATGGAACTCGAACAACGAGCCATTTGGCAAGCAAAGAGATTGGTGATATGTGATACTGGGCCAGAAGTGTTTTGGGTATGGAGTAAGTTCAAGTACAATTCAGTTAGTCCGTTCATTCAGGAGGCATTGAACGTAATGAAGTATGAACAAACGTTTTTAATGGATATCGATCTGCCATGGGTACCAGACCCTTTACGTGAGCATCCAGAGTTAAATGATAGAAAAGCCATTTTCAAACTATATATGTCCTTATTAAAGGATAGAGGCGTTGATTTCGAAGTGATTTCAGGAAAAGGAGTCGAACGCTTTCAAAATGCCCTTAAGCGCTTGCCGTTTAATTCATAACCTTCTATACTTTTGCCGCGTCTCATGGGGTGCTTCGTTAAGAGGCTGAGATTATACCCATACCTCTTCATGTAGAGGTGTAACCTGATCCAGGTAATGCTGGCGTAGGTACAATTTAATTAAGCTATGTTTCACTGAGTAGAGAAATAGCCCCAGTTTCTTGTTTAAATTTTTAATGGCATGTTGATGTCTAAAACAAGATCTATTTTATTACTACTCGCTATGTGTTGTGGATTCGAATCCTTTACACAAGCGCAAAAAACTCCACTTACTATCAATGGTACAATTACAAACGATGCAGGGAATCCTCTTCCTGGTGCTACCGTCCGTATTGAAGGCTCCTTTCTAGGAACATCTTCCAATGCTCAAGGTAAATACAGGTTAACTGGAGCTAAATCTGGTGAGGTAATCATCACAGCTTCGTTTATTGGCTATGAATCGCATACCGATACTTTGTCTGCATCTGGTAGTGAATTGGAACACAATTTTCAATTACAACAAGCCACGGTAGAGGCCACTGAATTTGTTGTAGAGGGTACACGCGCTGATGATAAAACACCTATGGCTGTTGAGAATGTAAGCAGTGATCAAATTAATTTGAGAAATGCAGGACAGGACATTCCATACATCTTAGATATGTCTACGTCAGTTGTAACTACATCTGATGCTGGTGCTGGTGTTGGTTATTCTGGGATGCGAGTTCGTGGTAGTGATGCAACCAGAGTAAATGTTACAATCAATGGTATTCCATTGAATGATCCAGAATCACAAGGTGTGTTTTGGGTAAACATGCCAGACTTTGCATCTACTACAAATTCTATCCAAATTCAACGTGGTGTTGGTAGTTCTACCAATGGAGCGGGTGCTTTTGGAGGAACGGTAAATTTGAGTACTACTGATATTCAACAAGAAGGTTATGGACAGTATGAAGGCGGAGTTGGTTCTTTTAATACTTGGCGACACTCAATTACTTTCGGATCTGGCTTGGTGAATGATAAGTTTGTATTTGATGGTAGATTATCATCAATAACAAGCGATGGTTATGTTGATAGAGCTGAATCTGATTTAAAGTCATATTACTTCAGGGCTGGATACATAGGGAAAACAAATACGCTTCAGTTTATCACATTCAACGGATTAGAGCGAACATATCAAGCATGGAATGGTGTTCCTGAAGATAAGCTAGACGATGACAGAACTTACAACGCCTACACGTATGATGATGAGGTTGATAACTATAATCAAAATCACTATCAATTGCATTTTACGCAACGCATTAACGAAGCTTTTAACTTTTCAGCAGCCCTACACTATACTAAAGGACAAGGGTATTTTGAACAATATAAAGGAGATAGATATAACCCCGATCTAAATAGTGGTTCTAAGGAGAGCTTTGCTGATTACAACTTAGATAATGTTGTAATTGGAGATTCTATAATTGAAGAAACAAACTTGATTCGTAGAAGATGGCTTGATAATGACTTTTATGGAGGAACTTATACTCTAGACTACAGAAAAGGTAGGTTGAATGCCACTTTTGGTGGTGCATACAACCAATATGTTGGCGGGCATTACGGTGAGATTATTTGGGCAGAATATGCTAGTAATAGTCAGATCTACGATCGTTACTATGATAATGAAGCTACTAAGACTGATTTCAATAATTACTTGAAGGTGAATTATCAGCTAAATAGCTTTTTGAATGTTTACGGTGATTTACAATATCGTTTGGTTACATATAATGTATTAGGCCTTGACCAAGGAAATACGCAGATTGACGTAAGCGATGATATGGCGTTTTTCAATCCTAAGGGAGGTTTAACTTTTGAGCAAGGTGCACATAAACTTTACGGGTCAGTAGCTGTTGCACAACGTGAGCCAAACAGAAACGATTACATTGATGCGGATCCTGGAACTACACCAGAATCTGAAGAATTAATTGATTATGAATTAGGTTACCGTTACCGCAATAATTGGTTCAGTGGATTAGTAAACTTCTACTATATGGATTATGTGAACCAATTGGTGAATACTGGTGAGTTAAATGACGTTGGATCTCCAGTTAGAACAAACATTGAAGACACTTACAGAGCAGGTGTTGAAATAGAAACAGGCTTCAAGGTATATAAAGGATTAGATATAGCTCTAAATGCTACATTCTCACAAAACAAAATTGACTCTTGGACCGAGCAGGTTGATAACTGGGATGGCGAAAGAGTTACGGTTGAACACAGTAATACAGATATTGCCTTTTCTCCATCAGTAATTGGTGGAATTACTGTTCGTTATCAGTATGATGGTTTGTTTTTGAATAAAGGCGAAGTGAAAGACAAAGCAGAGATAGCTTTGTTTGGAAAGTATGTAGGAGAACAATTTGTGGACAACACGGAAAGCGATGACCGTAAATTAGATGCGTATTTCATCAACGATGCACGATTTTCTTATACAGTTAAGAACGTGCTCTTTAAGGAAATTACTGCGTATATTTTGGTACGTAACTTATTCGATATTGAATACGAATCTAATGCTTGGACTTATAGATATTACAGTGGAGGTAGTGAGCAACAATTGTTGAATTATTTCCCTCAAGCTGGAACCAATTTTATGACTGGAGTACAGCTTAGGTTTTAGGTTAAAAGCTTGACCAAACTCAAAAAAGCCGTTGAAGATTTCTTCAACGGCTTTTTTTATCTCATTACTGGCATTCTGTTTTTCAACGTAATGATTTCTGTATCTATTTCGTTTCGGGATTCAATATAAGGCTGGTAGTCTCCAGTATATTCCATTCGTTTGTCAATTGTTTCATCAAAACGACCTAGAAGTTTTAAGCATAACTCACTTATCTCTCTTATGGCATGATCATTTCCACTGTGTCCAGTAACATAATCACAAAGCTTATTCTCTTTACAGTAGCTTATGAAATTAGGGTTTGAAGATCTTGTTACAAGCATTCTCAAGCCAACTTCTTTGGCAAGAGATAAGTCTAAAATATCATCAAACACAAAAAGAATTTCTTCAGGATCTAAGTCGAATTGCTTCTTTAAGAATGGAAGAGCTTCAACTTTATTCTTCAGTTTGAAAATAACAAGGTCTAAATGTTCTCTTTCAGCCCAGTAATAAGCGGTTTCATTATTTTCTCCAGTAATAATGATGGTTTGTGGTAAAGTGTTACTGTGTTCTAAGTACAATCCAAAGCGAAGCATGTTCATGCCCATAGAATCTGCTTCAGAAAAACTACTGGAACCGTGTTCGTTTTTATAGCCATTGTGGAATACACCATCCCAATCGCAAATAATTGCTTTAATGCGGTGTAAACGGTCTTTCATAGAAAAGGGAGATGAAACAAATTCACCTCCCTTAGCTTCAAATATATCTTGAATTTTATCCATGGTCTTTCTCTTTTGATGGAAAGACCAAGTTAGTTTAGCTATTTAGCTTAACCAAATCTTGGATGTCAATCATTCCAACAACTTTTCCATTGCTTGTAACAACTAACTCATCAACCTTCTTTTCAGTGAAAAGAGTTTGAGCTTCAAACAACAATTCGTTTGCATCAATGCTCAATGGAGTAGACATTGAAAGTTCACTCATTTTCTTAGTTACTGCAGCACCACCATCGCTTTCAATCAATCTTCTCAAATCACCATCTGTAAAGATTCCAATTGGCTCTTGGTTATCATTTATCACTGTTACAGCACCAAATCCACCAGAAGTCATCTTCAACAAGCAATCTGTTACGGTAGAATCACCAGTTACTGTTGGGTTATTGTCATTGATAATGTCTTTAACACGAACAGTCATTAAACGAGTATGCTCAAAGAATTGACGAGTACCAATCTCAGTGAAATGGTTTTCTGTCAACTGCTTCATGATCTTCCAAGGAGCAGTAATAGTATGAACACCAATTTCAATAGCGTTGCGTACGTGTTCTACGTTACGCACAGAAGAGAACATGATTTTAGTGTCATAGCCATAGTAGTTTACTGCATTCACACATGCTTCAACTAATTGTAAAGCATCAGTTCCTTGATCTTGTAAACGGCCAACAAGTGGACAAACGTACGTTGCACCCGCTTGCATTGCCATGTATGCTTGTTGTAAAGTGTATACCAAATGAACGTTTACTAAGAAACCTTCTTTCGTTAATTCTTTACAAGCTTTTAAACCTTCCATAGAAACAGGAATCTTGTAAACCGTAGTAGAACGATCTAATCCAAGTGTTTCTTGGCGGTATGCTTCTGCAACAATTTCTTCAGCTGTTTCTCCAAGTGCTTCGATTTGAAGTACGGGAACAATTTTCGCTAATTCAACGATAGTTCCGTCTACATCGGTAATACCATGACGGTGCATAAACGTTGGAGTGGTTGTTAAACCATCGATGAAACCAATTTCAAACGCTTGCTTGATTTCTTTAATGTCAGCTGAATCTAAATATAATTCCATGTGTAATTGAATTCTGATTGAAGTTGGGATAGCCCAAAATTTCGGCAAAGATGAATCTTTCTATCTAATTACTTATTTCCTGTACTTTAATTCTACAGCATGAAGTTCAATTAGTGGTTTCAAGAACTCTTCTAATTCATTCATGTCTAATTGGCTCGCAGCATCACAAAGTGCTTCATTTGGGCATGGATGTGTTTCTACAAATAGACCATCTACACCAGCTGCTACTCCCGCTCTTCCTAACACGCCTAAGTATTGACGAGCACCTCCACTAGGGTCAGAGCTTGGGATACCGTATTTACGGATAGAGTGGGTTACATCAAACACAACTGGATACCCTGTTTTACGCATTTCGTAGAAACTACGTGGGTCAACAACCATATCGTTGTATCCAAATGTGTAACCACGCTCTGTTAAGATAATGTTTTCGTTTCCAGTAGACTCTATTTTGTTTACAGGCTTAATCATGTTCTCAGGAGCTAAGAACTGACCATGTTTCAAGTTTACGGCTTTACCAGTCTTTCCAGATTCTACTGTTAGAGTAGTTTGCATACATAAGTAAGCAGGAATTTGGATTACATCTACCACCTCAGCAACTGGAGCTACCTGATCTGGATAGTGTAAGTCTGTTAAAAGTGGAAATCCGAACTCGTCTTTTACTTTTTGCAAAATGCGAAGGCCTTCTTCCATTCCAGGACCCATATAGTAATCTACAGAGCTACGGTTATCTTTTTGGAAAGATGCCTTATAAATCGTAGGAAGGTTTAAACGTTCTGTTACTTCTTTGATTTTTTCAGCGGTACGCATCATGATTGATTCTTCTTCAATCACACAAGGACCGGAGATTAAGAACAATTCATCTGCCCCACAAGTAACATTGCCAACTTGAACTTTTTTCTGGCTCATAAACTCGAAATTTCTGGCTCCAAAAGTAGGAGAATATATTAGTTATTCACTGATGCTAGGTCCTTCGAGATGTTTGAACATATCTCGTACTCTTTCAAGATCATCAATGGTATCTACTGGAATAGAATCATGTACCGTTATTCCGACTTTTATAGAGCCTCCATTTTCCAGCCAGCGTAGTTGTTCCAATGATTCTAGCTCTTCTAAGTTGCCAGGAGAAAGGGTGGCAAATTCTTTTAAAGCTTTGCCAGTATAAGCGTATAGTCCTAGGTGTTTATAGATGGTGGTTTTCTCAAGCCATTTACTTTTATGAGTATCTCGAACAAATGGAATAACAGAACGAGAAAAATAAAGTGCATTTTGATTTTTGTCTAGCGTAACAAATACTTCGCTCTCATTAAAAAGGTCATCAATTCTTCTTACAGGAGTAACCAGTGTAGCAAATGAAGAATCACCATCATTGAAGCAGGCAATTAATTCTTGTAGTTGACTTGGTTCTAACAGTGGTTCATCCCCTTGAATGTTTACTACAGCGTCAAAGTGCTGAATCCCCATTGCATTTACTTTGTCTAAAGCTTCAATGCATCTGTTAGTTCCAGTGCTATGATTTTTACTGGTCATAACAACGTTGCCACCAAATCCTTTTACGACTTGCTCAATACGTTCATCGTCTGTAGCAACATATACATGCTCTAGCGCTTTAGATGCTTGTTCATAGACGCGCTGAATCATAGGTTTGCCATGGATATCTACCAGTGGTTTGCCTTCTAAACGAGTTGATCCAAAACGTGCAGGGATTAATCCTAAGAAATTCATGCCCAAAAAATTTGTGCGAAGGTATTTTAATTCAGAAACTATTTATGCAGCTGCAATATGATCTATTGCAATCTGCAAATCGCTTTGTGTAAAGGGCTTTCGAATGTATTTGTTAGCTCCAAACTTTTGTGCTGTGTATTGTTGATAGTAAGAAGACATGGCAGAAACTACAATAACTGGAATTTTGGAAGTTCTACATGTTTGACGAAGCTTAATTAAAAACTCATATCCATCCATAATGGGCATGATAATATCAGTGATTATTAAATCTGGTAGTTGCTCAGAAATTTGCTCAAAAGCCAGTTTTCCATTTGGGAAAGAGTTTACGTAATGTCCTTGAGAAATAAGATAGTATCTGATAGTTCTTCTTAGGTGTATGTTGTCTTCAATCAATAGTATATTCATAGCTGTGTGTTTTAGATTTATTACTATTATTCAATCAATATGCCTATTGTGTGTTGGATGGATAATAGCAGGGAATGTTATCTATCACTTTTCGATTTGTCCGTATAGTTTATAAACTAACTGTTGGCACTGAATAATCATGGTCTTTTTGTGAGATTATATTCTCGATATTGGATTAGTGCTTTTCGTTTTATATAAGATGCGTTCTTAGATTGGTATGAGAAGGGGGTAGAATTTTATCTTCGCTTCGAATATTTAAAAACAAAAGCATTATGCCCGGAATGGATGTATTTGGCGCTGAAGAGCGCAAAGAAGTAATGGACGTGTTAGAAAGCACATGCTTATTCAGATATAACCATGAACACTTACGTAATGGAATGTGGAAGTCACGCGAGTTAGAAGAAGTGACTGCTACTTATACAGGTGCTAAATATGCACATGCAGTTTCTAGTGGTTCTACTGCTGTAAGCACTATGTTGGCTTCTGCAGGTATTGGCTTTGGAGATGAAGTAATTGTTCCGCCATTCACATACATTGCACCTATTGAGGCGGTTCTTTGGGCAGGTGGGTTACCAGTTTTTGCAGAGTTAGACGAAACTCTTTGTTTAAGTGCTGAAGGAATAGAGAAAGCAATTACTCCAAATACAAAGGCAGTGTTGTTAGTACATATGTGTGGTGCTGCTGCTAATATGGATGAGATTGTGGCAGTTTGTGAAAAACACAACTTGACTTTGGTTGAAGATTGTGGACAAGCAATGGGTGCTTTCTATAAAGGAAAATCTGTTGGATTATTTGGTAAGGCTGGTGCATTTAGCATGGACTTTTTCAAGATTACTACTGCCGGTGAAGGAGGCTTATGTATTACCAATAGTGAAGAGGTATACCATAATATGGAGCAAATTTCAGATCATGGTCACGATCATATTGGGGATAACCGTGGTATGGAGCAACATCCAATTTTAGGTACTAACTTTAGAATGGGTGAATTGAATGGAGCTGTTGGTTTAGCACAGATGCGTAAAGTAGGAGATATCCGAGCGGCTAAACTAAAAAACAAGGCTTACATTAAATCTCGTTTAGCAGAAGTAGAGGGAATTACATTCCGTCATATGGATGATGAAGAAGGCGATTCTGGGACATTCTTAAACTTTTTCTTACCTACTCAAGAAAAAGCACAATCTGCAGCAAAACAATTGGCAGAAGATGGATTAGGTGGGTTTAACTACTGGTTTACGAACATGTACCATTTCATTAATCAATGGGATCACTTGAAAGAACTACGTTCACCAGCTAAGATGGCAATTCATCATTTAGGAGCTCCTCAAGACTATAAAAACTTAGAACTTCCTAAATCTCAAGAAGTAATTGGAAGATTAATCTCTTTAGGAGTCAAGTCAACTTGGACTGAAGAAGAAATGAAGTCTTTTGCAGATCAAATGGTCGCTTCGATTAAAAAAGTAGGGTAATGCACAAGAATTTTAAGAACATTGATAAGGTAGTTTATGGTCGTGGCTCATTTGATGAGTTAGACGGAATTATTGCTCCTGTTCGTAAAGAAAACGATGGCTTTTTCGTATTCGTAGTAGATAGTTACTTTGAAGGAAAACCATTAGCTGATAGAATTCCTGTTGGGCCAAAAGATGTGGTTCGATACATTGATGTAGAACCCAAAGAACCTACCACAGAACAAGTTGACGAACTGCGTGATAGTGTGTTAGCAGAGTATGGTTTGCCAAGCGGAATAGTAGGAATTGGCGGTGGTAGTATTATGGATATAGCCAAAGCAACAGCGTTGATGTTTACCAATAAAGGTTCTTCAACGTTGTATCAGGGTCTTAACTTAATTAAGAAGCCTGGAATTTACCACTTAGGTGTTCCAACAATTTCTGGTACTGGTGCTGAATGCTCTATGACTGCTGTACTGACTGGCCCAGTTAAAAAACTTGGATTGAAATGTGATTGGACAGTATTCAATCAGGTTATTCTTGATCCTGATTTAACTTCTTCTGTTCCGCGTAATCAATGGTTCTACACTGGAATGGATACATACATTCACGATATTGAGGCTGAAAGTGGCATTTTCTACAATGCTTATTCTAAAGCATATGGAGATCAATCAGTACAGTTATGTAGAGAGGTTTTTCTAGGCGATAATTCAGGACAGAATCCAGAGAATGATGAGAAGTTGATGATTGCATCTTTGTTTGGTGGATTGAGTTTGACTTATTCAGAGGTAGGAGCTTGTCACGCATTGTCGTATGGGTTGTCTTATGTATTTGGTTATAAGCATGGGTTTGCAAACTGCATTGCGTTTAATCATTTAGAAGAGTTTTATGGTGATGCTGTACAAGAGTTTAAACAAATGATTGATCATCATAATATTGATTTACCTCAAGGTTTATCTGCTCAGTGGAGTGACGAGGAAATCAGTAAAATGGCTGATGTTGCGTACAATCTTCCTCATATGTGGACTCATGCTTTAGGTCACGACTGGGAGAAGAACTTAACTAAGGAGAACATAGAAGAGATGTATAGAAGACTGTAAAACCAGTTTATACATCATTATTAATTGAAAAAGCTTGTTGCATCATTTGTGGCAAGCTTTTTTTACCTCTGGGCTTTTCTGAGAAGGTAAACCGTAATACCCGCATAAATAATGTTTGGAATCCAAACGGCTATAATTGGAGCTAAGCCTCCTTTGCTAGCATACACAAAGAAGATTTGACTAAACATAATGTAGGTTGCGCATAAAAGGATTCCGTAACCAAGATGCATACCTATTCCTCCACGAACTTTTCTGCTGGCAACTGCGAACCCCATCATCGTCAAAATAAGTGAAGCTACAGGAAACGCATACCTCTTATACTTCTCTACCAAGTAGGCATTTACTAAATCACTTCCTTTTAGTTTCTCACGTTCAATAAAGGCCGTGAGTTCCATCTGATTCATGGTTTCTGTGTTATTCTCCCATAACTTAAAGTCAGTAGGAGTAATGGTAAGAGCCGTATCCATTTCTTTACCAGTTCGGATAAACTCTTCATCACCATTGATTTCTCGGATCATATAATCCTGAATTGTCCAGTGTTGTTCTACACTGTCCCACTTGGCAAACGTAGCTAGCAGTTTAAATTTAAGTTCTTGGCCATCAAATGAGTCTAGTGAGAATTGATACCCCGTATTCCTGTTGATGTTAAAGCTTTGGAAATAAGCATAAGAGTTCTCATCTAGTTTCAAATGAATATTTCTTTCGGTAAACCGAGGAGCATTCTTGATGAAGCGGTTTTCAAATTCTATCCTCACTTTGCTAGACTCAGGAATTACAAAAAGAGTCATTAGTAAATTGATGGCTGTTAGAAATACTGCTCCAATAAAGTAGGGTCTAAGTAATCGAACATAACTTACACCACTAGTTAGTATGGCAATAATTTCGGTCCGTGAGGCTAACTTAGAAGTAAAGAAAATAACACTGATAAATACGAATAGTGCGTTGAATTGATTTACGAAGAATGGTACAAAATTGACGTAATAATCAAATATGATATTCCATAAAGTGGCATCTGCGGCACGCTCATCGGTAAAATCATCAATCTTCTCAGAAACATCAAAAATGATAATGATTACTGATAGAATCAGGATGGAGTATATGTACGTCCCCAGAAACTGGCGGATGATGTACCAATCTAATTTCTTTAAGCCTAACACAGGTGCAAATAAACGCTAACAGTTTATACTAGCAGCACTAAATAGTCAACCGTATTAGAAAATACTATCGGGAATCTTGATGTATAAAACACCTAAGATATTAGTTGTCATACTCTGCTCAATTCCGAAACCAAAGGAACTATCAGGATATCTAGGTCCAAGACTAGGGTCTAAGTAGGTTACTTCTTTATACTTATTATCGAAATACAGATACAGATCAACATCAGCAGTAATTCCTATTCCAACATGTTCACTGAAGAACCATTTAGCTGTGATTCCTGGCCGCAGTCCCATTCCAAATGTAAGGAAGTCATCATAAGTTTCGATATATAATGGTCTTCCATTATTGTCATTTTGAATAGCTTCAGAAACCCCTCCAATATCTATTATAAATGACGAGTAATTTATTTGTGGTGATATTGCAAGATTCTTTGTTATATGCAAGTCATAACCAACGCCAAAAGAACATCCGAAAATAGTTTGATTTGAAATGTTGCTCGGTTGAAGCGTCTTATTCTCTTCTGTAAATCTTTCAATGAGTTTGTTCTCATTTATTTTCATGTTAGAGTAGAATAAGTCACCGGTAATATAAGCACCTGGTAAAAAATCGGTATAAACATCAGCTCCTATTTCAACTCTAACTCCAGATTGAAATTCTAGATCAGTTAAGTTGCCTAAAGGGATAACTGTTCCGCCTTTCAGTTTAGCATACCCTTTTTCCTTTGTTTCTGTACTTGCGGAACTAGTATCTTGAGCTGAAAGTAAGGTTGTGCAGATGAATAAAATGAATGTAAGTAACACGTGAGGCTTCATAATATCTTGTGAAGATTTGTTTAGCTAACGAAATTAGACTTAGTTTATTAATAAGCAATTCAATTGATAAATAGGAACTTGAGATATAAGCATCTTTTTTTTATATAAAATATGTATCGTTCAATGAGCCACAAGTGAAATTGTTCTTAGTTCTTCTTTTCCAGTAGCTGAATGTATTGAACGAGCAATTGTTACAATTGAACTGAAAGTCAGTGCAAGAAAAGAGTAATGTTCAGATCAAACTGTAGTATGAAGTTTCAGTACAAGCGGGGTAGGCAAATTTATACGTGCTCGAGTTTAGTGAAAGCTAGAGGTAATGAGGAGATCAAAAAAAGCCATATCTCTCGATACGGCTTTTTTATCTGTGGGCGATACTGGATTCGAACCAGTGACC
>DIYR01000020.1 GCA_002429085.1 Flavobacteriales bacterium UBA6049
ACTTTGTAAATATGATTCGCGATAAGCAAAGCGAAAGCCTATAGAAGCCTCGGTGATGTTAAATTCGTTTTTGATGCTAAAATCTGCTGGATTAGAGAGAGAAGGTTCCAGATATTCATAATTATAGGCAGGATCAATACGCCGATTTTCAAAGTTAAAGATAAGCTGTAGGTTACGAAATGGCCTTACTCTTAGGTATCCCCCCAGCTTTTGTACCTGGTCCATACGAGAAGTAAGAAAGCTTCGCAAGTAATTTCGTGAAAACCAACGTTGAGGAGAAGGAAGGCTAAAGTTGGCTGGTTCAAATACATCATTGGCAAAATAGATTCCTACCTGAGGATCAAACCTTTGAAAAAAGTTTTGAACGCCTAAAGATATCCCATATTTGAGATTACCATCTTTTAGGCCATAAGCCAGATAACCTGCTCCTTGAAAAATTTCAGAAACTTCGTGATTGGTCGAGAAATGAGCGCCCAATCTTACCCCTTCGTAGGCGTTATAACGGAGCATTTCACTGACCTTAAAGTCTAAAAACTTGTGAGTGAGTTTATTGTAAGTAACCGTCTCGAGTATCTTGAAAAATCGCTTGGTCAACCGTTGATTGTTGGCCGTGTCGATGTAGGTATAAGTACGCTGATCTTTGGCAGTAAGAGGATGCTTTTGATGTTGTTGTTGCCAAAATTCCTCTCCTTGTTTGTTGGCCATAGGATCTACCAAAAAGGTGATCTTATCGAAATCTTTTCTTCGCAAAGGAGGGAAAAGCTGAATATCTTGTAGAAATGTACGCATGGTACCCACCATTGGTCTGGTTCCCAAGCTTTTATCTCGACAAATGATATCCATACTTAGTTGTACTGGAAACCAAAACTTGTCTTCCAATAATCTGTATTCCTGTTGAATGCGAAAACTATTGGCTTGGTGATCATCTACTGGCTCGAACACCACATTTTGGATCGCGTATTTGTTGGTATTGATATAGAGTGTACCTTTAAGCCCCTCGAAGTTTTTCTTGTACAAAGGCGCGAAACTAATGACATAAATGCTATTTTCTCCAATAAGTAAAGTGTCGCTAATCTCGAAATAATATTTTTTATGGCTATTGCGGCTAATAGGGTTCAGGTATTTTTTACCAAATACATTGATGTGCTCCTTATAAAAAGAAAAGGGTTGAAGCTGATGGTCAATATTGACAAACCCTGGTTGTGGAATACCCGAGATGCGGTTTCCCAGTAGTGTTTTTCTAGAGTAATTAGGAAAAATATACTGATGCTTGGTGACCGATTCGCTCAAAAACAAATGATGCTTTTGTAAGTAGTGTGCGAGTTTTCGTTCGGTGCTATCAAGGTTTTCCGAAGAATCTATTTGGGAGGGAATAACTTTCTTAAGGTTGACATAAAACTTGTGATAAGCCTTGTATTGATAAGATTTAAGCCGAGCTGGATGATTGATTTTCCGATTGGCGTATACTTTACTAATCACCTCGTTGGCGGGGTTGGCATTGGACGAAGTTGTAGTTTCGGTATCATCAGCGGCTTTTTTGTAAAGTTTGATAGTCAACTTTCGGCGAAGAGGTTTAATGTCAGCCTTGGTTTTGACTTGGTAAATAAACGCTTCGAAGCCTACATAATTGAAACTCAATTTTTTGAGTTGTTTTTCCTCTACATTGATTGAAAAGAAGCCATCAATATTGGTCGTAGTTCCTTGAGTGTTATTGTTGACAATAACATTGACAAAAGATAGGGGGGTATTGTCTTTCTCGTTAACCACCTTTCCTGAGATGGTTAATGATTGACCAAAACCCGATAATAGGGTAAGGTGCCATACTAAGATGGCAACCGACAATGTCTTGGCAGACACAAAGATTCGTAACATAACAATTTCGTTACTTGGGGTAGGGACAAGAATGATAGAAACTACGATTCTTGCCCCTGAAATTTTATAAAGTTTGAAGTCTTGAGGGATCAATAATAACTATCGAATCGACTCAAAATCAATCTGATACGATTTTTGTACCAAAGTAAGTTTCTACAAGCGGCAAATTTAATAGTTTGTTGGGCAAATAGTAAATATTAACCCTTATTTTACATATTCGAAACTTCCTTCCTTGGTTTTTATCGTCAATTGAGGGGTGTCGTTAGCCTCTACTCGCCCTATGATTTGGGCATCTACCTCAAATGATCTTGCTATCTCAATTATTTGCTGAGCTGTTTCCTGATCGGTGTAAATTTCCATTCTATGCCCCATGTTGAACACCTTGTACATTTCCTCCCAGGAAGTATTGCTTTGTTCTTGAATTAGCCTGAATAATGGTGGAATAGCAAGCATATTATCCTTGATCACATGCACATTATCAACAAAGTGTAGAACCTTAGTCTGTGCTCCACCACTACAATGTACCATGCCATCAATTTTTTCGCGATAGCTTTTTAATACTTTTTTGATAATCGGGGCATACGTTCGCGTAGGAGAAAGTACAAGTTTACCCGCATCTACATCTACACCTGTAACGCTATCCGTTAATTGCTTTGAACCAGAATAAACTAAGTCTTGTGGTACAGCATGATCATATGTCTCAGGGTATCTTGCCGCTACGTTTTTACTGAATACATCATGTCTGGCACTGGTTAAGCCATTGCTTCCCATACCACCATTATATTCTGTTTCGTAGCTTGCCTTACCATATGAGGCTAATCCAACTATTGCGTTACCCGGTTTTATATTGGCGTTATCAATTACTTCGTCTCGTTTGATTCTTGCGGTAACTGTGGAGTCTACAATAATTGTTCGTACCAAATCTCCAACATCTGCTGTTTCACCTCCTGTTGAAATAATATCAACGCCATGTTGACGAAGGGAACTTAACAACTCTTCAGTTCCATTGATAATGGCTGAAATGACTTCACCTGGAATCAGTTGCTTATTTCTACCTATTGTTGAAGAGAGTAAAATATTTTCTGTAGCTCCAACGCAGAGTAAATCATCAATATTCATGATTAACGCATCCTGTGCTATTCCTTTCCAAACTGAAAAATCTCCAGTCTCTTTCCAGTAAGCATAAGCCAAAGACGATTTGGTACCTGCACCATCAGCATGCATCACTATGGCATAATCTTCATCACCTGTAAGGTAATCTGGAACAATCTTACAGAATGCCTTTGGGAACAAGCCCTTATCTACATTCTTGATGGCCTTATGAACGTCTGTTTTATCTGCTGAAACACCTCGTGCTCCATATCTTGATGCATCACTCATGGCTATTGCTATAAAATAGGAAAGCACCTCGATAACCGAGGTGCTTTCTGAATCTATACTCTATACTATTTATTCTTCTCCGCTCTCTTCAGAACTTTCTTCTTCTCCTTCAGTACCTTCTATTTCAGACGGACCTGTAGGAGCAGGAACATAATCATCTCTAATTACACGGAAAGTAGTTCTACGATTCTTTTGGTGAGCTGCTTCTTGCTCTTCTTTGGTAGGTAATCCATTGATTTGCTCATCACTCATTATTGGCTCACTTTCACCATACCCCTTTGCTACCATACGATCCTGCGGAATTCCTTTCGAAACCAAGTAATCCACACAAGATTGAGCACGTTTTTGAGATAAAGATAAGTTGGCCGCATCTCCACCACGAGTATCAGTATGAGCCATCAACTCAACAACAATGTTCGGGTTATCTGTTAATGTTTGATATAAATAATCCAATGAATCCTTAGAATTTACTTCATCGTTAACCTGAAGCTCCCAACGACCAAAATCATAGCGAACTTCCGGGAATTTGATCTCTTTAGTTCTAATAGATTGGAGTTTGAAGTCGTGCTTGAATCGAGTAGATTTCTCTATACCAACAGTAGTTTCTTGTCCTTTACCTTTCAAGTAACCTGAAGCTGTTACTTCAATAGTATACGAAGTATTTTCCGCAATGTATCTTTCTGTAGAACCTTCTTTATCATCAAATTCATAGTACCCCAACTCATCAGCCACAACTTCAACAGATGATCCATCCGTTCCTACTAACATAATTTTAGCACCAGAAATTGGTTGACCAGATTCAACATCAGTAATACCACCATCGATAATAAATTTCAGAGGAGGAACTCTGAATGACCAGATATCATCTTTGCCTCTAGTACCATCTCTATCTGATGACAAGAACCCTCTATTCTTATCACCCTCAAATACAATTCCGAAATCGTTAGATGGAGAGTTAATTGGATATTTCATGTTTTGAACATCTGACCAACGATCATTTTGTCCTTGACGCTTTGCAACGAAAATATCTAAACCTCCCATTCCAGGATGACCATTAGAAGCAAAGTATAAGTCGCCATTCTTGTGAATGAAAGGGAACATTTCATCACCAGGAGTATTAATTCCTGTCATGTTAACTGGATCACTCCATTCTTTCTTCTTCTTGTCGTACTTCACCATCCAGATGTCTTTTCCACCTTGACCACCTTCCATATCAGAAGCAAAGAACATATATTGATCACCTAAACCTACTGCTGGATGACCAACATTGGCAGTATCAGAAGATTTAATTTTAACCAGCTCAGCTACATCCCATTCTCTACCGCGCTTAGCAGATGAGTATATAGCACAACCAATTACTTTATTCTTTTGAGATTGACATCTTGTAAAATACAGTTTCTTGAACTTCTTGTCCATTGCCGCTGAACCTTCGTTTGATTCCGCAGTATTAACTGTTTCTGACAAAAGAACAGGAACAGCCCACTTACCTTTTTTATCTCTTTTTGTAGACCAAAGTCCTGAAAAGTTCTCTCCAGTATTTGGATCCATTTCATTACCTACAGAACCTTCACGAGAAGAGGTAAACACCAACTCATCATATTTTTTACTTGAAAAAACTGGGGAAAAATCATATTGTTTCGAATTCAAAAGCGGCTCTGGTTCAACAACATAACGTGTAGGATTATCTTTCCACTCTTGTGCCAATTGACAAGACTTAATTCCTGGTTCAGCTCTTTTATCGTCAGGATACTTTTCTTTCAATGCTTGAAATTCAACGATTGCCTCATCGTATTTTCCCTGCATCCTTGTTGCTTCTGCTAGATAATACTGTGCATCAGACTTATCATAACCAGCTTTTACCGCTTTTGATAACCAATTTTGAGCGTTACCATTATCTTGAAGTTCATAATAACAAAGGCCTATATGATAAAGAATTCGTCTTTTATCATCTGCTTTTTTGGCTTTTGAATAAGCTTTTTTATAAAGATCTATTGCATTGTAGTAGGTTCTATTGAAGTAGGCTTCATCGGCTTGTTGAATAGGCGTTTTACGCTGTGCAGTAGCCGTTAAATGAATTAGTACAATAGCTAAGATTGATAGAGTAGTTTTTAACAGTCTCATACGGTTTTACTTATTTATCGAAAAGTACCGGTTATTAAGTTTGCCAAAATAAGCATTTTCTTGACATTTGTAAAAATGCCCCGCTCTGAAAAGCGAGGCATTCAATATATTTAGCGATAAACCTACTTGGTAAAGAGCATTTCTCTATACTTCGGCAATGGCCAATCGTTGTTATCAATAATTAATTCTAATTTATCTACTTGATATCTGATTTCTTCAAAGAACGGCACAACGGTATCGCAATATGACTTTGCTTGTGCCGCTGGATCTTCAATTTTATTTGCTTGCTTTCTAGCCTCAGTCATTGCCATAGCTTTAGAACGAACAAGCTCAATACGCTCGCTCAATTCTTTGATAATCGCTATTTGCTCTTTTGCTACAGTATCAAACTCTCCAGCGAAAATATCCTTTAAGCCTCTTACGTTATCAACTACTTGACTTTGATACTTAATTGCCGCAGGAATAATGTGATTCAATGCCATATCGGCCATTACTCTTGATTCTATTTGAATCTTCATCTTATAGTTTTCTTGGAAGATATCGTAACGGGCTTCTTGCTCACGCTTAGACATGATATCCAGACTTTCGAACAACGAAAGAGTCTCTTCTTTCAAGTAGAAGTCTAATGCATAAGGAGTAGTTTTCACATTTGAAAGTCCACGTTTCTCTGCTTCCTCTACCCATTCATCTCCGTATCCGTTTCCTTCGAATAAGATTGGCTTAGCTTCAATTATATACTCTCGCAAAATTTCAAGAATCGCATCATCTTTTTTCTTCCCAGAGGTAATTAATGCATCAACATCTACTTTGAATCGCTTCAGCTGCTCTGCCATGGCCGCATTTAACGCAATCATCGGGATAGAACAATTAGCTGTTGAACCTACTGCTCTAAACTCAAACTTGTTTCCTGTGAATGCAAATGGAGATGTTCTGTTTCGATCAGTATTATCCAATAAAATCTCAGGAATCTTGCCAATGTTCAACTTTAACTCTGTTTTCTCATCTGGAGTAAGCGCCTTTCCTGTTACTCGTTGCTCAATATCTTCTAGCACCTTAGTGAGCTGAGATCCAATGAATATGGATAAGATAGCTGGTGGAGCTTCATTTGCTCCTAAACGGTGGTCATTTCCTGCACTTGCAATAGATGCTCTTAATAGATCAGCATGCTTATAAACAGCACTGATCGTGTTCACAAAGAAGGTTAAGAAACGAAGATTTGCCTTTGGAGTACTTCCAGGTTGAAGCAAATTTCTGTGTTTACTAGAATTCGCACCTAAAGACCAATTATTGTGTTTTCCAGAGCCATTAATTCCTGCAAATGGCTTCTCGTGTAATAACACGTGAAAATCGTGCTTTGCAGCCGTTTTCTCCATCAAATCCATTAACAACTGATTATGATCTACAGCTAAGTTACACTCCTCAAATACCGGAGCTAACTCATACTGATTAGGAGCTACTTCATTGTGACGTGTTGTTACAGGTATCCCTAGTAATAGCGACTCTGTTTCAAAATCTCTCATGAAAGCAGTAACACGATCTGGAATTGAACCAAAGTAATGATCGTCTAACTGTTGGCCTTTCGATGAAGAGTGCCCGAACAAAGATCTTCCAGTTAATGCTAAGTCAGGACGAGCTGCATGTAAAGCCGAATCAACTAAAAAGTATTCTTGCTCCCACCCTAGTGTTGATGTAACTTTAGTAATGTCTTTATCAAAGTATTGACACACATCAGTTGCAGCTTTATCCACTACATGTAACGCCTTCAATAAAGGTGCCTTATTATCTAGAGATTCCCCTGTATACGAAATGAAAATTGTTGGAATGCATAGTGTTTTTCCAATAATGAAAGCAGGAGATGTTGGATCCCAAGCTGTATATCCTCTCGCTTCAAACGTATTTCTTATTCCTCCATTAGGAAATGATGAAGCATCCGGTTCTTGTTGTACTAATTGATCTCCATCAAAGGTCTCGAACGAACGTCCATCAGATGTTGGCGTATAAAATGCATCATGTTTTTCTGCCGTTCTTCCAGTTAATGGTTGAAACCAGTGTGTGTAATGCGTTGCGCCTTTTCCCATAGCCCAAGCCTTCATAGCTGAGGCGACTTGATTTGCCATTTTTCGGTCTAGACGACTTCCCAATTCCATGGCTCTGATAACACTATCATAAGCCTCTTCGCTCATGAATTGCTTCATGCTCTCACGATTGAAAACATTCGCTCCGAAAAAGTCTGAGATTTTCTCGGATGGTGTAGTCACTTCTTTTGGCTGACGAGACATTGTCTTGTCTAATGCCATAAACCTTAGCTTCATGATGAAAAAATTAAAATTTTCACAAATCTACCCAATTTAACAGGGGTACCCGGTGAAAAAACTGTTTTTCTCAACAATCAACCAACAAAAAAAAGAGGGGTCTCATCTGAAAAAAAAGAATTTCCCCTATGCTTGATAAATAAATAAAGCTACGATATAAGCTATATACAGCCCGAATAATGCTGCACCTTCTACTCTAGAAATAGTTCTATTCCTCAACATCATCGGAAAGATGATGAATGAAACACCCAAAACCCAAAAGATATCAAAGTTCATGACATCTTGATTAATTGGAATTTTAGTCACCATACTGGTTATACCAAGTATGGCACTTATATTAAAAACGTTAGACCCAATTAGATTACCAATACTGATATCAGAGTGTTGTCTAAATGCAGCTAGCAGTGAAGTAATCAACTCAGGTGCCGAAGTTCCGAACGCAACTATAGTAACACTAATTACCAAGTCACTCACACCAAACCCACGTGCTACTTCAACTGCTCCGTCAACTAGCCAATCTGCACCAAGAGCTAGAGCAAGACAGCCAACTGCTATGAAGATAACATCCCTAATTACATTACCACTTACTCCATAATCCTCACTCTCTTCTTTGGCTTTTCCCTCTTTACGAGACTTCCAGATTAAGAAGAATGTATAAGATGCTAAAGCAGTAAACAAAATGCCACCCTCATAGAACACCAACTCTCCATCTAACATGAAAAGAAAAAGCAAAACGCTCATACTCATCATCATGGGCCAATCGAAACGAATGCTGTTACGGTCTACCGCTATTGGCCAAATCATCGCTGTCATACCCAATACTAATGCTAGATTGGCCATATTAGATCCAACAACATTACCTATTGCTATATCAGGGTGTCCAGTCAATGCTGCTTTTAAACTAACAAGTAATTCTGGAGCAGATGTTCCAAAAGAAACAATCGTCATCCCCACAACTAAAGTGGATAGCCTAAAACGATAAGCAAGATTCACAGCTCCTTTGACCAACACCTCACCTCCTAAGATGAGCGTAACTAAGCCAACTACGAGTAAAAAGTATGCCATAGTAGCTGTTGGTTAATGACTATAAGCTGTCTTTAATTTTTTTATTGATATCCACGTCTTTCTTGACATCATCAACTGTGTTTTGGATATCACGTTGAATATCATCTGTCGCATTTCTCAAATGCCTCATTCCTTTACCTAGCCCTCTAGCAAATTCAGGAATTTTGTTAGCACCAAATAGTAAGAGAACAATTAATAAGATGAAAAATATCTCACCTCCACCGAGGTTAAAGAATAAGAAGTATGATGAATGTACTGCCATTTTGAGGATACAAATGTAACGAAAAAAGCCTCCGTACTTATTTCGTACGGAGGCCTCTGTATGGATAAAAAGAATAAACTCTTATGCTTCTTCTTTTGATAAATCGAACATTGTTGTAGATGCAATGTATAGTGACGAATATGTACCAACAACAACACCTACCATCAACGCAAACACAAATCCTCGAATTACTTCACCACCAAATAAGAAAATGGTCAACAATACTAGGAATGTACTCACAGAGGTATTTAAAGTTCTGCTCAATGTGCTATTCAATGCGCTGTTGATTAATCCTGAACGTTCGTGTTTAGGATGTAGACCTATGTACTCACGTATACGGTCAAACACAACTACGGTATCATTGATTGAGTAACCAACAACCGTTAAAATTGCTGCAATAAATGCTTGATCAATTTCCAACGAGAATGGCAAGAAACCATACATCATAGAGAAGATTGACAATACGATTAACACATCATGCGTCATTGCAATTAATGCACCTACAGAATACTGCCATTTTCTAAACCTGATTAAGATATACAGAAAGATCACGATTAGAGAGAAAACAACTGCCCAAATCGCAGATTGCTTGATATCATCCGCAATAGTTGGTTCAACTTTTTGAGACGTCAACTCGTCTAAAAATTCTGACTTGCTCTGACCATTCAAGAACTCACTTAATCCAGCATACAACTTGTCTTGAACAATTCCCTCTACATCTTGCTCAGTCTCATTGATCATGTATTTGGTAGTGATCTTAACCTGATTAGAAGCACCAAATGTTTTCACTTCAGGAACTTGCTTCAAACCACTTTCATCTACAAACTGTGCACCTAATGCAGCAGCTACTTGATCAACTTGAGCTGGTTGCTCAAAGCGAACAATGTATGAACGACCTCCAGTAAAATCAACTCCATAATTCAATCCTCTAGCGAATAAAGAAACAACACCTAGAACTATGATTACGCCAGAAATACCGTAGAACATTTTACGCTTACCAATAAAGTTCACGTTTGCATTCGCCAGTACATTCTCTGTCATTTTAGTTGAGAAAGGAATTGCTTTGGAGCTTTCCATTCTCCATTCGAACAATAAACGAGTAATAAAGATCGCTGAGAACAATGATGTCATAATACCTATGATCAATGTAGTTGCGAAACCTTGAATTGGACCAGTACCAAATACCAGTAAGATGATACCAGTTAACAAGGTTGTAACGTTTGCATCTAAGATTGAACTGTATGCATTCTTGTAACCATCAGTAATAGCTAGCTTTAAACCTTTACCAGCTTTCAACTCTTCACGGATACGCTCGTAAATAAGTACGTTAGCATCAACAGACATACCAATTGTTAATACAATACCTGCAATACCAGGAAGCGTTAATGTAGCGCGAAGTGAAGCTAATACACCTAGAATAAAGAATAGATTAGCCACCAGTGCGATATCTGCTACTGCACCAGCCATAGCATAGTAGAATACCATGTAAACCAATACTATTGCCAATGCAATTAGGAATGAATTCAAACCACTATCAATTGAAGCCTCACCTAATGATGGACCTACAACTGCTTCTTCAATAATATGAGAAGGTGCAGGTAATTTACCAGCTTTTAATACTGCAGCTAAATCACTAGCTTCTTCTTGTGTGAATCTACCTGTAATTTCAGTTCGTCCACTTGGAATTTCACCCTGTACTCTAGGAGCACTGTATACCAAGTTATCTAATACAACCGCTACAGATTTTAAATCATTAGGATCAGCAGATGCTTGACGTGTAATCTCTCTCCAAGTTTTAGCACCTTGAGAGTTCATATTCATATTTACTGTTGGGTTACCAAGAGGATCTGCTCCAACGCTAGCATCAGTAATTACATCTCCTTCTAATAAAGCACTTCCACCTTTAGGTACTTTAACAGCATATAAACCGTAAACATTATCAGTTCCTTCAAGAGGTGCAGCATCCCAAACGAAACGTGCTCTAGGTGGGAATAATCGCTTAATATCTTTTCTTGCTAAATACTGATTAATTAAAGAAGTATCTCCAGATTGTGCATAACCAACCATTGGTTGATTCGCAGCTTGTTGAGGTTGCAATAATGCAAACAATGGATTCTGACGAATCAACTCTTCTCGTGATAACTCTTCACCAGCTAGTGAATCTAACTCGCTATCGCCACCATCAGCAATCATTTCTTCTAAAGACAACTCACCATCTTCTGTAGTTGCTGTATCTGCTTCAGTAGTTTCTACTTCTTCAGTTTCTGGCTCATCGTCTGCTAGCATGTCAGCTACAGATTCGGTTTGAACTGCTGCCTCTTCAGTATTCTCATTAGAAGAACCTTCAGGCTTAAGAGTTGCAGCTAAAATACCGTTAGCTCTTTCTAAACCAGGGTAAATTTCGCGATTTTGGTAAGCTTCGAAAAATTCCAACTTAGCTGTTCCCTGCAAAATCTTACGAACTCTCTTTTTGTCCTTAACACCCGGTAACTCAACAACGATTCTACCTGTTCCAGATAAACGTTGAATTTTAGGTTGAACAACTCCAAGGTTATCTACCCTTTTACGCAATACTTGCTCTGTACGAAGGATTGCATCTTCTGCTTCTTGACGAATAGTAGAAAGAATTTCTTCGTTAGTAGCATCCGCAGCAATCTTCTCTTTATTCTCCAGATTGTGGAAAATAGCAGCCAATGGATAATCTGAAGCTACTTCATTATGTGCTTTTGCGAATAATGTAACGAAGTCATCTGTAGATGAACGCTGCATTTCTTTGGCACGTTGCATAATCTGGTTGAACTCAACGTTACCCTTGTTGCTACCTGCCAACGCAATCATCATATCTGGCACAGAAACCTCGAGAGTTACGTGCATCCCACCTTGAAGGTCAAGACCAAGGTTGATTTCGCGTTTTTTACAGTAGCCATAAGTGTAACCTAAAACGGGATAAACCTCTTCACTTCCTTTGTTGAGAAGAATTTCCGTTTCGAAGGCTTGTAAAGCCGAATCTTGTTGATAAAGCGAAAGGCTACCATCTGTGTTTATTGAATCAACCTTTGCTTTTGCTTCTAGTTTTGCTTCGTCTTCAACGCCACCAACTACCCATGAGAAGGAGATTTGGAAGATACATGCTAGAATCAACAGGACCGTAAAAGCCCAAATTGCACTTTTGTTCTGCATTTTGTTTAGTCTAAATGGTTTTTAGAACCGTATTTAATTAAGTGCGCAAATATATCATTTCAACGATTTTATCGCCAATTTGCGTAACATAGCAAGCAAAAGTTACGATAGTAGTAGTAAGGTTATCCACAGTGAAAACAACTTCAAAAAAAGAACAAGGAGCTTTAAATCAACTCATTATACTATTTGATGGGTATTGTCATCTATGTGATGGAACTGTGAATATCTTGCTTAAAATTGATAGGAATGATCATTTCCTCTTTGCTCCATTGCAGTCTAACTACGGAAAATTGGTTCAAGAAAAACATCCAAAAATCGCAAATGTGGATAGCATTTTAGTACTTAAAAATGATCAACTCTACGACAAATCTGATGCAGCACTGCTTATAGCCAGTAAATTACCATGGTACTTTAGGTGGTTACGTATACTTGAATTACTACCTAAACGATTTCGCGATGGTGTATACAATCTTATTGCAGCAAATCGTTACCGCGTTCTGGGTAGAAGAGATACTTGTAGGATGCCTACTCCATATGAAAGCAAAAAGTTTTTGGTATAAAAAAGGCCAGTGGTTTCACTGGCCTTTCTTTTTATTCCTCTTCTTCTTTCGAAGTAGACTCTTCTATTACTTCAGCTTCTTCTGTTCCGTCATCTTCAGTAACAGGTTTCAACAAATCATTTTCTAATAAAACATTGTACCAACTGAATAACTTCTTCAAATCTGAAGCGTATACTCTCTCCTCATCAAACTCAGGGAATATTGTACGAAGTTTATCTCGCATTTCATTAGTGCTAGCCTTATTATCTAAAGACTTCTGACCATTTTCAAGCTCAAATAACTTTCCGTAAATCTCACCCAATGGAAGATCCTCTGAATAGCCATAGATGCTGATATCTTCTAACGCACTTACCTTGTGAGAAGCATACGCTGGAAAGCGTTTTCCATCTGTAATTGATTCTACAATAAGTCCATTTTTCATTTGTCCAACCATCTTAAAAAGGCCTGACTTTCCTGATATTGAGATAATTCCTTTTAAATCCATTTTCCGTTTAGCTTCTAAAGACGCGCGAAAATAACCAAATTCGCTTGTCACATTAGTTTCTGATCAATTTGGTTCGAGATATTCCCTTGCTGTGTTTAACTTGTACAAAGTAGATGCCTTTTTGTAGAGAACTAATGTTGCACATTTTAGTGTTTTTAGAATAAAAAACTACTTGTCCTGTTTGATTAAGAATAGTCACCTCTTCAATAGGGTTATCTGATTGAATTGTTAAAATGCCTGAAGAAGGATTTGGATATATAGCAATTGGAGTTTCTTCTAATTCTTCTCTCACACTTACTATTGGAGAGCCATGTACACGGGCATATGCTGAATCTGCAACTTGCATCAGTAATTCTTCAGATCGTGCTCCTAAAAGCGCAAACGTCACTTGAATTGAGTCTCCCGCAGCGAGAGCATATGGCCCAGAGCTAAGCATCTGTAAAACATCGTTCCCATCTGATTCAACGAACCCTGCGTCAGTCCTTGTTTTGCGCATTGCATCAAATTTCTTTGATGTAGGAAAGTCATTAAACACATTAATACCATCTGCATTCGGAACATTATCAAATTGATACGGGTTAGGATTTACTCCTTCTATTAACTGCGCTCCAAAGTATCCCTTGGTTAAATCTCCTGGCACAAACGAGAAATTCACTTGATAATCACTATTCCAAGCAGCTCTATTGTTTTCATACGGAGCTATATCCCAGTCAGTAAACAAACTAGCATACAACGAATCAAAGCTTTCTGCACTAGTATTTCGAATTACATAACTCAATAAAACATACCCTCTATGCCCGCTTTCCTCGAATGCAAATGCTTCCAAGCTAACTGACACTCCAGCTGAATCTCCTGTTGATTGCTCATCTGAGAAGTTAGCATATGCAGCAAATGCTGTATCATTCAATTGCCTCTCAAAAATTGAATTAACTGCCGAGAAATCTTCATTCAGCTCTTGACCATCTCTAATGTTATCAATAACCATAACCTGATTGCTCTTTTTCAAACCAACCATAAGACCTGCTTCAAACAACTGTGAAGACTCTGCAACAAACCTAAACCCTAATCCTGGACTCCCTTCTCTTTCTAAATAACCAAGACTACTGTTTCCAGCGACACTTGTTTCAATATCGTTCACCAGTACATTTACATAGTCTACATTCACATCAATCAATATTCTCTGTATTGTTTGATAACCTCCCCCAGAAATCGTTAAATCAAATACTACTTCTTCGTTGATCCCTGCCTGGTTCGTTATTAAGAATTCAAATGGTAAATTATACTGAATACGAGACCCTAATGATGGTAACTCTCCCACGAGAAAGACACTATCTAACAATTGAACTGCTGCGCTAGAAGTGGATAGTTCAGCTGTTAATTCATCACTTGAATCCAAATAGTTTACGTAAATCCCTCCTACACGAACAGTATCACCTTGAGAAAATGCATTGTTATTGTTGTCTGTTAGTTGAATACTTTCATAAACTACTGAAGGGTTACTAATAACACCATCCACAGCAGCCTGCGCATTGATTAAGCCTGTGCCGTACTTCCCATCATACTGACTATTTGATCCTACATTGCTAATATCTGTAGTAGTAGTTTTCAATCTTTCTGCGACCTGTAAACCTGTTAGTTGAGGATATTGTGATTTTACTAGACCTGCAATTCCGGCAACAATAGGTGACGACATAGAAGTTCCTGTATTCAAACCATAGTTTCCATCATTTAATGTTGATTGAATACTTTGTCCAGGTGCACTTAAATCCACCCAATATCCCCTATTACTGAACGATGTAAACTCATTGGTTTGTTGAGTTGCCCCAACCGCAAGTACATGTTCATATGCTGCTGGATAAAACGGTTGATCCTTGCCATTATTTCCAGCTGCTGCGATCACTAAAGATCCCTTATTCACACTTGCATAAGTAACAACATCTTGTGCCAAAGGAGAGAATGAAAAACTTCCCCAAGAACAGTTAATTATCTCAAATCCTTGATCTGCCGCATAAACAACTCCATCGTAACCATCTGTAATAGTTCTATCTTCTCCTACTCTAATTGGAACTTGAAGGCAATTATATCCTGTTCCTGATATACCTATTCCGTTATTCACCGCAGCTGTTGCTAATCCAGCTACATGAACACCATGATCATTTACTGTTGCCTGAGGGACACGGTCATTATCAACAAAATCCCAACCTTGGTTATCATCAATATAACCGTTATTATCATCATCTACACCATTGACAGGATCTAAGGATGAGTTCATTGTAGTAGGAGCCAAATCTGGGTGATCTAAATCAGAACCAGTATCTAAAATAGCTATCCGAATAGTTGAGCCTCCTGTTTGAATATCCCATGCTTGAGGTGTATATATAAGCGGATGATGGTATTGATCACCAAAGAATGGATCATTGGGAGTCAATGTAATTTCACTGTAGTAATCTAAACAAGCATACTCTACTTCTGGTAATTGATTCAAAAGGCTTACCAACTTCTGTTCTTCTCCAATGCTATTCAATTTCACTTCGTAAACCAATGATAAATCTACAGTACGATACCCACCCTTAAACCTAGCTACAGGAGGTTTAGAAAATGGAAATCGTTTGTAAACTGCATCAACCTTTGATTGAAGTACCTGTTGAATTTCAGGAACATTCATCTGCCCATTCAAACAATGAACCTTTTGCTCTGGTTGTATCTTAAATGTCAAATATCCTTGCTTAAATGCTTGACTCCAAGAAAACAAGGAAATAGATAATCCTAAAAGAAGAGTAAATAATTTCTTCATGTATTTATCGTTTTAAAATCTGGCAGTTCTCTTAAAAACTGGCAACTCCCTTTTTCTAAATTCACCAAAACTCCGTAGTGCTGCATCCCATTACTAACAATTAATAATGGCACTTGATACACAGAGTTATACTTTGCTGCTTGTAAAAAAGTCTCTTCACTCAGTGTTACTTCAGGAGCTTTACATTCTACCAACACTTTTGGAGAACCCTGTAAATCGTGCAATACAATGTCTGCTCTCCATATTCTACCAGCAGATTTAAACTGCTTCTCAACCAACATAAGTGAAAGAGGGTACCCAAGTTGAAGATGGAAATAATGAATTAAATGTTGCCTCACCCACTCTTCTGGTTGAAGAACTACATATTTTTTTCTTACAACATCCCAAATATACTGGTGTTCAGAATCCTTTTTTAGCTTAGCTGATATAGCTGGCAAATTCAATGTTTGCATTGCTGCTAAAGTGCTACATTTTATTTAGTACTTATACCTAAAAACGGATAAAAGGAAGGTGAAGTAAGGCAAACGGCAATGTTCTTTAACTGTTATACACAAACAAATCTACCTTTGGCAACCTAGATATGAAGTACGAGCAACTTGCATACAGTTTAGAGCGAGGTGATATTAAGCCAATCTATTTGCTAGAGGGGCAAGAACCTTATTTTATTGATGAATTAGTTCATTGGTTTTCCCACACGTATATCCCAGAAGCTGAAAGAGATTTTAATCAAGATGTATTCTATGCTATGGATGTAACTCCAGAGCAAGTGATTGACATTTCGAAATCTTTCCCCATGATGAGTGAAAAACGCCTTGTAATCTTAAAAGAGGCGCAGCAGTGGAGAAAAAACCAATTAGATAAACTGCTTGAATACGCTGAAGCGCCCTCAGATTCAACTGTTCTTGTCATTGCCCATAAAGGAAAGAAGGTCGACAAACGTTCGAAGTTAGCCAAAGCCATTAACAAAAACGGTTTCATTTTCGAGTCGAAAGCATTTTATGACAACGAGATTCCAGGATGGATTAAGCAATACGTTCAAAATCTTGGCTTTACCATTACTGAACAAGCTTCTCATTTGCTTAGTGAATATCTTGGAACAGAAATTGGCAAACATGTTAATGAGTTAAAAAAGCTCCAAATAAATCTAGAACCAGGTCATGTTATCAATGAGCATGACATAGAAAAGTATGTTGGAATTAGTAAAGATTACAACACATTTGAGTTAATCAAAGCCTTAGGTCATAGAAATGTAGATAAGGCCAATATGATTGCAAAACGAATGGGAGAAAACATGAAAGATCATCCCATTCAGCTCATTCTTCCAACATTAGCTGGATTTTATGGCAAAGTGATGGCAATTCATTTTGAAAAAACGATCAATCGTCAAGATATCTCCAGAAAAATTGGGGTCAGTATGTACTTTATTGGTGATTACATGGCCGCTCATCAGAATTACCCAGCAAAGAAAATTTTTGAAAATATCTCAATCATTCGTGATTTTGACTTGCGATCAAAAGGTTGGAATGGATCTGGCACAACCGAATCAGAACTATTACAAGAACTCGTTTACTTATTGATGCACTAACAACCAAGAAACCTAAAACAATTACCGCCCAACTTTTAGATTGAACCGTACGTAAACTTATAAGTCCTACTAAAGTGGATTTGCACCACTTTAGTAGATGTTTACATTTGTTGGCCCTCATCTACCTATTTGAAAAGACTGAACTAATGAAGAACATTTTTACGATCCTTGGCCTGCTTATTTTTACCTCAACCGCTATCGCTCAAACTGGAACAATAAGGGGTTTCGTGTATGACGAAGAAACTGGAGAACCAGTAATTTTCACAAATGTTTTCATTAAGGGCACTACATATGGAGCTTCAACTGATGTAAATGGATACTATTCTATTAGTAAAATTCCATCTGGAACTTACACAGTCTTGAGTTCTACCCTAGGATATGATACCGCATCTGCAGAAGTAACTGTTAAAAAAGGGCAGATCGTAACACACAAAATTATCCTCAAGAAAAAAGCAGTCGATTTAAAAGCTTTTGAGGTATCTGCTGAGAAAGAAGAAGCTAGAACTGAAGTAAAAATGTCGGTTCAAAAAATTACTCCTAAAGAAATTCAGAGCATTCCTGCCATTGGTGGTGAAGCAGATTTAGCCCAATATCTTCAAGTATTACCTGGGGTAATTTTCACTGGTGATCAGGGGGGACAACTGTACATACGTGGTGGTTCACCAATTCAAAATAAAGTGCTTTTAGACGGAATGATCATTTATAACCCGTTCCACTCTATTGGATTGTTCTCTGTATTTGAAACAGACATCATTAGAAACGCTGACATCTATACCGGTGGATTTAACGCTGAAAATGGAGGTAGAATTTCTTCTGTTATGGACATAACTACTCGTGATGGTAACGCAAAAAATCTATCGGGTAAGGTTGGAGCCAGTACTTTTGCAGCAAAAGCTATTTTAGAAGGCCCATTGAAAAAGCAAACTAAACCAGGTGGAGCTTATTCTTCATTCATTTTAACAGCAAAAACATCATACTTAGATAAAAGTACTGATGCACTTTATAACTACATCGACAACCCAGAAGGATTACCTTACACTTTCACCGATTTGTACGGTAAAATTTCATTTAATGGATCAAACGGTTCTAAATTCAATGCTTTTGGGTTCAACTTTACTGATAAAGTTGACTATAGCACTTCTAAACTAGACTGGGACGCAGTTGGTGGTGGTGCCAAGTTTTTATTAGTTCCACAAACTAGTCCTGTACTAATTGAAGGGGATTTCTCATACAGTAAGTATTTAATTGAACAACAAGAAGGAGAACGATTCAGATCATCTGGAATTAACGGATTCAATTTAGGATTAGATTTTACCTATTTCATTTTAGATGATGAAATCAAGTATGGAATTGAAGTGTTAGGTTTTAGTACAGAGTTTGAATACACTAACACCTTAGGTAGAGCAATTAACCAAGACGAGAACACTACCGAGATTGCAGGTTACTTTAAGTACAAGTGGAACCGAGGAAACTGGGTTATTGAGCCTAGTTTTAGAGCGCATTACTACGCAGCATTATCTGAATTGTCTCTAGAACCAAGGTTAGGTATGAAATACAACGTTTCAAACAAGTTTAGAATAAAAGGTGCAGGGGGATTATATTCTCAAAACTTGATTTCTTCTCAATCTGATAGAGATGTAGTAAACTTATTTAATGGTTTCTTAAGTGGTCCTGAAAACATTCAAGATTCATTTACTGATCGTGATGGAAATACCAAAGACATTGACTCTAAACTGCAGAAAGCCTGGCACGCTATATTAGGATTTGAATATGACGTAAACCGTCAAGTTTCTGTAAATGTTGAAGGTTATTACAAATACTTCCCACAACTCACTACACTTAATAGATATAAAATATTCGATGACCAACAACCTGGTCAACCAGATGTATTGTGGAGAGATTTCATTGTTGAAGATGGAAATGCGTATGGGGTAGATATGACTGCTAGCTTTAAATCAAAGCAATGGTATTTCTGGGCCGTTTACTCAATTGCATATGTTGACCGTTGGGATGGAGTTACAGAGTATAACCCAGTATTTGACAGAAGGCACAATGTAAACCTTGTTTCTACTTACACATTTGGTAAAGATCTTGATTGGGAGCTAAGTGCAAGATGGAACTTCGGTTCTGGATTCCCATTCACTCAAACGCAAGGTTTCTATGAAAAATTGGATTTCTCTGATGGTTCTGGGACAGATCTTACTTCTGTAAACGGAGATTTAGGTATTCAATATGCTGGTATTAACGATGGTCGCTTACCTTCTTACCATAGAATGGATGTAAATTTAAAAAAGACATTTGCTCTTTCAACCTCATCTACTCTAGAAACAAATGTTGGTGTAACGAATGTTTACAATCGTGAAAACATTTTTTACTTTAATAGAATTCAGGGTGAACGAGTTGATCAACTGCCTATTATGCCAAGTGTAGGAGTTACCTTAACCTTCTAGGGTTATTATTACATAGCAAAAGACACAATAAAGGGGCTTAGAGCCCCTTTTTTAATATTAACTTTGTGCCCCGGTAATACGATTTCTACAGGTTAAAATTCTAGTACATGTCAGTACCTTGCAAGTACATTTTCGTTACCGGTGGTGTTACATCTTCACTTGGTAAAGGAATTATATCAGCCTCATTGGCAAAACTGCTTCAAGCACGAGGCTATTCTGTAACCATTCAAAAATTTGATCCATACATCAATGTAGATCCAGGAACATTGAATCCATACGAGCACGGAGAATGTTTTGTAACAGATGATGGAGCTGAAACCGATCTTGACTTAGGTCACTACGAACGTTTCTTAAATGAGTCTACATCACAAGCGAACAATGTAACAACTGGAAGAATCTACCAGAGTGTTATCAATAAAGAACGCAGGGGCGATTACCTCGGTAAAACGGTACAGGTAATTCCGCATATCACTAACGAGATCAAAAGACGCATCAAATTACTTGGGCAGACAGGTAAGTACGATGTTGTTATAACCGAAATTGGAGGTACTGTAGGAGATATAGAATCACTTCCTTACATAGAAACAGTTCGTCAGTTGCGATGGGAACTCGAAAAAGACTCCCTTGTAATTCACTTAACCTTATTGCCTCTACTTAAAACTACTGGTGAGTTAAAAACGAAACCTACTCAACACTCTGTCAAAGAATTGTTGAGTGCGGGTATTCAACCAGATATTTTGGTTTGTCGTTCAGAACTTCCTATTACTGAAGATATTCGAAAAAAATTGGCTCTTTTCTGTAACATCAAGAAAGATGCAGTTATCGAATCTTTAGATGCGGAAACTATTTATGATGTTCCACTATTAATGCAAGATGAAAAATTAGATCAAGTTGTTCTAGATCGTCTAGGAATGGGGCTTCATGAAGAACCTGAATTGAAAAAGTGGAAAGAATTCCTATCACGACTCAAAAAACCTAAAAGCCATGTTAAAATTGGCTTGGTTGGTAAATACGTGGAACTAAAGGATAGTTACAAATCTATTGTTGAATCTTTTATTCATGCTGGTGCAGTAAATGAGACGAAAGTTGAGATAGATTGGATTCACTCAGAAAACATCTTTCCTGAAAATGTAGCAGATGTGCTTTCTGGGCTAGATGGACTACTAGTAGCTCCTGGTTTTGGTGAACGAGGAATTGAAGGAAAAATTGAAGCCATCAAGCATGTTAGAGAGAATCACATTCCTTTTTTAGGAATTTGTCTGGGCATGCAGTGTGCTGTTGTTGAGTATGGTAGAAATGTGCTCGGGCTTGAAGATTGTCATTCTGCTGAGTTTCATGGAAATGCCTCTAACAAGGTAATTGATCTAATGGAGGATCAAAAAAATGTTTCGGCAAAAGGAGGAACAATGCGCCTAGGAGCTTACAATTGTGCGATTGCTTCAGGTTCATTAGCCAATAATATTTATGGTCGCGATTTGATTCGAGAAAGGCATCGTCATCGTTTCGAATTCAATGATAGCTACAAAGAAGAATATGAAAAAGCTGGGATGATTGCTAGCGGAATTAACCCAGACAGCGACTTAACGGAGATTGTTGAAATCCCAGATCATCCTTGGTTTGTTGGAGTTCAATTCCACCCAGAATATAAAAGTACTGTTACGAATCCGCATCCTTTGTTCGTGGCATTCGTTAAAGCAGCTGTAACACTCAAGCAATAGCAACTTTGGGGTTGTGCATAGAAGTATAACTTTGCCACCCGCAATTTTTTCGCATGGATAAAAACGCAATTACAGGCTTACTTTTAATAGGAGCTATATTGATTGGCTGGCAGTACTTTATGTCGCCAAGTGAAGAGGAATTAGCAGTGCAAAAAGCGCAGCAAGATTCATTAGCATTAGTTGAATCTAAATCCGCAGAACAAGCTGTGGATATTGCAGTGCAAGAAGCTGAGGCCGAAGAGGCTTTAATGGACTCATTATCGCAAATGAGCGATTCTACCCGTCAAGCCAAATTAATTTCGGAATACGGAAAATTTGCTCCTTCTTCAGTTGGAAAGAATGAAGTTCTAAAGCTAAAAAACGAATTCATTTCAGCTTCTATTTCAACGAAAGGAGCTGAAATTTCGAGACTTCAGTTACAGGATTACACTACTTATGATTCTCTTCCAGTTGATTTAATAGCTGGTGACTCATCTAAGTTTGAAATTACTATTCAAGCAGGTGAGCAATCCATCAACACTTCATCTTTCTATTTTAAGCCTGTTAAGCAAACAGATTCATCACTAATATTACGTGCTGAAACCACTAATCCTATTGAGTATATTGAAGTACGCTATGTTCTCCCAAGCAACGGACACTTTGTAAAGTATAGTATTCAATCAACGTTAAATGGTACTGGAAACATTGCACAACTAAGTTGGAAAGAAACTGGTTTGCAAAAAGAAAAGTCTCTTGAGCAAGAGAAAATGCGCACATCTGGTTACTACAAATATGTTAACGATAATGTTGACTATTTAAGTGAACGCTCAAACGATAGAGAAAAACTAGAGCAAGCTACAAAGTGGGTGTCTTTCAAGCAACAATTCTTTGCATTAACGTTAATTCATGAAAATGCCTTTCAAGCTGGGTCAGAACTATACGTAAACGATTTAGAAAGTACGAGGTACACGAAAACTGTTGGTGGCGAACTAAATATGCCATTGGTTAATGGTACAACCAATCTAGACATCTATGCCGGCCCTCTTAAGTATAACTTGATAAAAGAATACGACTTAGGGCTTGAAGACCAAATTGATCTAGGCTGGGGAATTTTTGGTTGGATCAGTAAAATTTTGATTATTCCAACTTTTGATATACTTGATGGATGGGGCTTACACTATGGTCTCATCATTTTGATTTTAACCTTGTTTATTAAAGTGCTGCTCTTCCCTATTACTTACAAAACATACATGAGTAGCGCTAAAATGCGCGCCCTCAAACCAGAAATTGAAGAGATCAACGAAAAGTACAAAGACAAAGAGGGAGCAGAAATGCAAAAGCAACAGGAGGTAATGGGATTATACTCTAAAACTGGAGTTAATCCATTAGCTGGTTGTATCCCAATGTTGATTCAATTCCCGGTATTAATCGCAATGTTTCGATTCTTCCCTGCTTCCATCGAGTTAAGACAAAAGAGTTTCTTATGGGCAGATGATTTATCTTCTTACGATGTATTGTTCAATTTACCATTTGAAATCCCTTTCTATGGAATGCATGTAAGTGGGTTCACGTTAGCAATGGCAATCTCGCTATTCTTTTATACAAAGTCTAATTCGCAGATGACAATGAATACAGGGAATGCTATGCAAGCACAGCAAATGAAAATCATGACTTATATGATGCCTGTCATGATGTTATTCTTCTTCAATAGTTATTCTGCTGGTTTGAGTTTGTATTACTTCACAGCCAACATTACTACTATGATTCAGCAGGCTGTTATCAAGCGATTCTTTATTGACGAGGATAAAATCCATGCTAAAATTCAAGAGAATAAAAGCAAACCAAAAAAGAAAAGCAAGTTCCAAGAACGTTTACAACAAATGCAAGAAGTTCAGCAGCAACAGCAAAATAGAGCTGCCCGAAGAAAAAAATAGATGTTTATATGAGAGTGATTGTATTTCTGATTGGCTTAGTAATATTGGGGTCATGTTCTAATAAAAACATGACTTCCACTTCTTCCAATAGTTTAAACAAGAAAGAAGTGTCAGTGGAAACAAAAGCTTCAGATAAACAATCACTTGTTTTATCAATCACTACCTCACCTTGTTTTGGTAAATGCCCTATATATGAGCTTTCCATCTTCTCTAATCGGGAAGTACTTTTCAATGGAATTAAGTTTACGGATATAGAAGGTCGGAAGTATGGTGTCCTAAGTCAAGCTCAATACGACAGTATTATTGAACAAGCAAATAATGCTAAACTATTAGATGCCAAATCAGAATATGACAATCCAGCCATTACTGATTTAGCCACTACGAATATTGTGTTTCTGCAAGATGGAAACAAAGCCACAATTAAGGCGCGTTACGATGTTCCACAAGAGATTCAAAACTTCGTGCAATTCGTTTACGAAATGACTTCCGAAATTAAGTGGACCGAGACATCTGTTGACTGACTAGTTCTTAGCGTTTTCTGTTTTCTTCCAAGTAATAGTAGCAGCAATAGTTCCAAATATTGCTGAAAATCCAGCCAATGATGGTCCTATTACAGGTACTAACAATACTACTGCGTATGGAAGCCCAACTCCCATTGCCATACCTTTATGTCGAAAAACATATGACGTGCTTTCTTTACTATTAAACCTTCTCCTTTCTAAGTTATAGTCTAAGAAAGAGTATCCATAGAAATAAGCTGCTACCGTAAACAATAATACTGGAACAGCTAAATTCACTCCTGGAACAAAGGTTAGGACTAAAATAGCTACTGTCAATAGAAGTTCATAAACCAAGCTTCGAATAGCTACTACAACACCTCTTAGAATATCTTTTACAAATTGTGTAAAAACAAAGGGGTAAGTAGTTCCATCAATGATTTCTTCTGTACGTTCACTTAAATACGCCAATAGTGGTGACATCAGAATCAACACTAAAAAACCTCCTATATATGTATAGAGTAAAAAGAAAGCCAACTTAAGGAGTATCCAAAAAAACCATTCAATTGTTTCAAGAATCCAACCTTTGTTAGTCTCTCCTCCCAATAAAGACTCCACATATTCACTTATCGGAGTTGCAACAAGATCGGTTAACTCACTTGTTGCCCCCCAACCTAAAAGCAGAAAAAGAATATTCAAAAAAATGGGCACCAAAAGTGCCCATCCTAATTTATGCTGTAAAAGAAATTTAGGAGCTTTAAAAAAATTCCTGATTCCTAACACTAATTCTTTGAGCATGATCATAAAGATTTGCTCAAAGATAGTGTCATACTATTTTATTAAGTGAATTTCTCCTTGAATGGTTTTTGTAGACCCGTTATGTAATGTGTATTTGATATGATATACATAAATCCCTACACCTGCATCATCGCCATTCTCATAAGTTCCATCCCATCCTCTTTCTATACTTCGAGTCTTAAACACTAATTTACCCCATCTATCGTAGATATCCATTTCAAATTGTCTAACTCCATCTCCTTGAGGTAAGAAAACATCATTCTTAGTATCTCCATTAGGAGTGAATGCCGTAGGTACCCATAATGCCGTTCTGTAATCAATGTTAATTACTTTATTAACAGAATCTGCGCAGTACGTATTCTCAGCAACAAGTTTCACTCTGTAATCACCACTATCTTGAAAAGTGTGTACCATAATTTCTCGATCACCTATCAGCTCATCATCTACATACCAATACTGATTTGTATTTCCCGTTGCTATACTTGTAAATGTTACTTGAGAATTAATAACATCAGGATTAATCGGATCATACACATAATCTGCATCTGGTTTAGGATAAACAGTAACAGCACAATCAAAATACCTAGTAGATACACAACCATTATCGGTAGTTACACGAACGCCAACATCCTGACAGCCAGTATTCATGAATGACGAACTAACAAACTGACTGTTTCCTGTTGGTGTCATTCCTCCTCCAAAGTCCCACGCATATGTATACGTATCTATATATGGATTAATATTAAACGTAAACTCTTCTGGAAAACACTTAGCTGGTGCATCAGACTCCAATACAAAATCCTTGAAATTGTCAACATATATACGAATGCTTTGAATTCCTATTGGAGACTCACATCTGTCAGAAATAGTTACAGTGTAAGTTGTACTTCTATCCGGAGCTATTGCTTGCACTTGACCTAGCCCTAGCCCGTTATTCCATTCGAACACATATGGCCTCAGTCCTCCTATAGCATTCGCTCTAAGAATATAAGGTTCGCCAGCACAAATTGTATCTGCCAACTCCATTACAGGTTGAATTGGAGCATAACCACCTACTTGAACCCAAATACTATCAGTAGCAGTTGGACTAGTACCACAAACATCACTAACAGTTACGTAGACCATTTGTGAAGAGGTCGGAGAGAAAGTCATGGAATCAATGAAGCTTATTCCATCACTCCATGTGTAACCATAATTTCCATCACCCCCGTTTGGTTCAACGACTAATGTAATAGCATCACCATTACAAATAGTATCAATTGGTAATAGTTCAGCTTCTAATGGTTCTCTCACATAAACAGTAACGGATGCGGTATCTATTGGACAATTATTTACGTCTGTTGCTGAAACAATATACGTTTGAGTAATCGTTGGGCTAGCCTGAGTTGGTGACCCGTCAGCTAGATTCTTATTCCATTTGTAGATATATCCCCCACTTCCTCCAGTAGCTACTGCTGACAGAAGATGAACATTAGAAATACAAATGGTATCCTCTCCAAATGCTTGTACTTTAATACTATCAGGCTCTGTAATTGTAATTGTTGCACTATCAATACATCCTCTACTATCCGTTATTTGAACAGCTCTCAATCCAACACATAGGTTTGTATCAATTTGTTGATAACCTCCATTATCCCAAGAATAAATAAATGGAGCCGTTCCACCTGTTAAAACAGTTGCTGTTGCACTTGCGTCACAAGACACTCCTGCACAACTAGTTTGAGAAGGATTAACTATAGCCGAAACGATTGGTGGAACATTGTTAACAGTTATGTTCCCAACAGTTTCACACCCAAAGCTATCTACCACAACAACACTATATGGATTTGCACCTAGATTAAACATCGTATCTGTGCCTGGAATGTTGTAATGAATCGCAATAGTATCTCCTGAATTATTTCTCCAATAAAAATCATATGGTCCAGGGCTTATTGAGTCAACTGGAATTGCCCACGCCTTTCCTGTACTATCACCTACACACGCTGCAGGAAATTGCCCCATAGCAGGAACAATATTAGCGGCACAACTTGGGTCACAAGGAGACTTTATAAATACTTGTACCGTATCAACATGGGAACACCCAAAGCTATCGATTACATTAAACTGATAATCCAACAGCGTATCAAATATATTACCTGCTGCTCCCGCTGTATTTGCAGTATTATAAGTTTCTGTTGAGTGTAATGGATCAACCGTCCAATAAACAGAATCAATACCTACCGTGTAATCAATTGAATCTAATGGTAAGATATTTTGGGCAAAATTGATTCCCCAAGAATCGATATACCCATTATCGATAGCAAGATTATCCACAATCGTTAAAGTCCAATTTCCATTAATTGGACAACCAATAAAGTTTGTAAATAGAGTAATAGGGTCATAGGAAGAAGAATCTAAACTATTACCATTAGCTCCATTACAAGCAGCTACAGTGTTCAAGCAACCAGTACAAGGAAAGGCATTTGCAACAGCATTCATTGTTCCGAATGTATTTCCGGCTGGCTTCCATTGATATGGGAATGTTTGACCAATAGGCAATACGGCACCATTATCACAAGGAATTCCTAGCCAATCTCCTCCACCTCCTGGGAAGCTCTTCAGCAATACTGTGGCTCCACTAGGACAAGTTAAATCAATTGCTAAATCGCCTATATAGCAATGTTCTATGTCCATCCATACATCTTGAATGTCAGCAACAGAGTTAATTGTCTGATTCTGCGGGAATCCAGAAATTGGCAAGATACTGGTAAAAGGTTGATTCACATTATCTGGTAAAGAGAGTGAATCACCTGATACTGGTGTTATATATGTTGAAGTACTATATGGACTTACATTACCTGTTAAATCAAAAGGTATACCATAGCAAGCACTATCAGTAGAAGCATCAGTTCCAGTAAAATCAGGTCTACCAGCAACACGAACCACTTGAACAAATGGTTCTGTTTCATTACAACCATTGATATCAGTCATTTTGATATTCATGAAAAGTGCGCCTATAGTATCGAACGTTGTTGTAATGTTTTGCCCTGTTCCAAAACTAAATGTATCGCCATCTACATTTTCCAAAGACCAATCAAACTGAACATTTCCATTATTCTGGTTATACCAAATACCATTCATTGGGTAATCACCTGTCACAGTCCAAGTACCAGTAGCATTAAAGCAAGCATCAATTTCAGCATTCGGACCAGTTGTGTCAGGATCGACAAAAAGAAGATCAACGAACATATTCTGACATGGAGGTGTACAACTAATGTCTGCTACCCAACCTTCATCAACTGTATTGGTATCACCATCTGAAGTCCATACAAAAGTTAAACAACCTTGCGTATTAGATGGATGATCAGAGAAGATCAATCCAGTGAATGTTGTACCAGTCGTAAAAGTTTGAATTAGAGGAAAAGATGTGCTAGGACCATCATAAACGGTTAATACATCTCCAGCTCCTATGTTCATCGAACTAAAATCCAACACCAGAAAGTTGCCGGAGTCAGGACAAATTGTCTGAACGAAATTCTCATTTATATCATAGTTCGAATGGGTAACGTTGTTTGGAGTTGTTACAACTGGTCCGCTATCTCTAAAGGTTCCATCACAAGTTGTAACCAAACCGTTCCCCATATAAAATTCTTGCTGAGCATTTACTCCTAACACAGTTGCGAAGAATACTGCCAAAGTCATTAAAATTCTACTGCTCATCTTTAGCCATTAATTTAAGCTGAAACATAGAAGGTAAGATTAGTACCTTACTAGAATTCGGTATTTGAAAACTTTGTGAAAGCCTTTCGTTAGTTGGTTCAATAACTAATAAGCGATTAAAATTAGCTAAGTCTGCCTCTGATGTAAATGAATAAGTTCCATTTTTCATTTGCAACTGATCTATTAAAGGAAGTAGCGTTCTTTTATGATCTGGCATTTCCATTACCACATACCCATTTTGCACGATGTACGTGTAGAACTTGACGCTATCAGAAGAAAGTCCTGCCACTTGATTAGCACCTAGTGCTTCTTGCAACCTAGGATCTACCTGTTGTGCTTGCGAAATTCCAGTTAGGCATCCCGCCAAAAAAACCGTGAATATGAACTGTTTCATAAATACTATATCTGTCCACAAAGTTAATTACCCAGAGTAGACGAGAGAAGTAAAAAGTAGTTGGGTCAGTTTATTGACAATTTCATCCGCTAAGCAAAGCCCTTTTGTTAAATTCGCACGGAAAGTTCTTGAACACATCTTTTTATAACAGATAATTTATTCAAAACATGAAAGTAACCGTTGTTGGTGCCGGTAACGTTGGAGCAACATGTGCAAATGTTTTAGCGCACAACGAAATAGCAAACGAAGTTGTTCTCGTAGATATTAAAGAAGGATTCGCAGAAGGTAAAGCATTAGATATGTGGGAAACTTCTCCGATTAACCTGTATGATTCAAGAATTATTGGTTCTACCAACGATTATTCTGTTACTGCAGATTCTGAGGTAGTAGTAATTACTTCTGGTCTTCCTCGTAAGCCTGGAATGAGTCGCGATGACCTTATCGCTACTAATGCAGGTATCGTCAAGTCTGTTACCGAAAACGTGGTTAAGTATTCTCCAAATGCTAAAATCATCGTTGTTTCTAATCCATTAGATGTAATGACTTACCAAGCGTATCTAACGGCTGGTAAAGCATCTAATGAAGTATTTGGTATGGCTGGTATCTTAGATAC
>DIYR01000016.1 GCA_002429085.1 Flavobacteriales bacterium UBA6049
TTTCAAATTCAAAATCATGTTCACTTCTCATCCCTCTTAATAAGTAATTAGCACCAATTTTTTTACAATAATCAATTGTCAAGCCAGAGTAAGTGTCTTGTTTGATTTTTGGTTCATTGGCAAATGTGGCGGTAATATGTGCTTGTCTCTCTTCTAACGAGAACATGTGTTTCTTAGAAGAATTAACGCCAATAGCCATGATTATTTCATCGAATAAGGGGATTGCACGTTCAATAATGTCTACATGACCAATTGTAATTGGATCAAATGACCCTGGGAAAACTGCGATTCGTTTCATGTCTACAATTGGTATTAAAGAGTGAAAAAGCTAAAATTAACAGCACTGTATTGACGGTGTTCGTCAAAGTTAGGATGTTCTGAAAAATCTACTTGTTTCGGATGTTCGATGATTAATAGTCCATCATCTTTCAACCATCCGTTGGATAAAATAAGTTCTGGAAGAGTAGTTATTTTGGGATGATCGTACGGAGGGTCAACGAAAATCAAGTCATATGTAGCAAATGGTTTTTTCAAAATTTGAAAGACATCGGCTCTTTTAACTTGTATTGCGTTATCGTTCCAAGATTTAGCTGTTTGCTTCAAAAATTGGCCATTTTTAAATTGAAGCTCAATGCTTAGTACTTGATTAGCTCCCCTTGAAGCAAACTCTAAACTCATGCCTCCCAAACCACTGAACAAATCGAGCACTGAAATGCCTTCCAACTCAATACGATTAGTTAAAATATTGAACAAGGCCTCTTTAGCGAAATCTGTTGTAGGCCTTGCAGATAAGCCTTTAGGGGGAGTCAATCTTTTTCCCTTCCATTTGCCACCAACTATGCGCATAACGTCAAACTCAATAAGTGAGTGAATAAGTGAGACTGCTCGTCTCTGTTTAAATCAGTGAAAAAGCTTTGATTGAAACTTTCGTCAGTAAAACACTTTTCGTGATACTTATTAAGTGTTTCAATAATAGTTTGTTGTTCACTATGCCACCCACTATAGTAAATGTTGACACTTCTAAAATGCAGAGGTAACTGCTCAATAAAATAAAACAACAAGTAGCCAACATCTTCGCTTCCTTGTATGAGTTGTTTAGAATATGAATGTAATTTACCCTTATCCCATGAAGTAAACTCAACTGTGTGTTCTCTCCAAGCTACAGAAACAAAAGTTTCGTTTGTTTGTTTCGCCTGCAACTTCCAGTGTGTAAGTAGTCCAACAGAAGCATCTACTAAAATTTCGTTAGAGGCAATTTGCTGAGATTTATCTAACAAGTGTGGATCGAATGCACTTATTAAATAAGCTTGGAGTTCTGGAAGGTAAAAGTGTAAGAAAACAAATTGGTTCGTAGACTCGCTTAATTGAGAACTTAAGAAAATTGATGCGTTCTCTTCAGTAAACAATTGCTCAGGAACCAATGTGCTATATTTACTTTCCACGGCTAAAACATTATGTTTAGCTCTAGGAAGGTTGATTGAACTTGTTGGATTGTTTAGTGACTGATAGCGGTCAGCTTCTATTATTTTACCGCTATTGTTAAGTAATGCAATATCAAAAAACTGAGAGCTCGAGTAGATAAGGCATAAATGCGAAAAAGCAGCTCCAGAATCAGAACTGCTTTTTACAAGTTGTTGTATATGCTGTAAGCCAGCTACAGGCATAAGCTTATTTTTCTTCTTTCCAATTTCCTGAAGTTGATGGGTCAGATAAAGAACCGAACTTCATTACATCATTTTCATCAAATGGAGCACCATCCGTTACTTCAATTACAGGAACTTCTAATCCTCCAGTTCTTTCTACTATACCAACTTCCATATTAAATACACCATCTGTAAACGGAACTTTATCCATATTGTTGATATTAAGCTCGTGCTTCATGAATCGTGATTTAGTGTAATCGGCACTGTAGATTACTTCTTGTGCAGGAATTAAATTAGTATCCAATTTTAAGAACCCACTATCAATTGATTCTTGCATTGTCATTCCATCTTGTACCGAACCAGTTTTCTTAACAACAGGAATTGAATCTGTTAAAATGAAGGTCTTTAATGAGTCAAATGTTGGAGCGTAGTTTCCATTTAATTTTTTGAATGCCAACTGAGCTTCACGAATATCTTTTAAACCTTGAATTACGTATGCGTATCGACTTTCTTTTTCCTTCAAAAATTGAATAGGACGATTAATAGAGTCAAAATTGAAATATGCTAATACAACGGCAGCAACCAAAAGAACAACAGAAGCAATTATGCTCATCATGTTGTTTAGCACTTGAATTGCGTTAAGTAATACTACTATTGCTACGAGCAAAAGAGCACCGCCACCAATCATGTATTCTGATCCTTGACCGGTTTGAGAACCAACGATTAAGGCTCCGATTCCAACTATGGAAAGGATAAGTGCTGGAGCGAAACGAGATATCAAATCTTTCATTTTGGTTGCTTATTCTATCTGGTTTAGAGATTTTTGAACGTGGACAAACTTACAATTTTTTTAATACCAACACAGGTTCTATAAAGCCTGCTAAATAAGGGTTTTCACTCTTTTTTTATGACGACACAAACTGTTCAAAATAAGCTAATTAAAGAGCTGAAATATCATCCTACTGACGATCAGCTTCAATTGATTGAACGCTTGGCTAATTACTTAACTTTTCAAAACAGAAAAGACCTTTTCATTATCCGAGGATATGCCGGTACAGGTAAAACGACAATCATAGGATCTATTGTGTCAACTTTAAAAATGTTGCACTTTAAATCTGTTTTATTGGCTCCTACAGGTAGAGCAGCTAAGGTCATGTCTAATTACGCTAACATTCCAGCTCACACAATACACAGATATATATACCGTGTTCAAGACGATGGCTTCGGTTCAGCTCAATTCAGAAGGAAAGAGAATAAGGCAAAAAATATTGTCTACATAATTGATGAAGCATCAATGATTTCTGGCGAATATGATGGTCAAATTCACGTCTTAAATGATCTAATTGAATTTGCTCTTGAAGCGGAGAATGCTAGGATAATATTTGTAGGAGATGTGGCTCAGTTACCTCCAGTGCATAGTGAGTTAAGTCCTGCATTGATACCTATTTTCTTTAAGAACCGATATAGTTTAAAGGTGGATGGCTTTGAATTGAAACAAGTTGTGAGGCAATCTAACACTTCCGATATTCTAAATCTTGCGACTTATTTAAGGCAAGTTGTTGAAGAAGGAGGGGAGCTAGCTATATCATATTACAATAGTGATGTTAAATTGATTAATGGATATGATTTTGCAGAATATTTAGAAAACAGTTTGGGGAAATTAGGAGATTCACAGGCTGTTGTAATTACTCGAAGTAACAAAAGTGCAAATCAGTTTAATCAGCATATTCGACAGCGATTGTTGTATCGTGAAGATGAGATCTCTTCTGGAGACTTAATGATGGTGGTACAAAACAACTATCATTGGTTAGACGAAGAGGCTCCAATGGGATTTATTGCGAACGGTGATACAATTCGAATTGATCGTTTGGGCAAAAAGCAATTTTTGGGAGATTTCCAATTTGTAGAAGCCACTGTGTCATTTGAAGATCATGAAAAACAGCAACCGATAGATGTTTTGTTAATGTTGAATACGATTGCTTCTGATAGTGCGTCTCTTACGTCAAATGAACGAAGAGAATTATATGCACTGGTAGAAGAGCGTCACATTGATGCGCCTAATCAAAAAGAGCGCAGAGAACGCGTAAAGAACGATCCATTTTTAAATTCTCTTCAAGTTAAATTTGCTTACGCCATTACTGGACATAAAGCTCAAGGGGGACAATGGCAGGATGTATATGTGGATGCCTCGTTTTTGAGTTATGTAGAATTAGATCTAGACACCATAAGATGGTTGTATACAGCTTGTACTCGAGCAACCAATAATCTCTATTTGGTTAACTTGCCAGCTCAATATATGCTTGAATGAAAAAGTTAGGATTATTCTTACTAAGCCTTATGGGATGGAAGATAGAAAATACCATTCCAAGTGACTTGAAGAAATACGTTTTAATTGCAGCACCTCATACCTCTAATATAGATTTTATCATAGCTCTTCCGTCTATGTGGACATTGGGCGTAAATGGAAAGTACCTTATAAAAAAGGAGTTGTTTTGGTGGCCTTTAGGAGCCTTTTTAAGAGCTACTGGAGGTATTCCCGTAGATCGATCTAATAGAAATATTGAGTTTGTAGAGAAGCTCAAAGGAGTTTTAAGGGAGTCTGATCAATTGTCGTTACTATTTACCCCAGAAGGAACCAGAAGTCATACACGCAAATGGAAAACAGGGTTTTATAGAATAGCTCATTCGCTTGATTTGCCAATAGTTTTAGCTTATGCTGATTATGAAAAAAAGTTGGTTGGAGTAGGCGAAATTCTCTACCCTTCAGGAGATGTGAATGCAGATTTATTGAAGTTAGAAGAGTTCTACAAAGACAAAGTAGCACGTTATCCAGATAAGTTTAATAAGAAGTTTTTCGTTCGGTCCTAAAGCGATATTCATCTCGTTTTCAAATAAAAGCGTATTTTGTAAGCCTTATCGTGCGCCAAAAATTGAGAAAGCAAAATACATACTTAGGCTTAATTCGCCTTGGGCTAGCTGTTTCGGCTACATTGGTAGCGTTAACTTGCTTGGTCACGGAAGGTGTGGCACAATCCTCTAGGGCAATAGAAATTTCTTCAAGTCCAGTCATTAAACTTTGTAGTAAGCGCTCAGAAGCAAAAGATTCTATATTAATTACCCTTACAAACACTGGTGCGGAAAACATTTCATCTTTGAAAATTAGTAGTTATGTGGATTCTGCTGTAAGTGGATCATATTCTTGGAATGGAAATATACCTAATCAGCAGAATGGTGAAATTAAGATACCCATTCATCTAAATCCTAGTAACGATACTACTCATATTACCATTGTAACGGATAAACTTAATGGTTCAGATCAGTTTAGTAAAGATACAGTGCATCTAAGGGTTGAAAGTGGTATTGGGATGGAGCTTGATATGCCAGAATTTCAATATTTCTGTCTAGGACAATCAACAACATTGAATGCAGGTCAGGGCTATGAACAATATCATTGGGGTAACGGAGATACAAGTGATAAGTTTGTTGTAAGTCAGCCAGGGAATTATGATATAACTGTTGTTGATGAGTATGGTTGTATCCATAGAGATACAGTTCAAGCTAGACTTCACGCCTATCCAACTTCTATTTTACCAAGTTCATTAGAGTTTTGTGAGAATGAACAAAAAACACTTTCTGTTGACCCTGATTTTGCTTATGTCAACTGGTTGTCAGGGATTTCAGCAGATTCGATCAATCTAAAATCGTCAGGTTTATACCAGGTTACAGTTACAGATACTAACGGATGTAGTTACACAGCTTCCACTCAAGCACAAGAATTGGTAGCTCCTAATTCGTTGTTGAACGATTTGGAAACTACATGTGCTAATGAGTCAATTGAATTGTTTGCGGGAGATTACGAAACTGTCGTTTGGAATGGTGTAGATTCTTCTCAACGGTATACCCCTATTAATTCAGGACTTCATTTTGTGGAGATGATAGGTGTAAATGGATGTGTTACAAAGGATTCTGTGATGGTAGAAATTTATCCTAATCCTATTGTAAACATATCGGGAGATTCTGTTTTGTGTAACAATGATGTTATTACGTTAAGATCTGATGGAAGTGAAGGTGATTATTCTTGGAACGTGTTAAATACCATTGGAAACAAACTGGAAGTTCGTGAGGCTGGAATTTACCAAGTTCAAGTTCAAGATGATAATGGATGTATTGGAAAAGATGAGTTTAGAGTATCTCAAGAAATGGTGTCACTAGTTTCGACTAGTTCCGATACAATTTTATGTAATGGAGATGCAATTAAACTTACCGCAGAAACAGAAGATGATAATACCATACTATGGCCAAATGGAACATCAGGAAATGAGTTCCAAATTTCAAGTAGTGGTGATTACACTGTTAAGGCTGTATCAGCTCATTGTGAAGTTGAAGAAATAATATCTGTTGAACAAAGGTTTGCACCAACTTCAGATTTCGATGTAGTGGTGGTTGACAATCAAATTGCATTAACACATCTCGGTCTATTCGGAGATTCATATTCTTGGGATTTTGGGGATAATAGCACGTCAACAGTTGAGAACCCTACACACGCATATACGAATATTGGAGATTTTGATATAACACTTACTACTGAGAATGTATGTGGTATTAGTACAAATAGGGCTACAGTTCAAATAGGATCATTAGGAATAAGTGAGTTGTCTAATGAGGGACGATTATCAATTTATCCTAACCCTGTAAACTCTGAGAGTTTTACCGTTAAATTTAACAATTGGTCTGGAGAAGTAAGCTTTGGATTATACGATAACTCAGGGCGTTTAGTTTTAGAACAAAAAACAATGATTGCTGGTTCATCAAGCTTTCAAGTGCCAGTAAGTGATTTGGCAAGTGGAATATACTTGTTCGTAGTTAACATGCCAAATCAACGAGTAGTAGAAAAGCTACTGATCGATTAAAAGTCGGCATCCAAATCTAGTTTCTTTACTAAATCTAGTAAAGCAGGATTTTCTTCTTGTAATAACTTTAGCTTGTCTTTATTTGTGTATGCCTTTTTAGGCTGTTCTTCTTTTAGTACAATGCGGTATTGAAGATCTATGTAGAAATTGTTCAGCTTAGATTTTAAGAAGGCTAATAACCCACTACGCTCATTCTGGTATTCATTTTGGGCAGCCTCATGTCCCAAAGCTATTGTTACTACATCTCCATCAAGTTCTGGTTCGTGAGCGTTGAGAACAGTGTACATTGACATTTTTTTCAACGATTGCATTTTGTTTGCATACTCTGTCCAGACTGCTTGAAGTTCTTCTTTAGTAAATGACGTATGTGGGAGGTTTCCTATGTCGGCTGATTGCTGTACCTCTTCTTTTTTCTTAGGATTTAGCTCGTTTTGAATGCTGAATCCTGTCTTGATGGATCCACCTGATTTGAAACTAAGCTTCTTTCTTGGCTTTTCTTCTACAGCACGTTGATTCCGCAAACGATCAATAATTTGAGATGCCTTAGAATCAGATTTAGAAACAACGGGTTTGGATGATTCATCAATTGAAACCTCACCGGGTTGAGTATGAATAGGAAAGTCTAGATAAGACTCAAGAAATATCAGTTCTTTTTTTTTTCAATCTCTTTGGTAAGAGAAGCAATTTGCATCAACGTTAGCTCAACTAATAATCGTTGATTTTTACTGGTCTTATAGCGGAAATCACATTCGTTACATAAACGAATTGCTGGTAATAAGAATGTTTGTGGAGCTTCTTTAGCTTGTTCGAAATAGCGTCTTCTAATATTCTCACCTACATCTAGTAATGTCCGACTAGATGAATCTTGGCTAACTAAAAGATCTCTAAAGTGAGCTGCCAATCCGTTGATGAACAAATGTCCGTCAAATCCTTTGTTTAAGATATTAGCAAACAGTACTAATGACTCAGGTATATTATTCGCGACTAACAAATCAGTTAACTGAAAATAGTAATCGTAATCAAGAATATTCAAATTCGTAATTACTGATTGATATGTTAAGTCGGTCCCGCTAAATGATACAATTTGATCGAAGATTGATAAGGCATCACGCATTCCTCCATCGGCTTTTTGAGCAATCATATGCAAAGCATCTGGCTCAGCTGAGATTCCTTCACGGTCAGCAATTTGTTGCAACTGCTGAACGATATTCTCAATCGAAATACGTTGGAAATCGAAAATTTGACAACGAGATAATATCGTTGGAATAATCTTATGCTTTTCTGTAGTAGCAAGAATGAAGATAGCATGCTTTGGTGGCTCTTCTAATGTCTTTAAGAAGGCATTAAATGCTGCCTGAGATAACATGTGAACCTCATCGATGATATATACTTTGTATTCTCCTACTTGCGGAGCAATACGAACCTGATCGTTCAGGTTACGAATATCTTCAACCGAGTTATTAGAAGCGGCATCTAATTCAAATACATTAAATGCAAAATCTTCATCAGGATTGGGGGCGACATTTTTGGCTTGATTAATTGTTTTTGCCAAAACACGTGCTGTTGTTGTTTTACCAACTCCACGTGGGCCACAAAACAAAAATGCTTGAGCAAGGTGATCGTTCTTAATGGCATTCTGTAAAGTTTGCACAATGCCATCTTGCCCAATAATACTATCCCAATCGCTGGGTCTGTACTTTCGTGACGAAACAATATAATCGCTCATAGAAAAGCAAATATAGCGGAAGCAACTAGGTGAAAGAGAGCTTAAGAGAGAGAATTATCCACGAATTGTGTAAACGTTACGGCTAACTTTTGATCTTCAATTAGTTGGCAGGTTAAATAAAAGTGTACTTTTGTCGCCCCTTAGGGGAACGAATAAATTAAACATTTTAATCATGACCAACAGGTACGAAACTGTTTTCATTTTAACTCCCGTTTTATCTGAAGATCAGGTAAAGGAAGCAGTTCAAAA
>DIYR01000158.1 GCA_002429085.1 Flavobacteriales bacterium UBA6049
CTTTACATTAGTACTAATAGGAATACGATGCTGCATTCCGTATTGCAACTGGTCTAGTGTGCTTTCGGTGAATAAATCGTCTTGTTTTGTAGTTACACGGTTTTGGAAGTTAGATGTTAAACTCACACCAATTTTTTCATAGAACTTTTCTTTTCCCACTCTAACATCTCTTTTAAATGGGAAAATCCTATTCATTGTAAAAGCCACTTGCGGAAGGGTAATGGAGATAGAAGAGTCATTACTGTTTTGTGAGTGACTGGCATTAGCCGTTAAAGTAAAAGGTGTATTAGCAAATCGTTTGGTGTAACTAATGTTAGACTTAAAGGTGTTGTTTAAGTAGTTCGCAGGGTCAATATTAAAGTTGTTTTGAAAGTTATTTACTGTACCCGCGTTTACACTTGCGTTAAAAGAGCTGTAAGGTCTTGCCTTTGGGTCTTGTCTGTGATTCCACTTCACAAAGAAAGAAGTCACTTCAGAATAATCTGGGGTTTCAGGGTCTCCATCTTTGTTGTTAACGTACTGGAAATCAAAATTACCTTGATGCTTGTAGCGCTTTTTATATCTACTTGAAGTATTTACTGCCCAACTCGTATTGGTGTAAATGTCTCCTCTAATTTCTGTGTCAAAGTGATCGCTAGCTCCCCAGTAAAAACCACCATTTTGCAGAAAGAACCCTTTTCCAGGAGAATTACCGTAAGTGGGAATCAATATTCCGCTTTGACGTTCTCGTTTATTCGGGAAAAAGCCAAAAGGAACAGCAAGTGGAGTAGGAACATCTGCTATCCACATGTTTGCTGGGCCAGTAACAATCTTTTGGTTGTTTATGATTTTTAACTTGCTTGCTAGGATGTAGAAGTGTGGATGATCTAAATTACATGTGGTGTATTTACCATTCTTAATGTAGAAAACATCATCAGAGTACTTTTTGATACGTTGTCCATGCACGTATCCTTCTCCTTCTTGCGTAAAGGCTTCAACGATTTTTCCTTTTTTCGATTGAAAGTTGTAGGTCATCTCACCAGCCTTATATTCTTTGCCTGCTTCTTTAAACAGAGGCTCTTCTATCATTTTGCCTGCTGTATCTTCAACACCACTTGCGTAAACCAAGTTCTTGGTAAAATCAATTTCAATGTAGCCTGCTGTAAGCTCAATATCTTCATAAATTACAATAGCCTCTCCATAAAGGAATGCTTTTTGTTGCTTTACATCTATAATAATAGAATCTCTGGCATCGTAATCTACTTTGGTTTGTAAAGGAGCATCACGTACGGTTAACACGGAGTCTCTGTATAAACTATCTGAAGTTGTATAAGTAGAATCTTCAGGGGTAGGATCAAGTGAAGGATCATATGCAGGCAGTTCAACCTGTCCCAAAACAGTGGTTGTACAAACAAGGAGACTGCTTAAAATTAACAGTACTGCGTGAATTACTTGTCTGAGTCTAAAACAGCCAACCATGGGGATATCCCTACATTTGTTTATCATGCTATATAATGGCGCGCAAAGCTACAAAAGTAATGTCCACAGAAAAGTCTAGACAATTTGCTCTGCAAGGCATACACAATGTATTGTTAATAATGAGTGTGATGTTGTTCGTACCAGCAACATCCTTGCCACAGTCAGTAACTGGTTTCGAGGTAAATAAGGTCGTGATCGATGCTGGCCACGGAGGTAAAGATCCTGGAGCGTTAGGAACAGGTCGCTATAAGAAAACTGAATCTGATATTGCATTAGATGTTTCATTAAAGGTGAGAGATTACATCAAACAATACTATCCGAGTGTTGAAGTAATCATGACCCGAGATACAGATGTTTTCTTGAAATTACATGAGAGAACCAAAATTGCCAATGAGGCAAAAGCAGATTTGTTTATCTCAATTCACTGCAACACTAACGGTAATGCACGAGCCTTTGGTTCAGAAACGTACGTAATTGGATTGCACAAAACAGAGGCGAATTTAGAAACAGCAAAACGCGAGAATCAAGTAATACTCTTGGAAGATAATTACGAAGAGAACTACGCGGGGTTCGATCCAAATTCTCCAGAAAGTATGATTGCATTGAGTATGATGCAAAGTCAATACTTAGAATCTTCTATTTACTTCGCAGATCTCGTACAGGATCAGTTTAGAGAGCGTGTACATCGCAGAGATAGAGGAGTAAAGCAAGCTGGTTATTGGGTGATTTCTCAAACAGTAATGCCAAGTGTATTGATTGAATTGGGTTTTATAAGTAATAATTCGGAAGAAGACTTTTTGAATTCAGAACAAGGTCAAGTTTACATTTCGTCTGCAATTTATAGAGCATTTAAGGAGTATAAAACTGCTTTAGAAGGTGTTGATACATCCCAATCAGCTATAGAACAGTCAAATGAAAAGCAGGATGAATCTAAGGAGACTGAAGAAGAAAAGCCAGTTGAAAAACCTAAAGATGAATTGTTGTTTATGATTCAACTGGCCGTGTCTAAAGAACAGCTATCAACTGATGCTAAGAACTTTAAAGGCATTGAAGGGGTGCAAGAATGGCAAATAGGAGATGTATATAAATATACCTTTGGCTCCGAAACTGATTACGATAAAGCTGTGGAAATTCAACGAGAAGTGCGAAGTAAAGGCTATAAAGATGCATTTCTTATCGCTATGCACAACGGAAAAAGAATTTCTTTGCAGCAAGCCTTTGAAATCATCAAAAAGGAAAAATAATTGTGAAAATCTCGAACGAAGCTAAAGTAGGATTCATAGCAGTTGTGGCAGTTTTAGCCGCTTATTTTGGATTCAATTACCTAAAAGGAATCGATGTTTTCAACGATGCACGTACATTCTATGCTGTTTATCCTAAGGTAGATGGACTCTCATCTGATAATACGGTACAGCTAAATGGTTTCAAAATTGGTCGTGTACGTAAAATAGAATTGATGAGTGATGCAGCCGCTAGCATATTGGTCACTTTTGAAATAAATAATGACAATGTATTTATAGCAGAAGATGCGAAAGCTAGAATTGCCAGTACTGATTTGTTTGGTTCTAAAGCCATTCAGTTAGTAATGGGAACAAGTCCTGTAGAGTTGCTTCCTGGTGATACTTTATATTCTGAGATTGAAGGAGATTTAAAGGCTGAGGTAGATAAGCGATTGCGACCGTTAGAACAAAAGACAAACGATTTAATTGGCTCAGTTGATTCGTTGGTGACTGTAGCTCAATCAATTCTAGATGAGAAAACAGTAAACAATTTGCGCAAGAGTTTTGAGAGCATACCTAGGTCGTTTGAGACCTTTGAAACAACCTTAAAACGAGTTGATACATTGGTGGTTACTGAAAGAGAGAAATTCGATCAGATTATCAATAACATGAATAGCATTATTGGTAACGTAGAGAAGAATAACGAGAATATTTCATCCATTTTAACCAACATGAATCACATGACAGATTCATTAGCCAAAAGTGATTTGATTGGAACCATTGATAATGCTGGAAAAGCCATGGAAAATGTGGCTGAAGTCATGGAGAAAATTAACAATGGAGAAGGTACCATTGGTATGTTGATGAATAACGACACCCTTTACACTAACTTAGAATCGGCAACATTACAGTTAGATCTGTTGTTAGAGGATATGAGAGTGAATCCTAAACGATACGTTCATTTTTCAGTATTCGGTAAAAAGGAAAAGGAAAAAGATAAACCCAAGAAAAAGGAGAGACCAGAATGATTTCGAGCATCATTTTTTTAGCCTGTTTAGCCGCGGCCACTTATTTCTTTGCCAAGAATATAGGCACTATAAGAAGAAACATTCTATTAGGTAGAGATGTTGATAGGTCAGATAACTCATCTGAACGATGGGGTGTGATGGCTCGCGTTGCTCTTGGTCAATCTAAGATGGTAGTGCGACCAATTGCAGGAATTATGCACATCTTTATTTATGTTGGTTTTATAATCATCAACTTAGAGGTTTTAGAAATTGTATTGGATGGTATTTTCGGGACGCACAGAATCTTCCATAGTTTTCTAGGAGATTTCTACTTCGTAATGATCAACTTCTTTGAGTTCTTGGCTTTGTTAGTGGTAATTAGTGCCGTAGTGTTCTTGGCTCGTAGGTTGGTGCTAAAACTTCCAAGATTTCATAAACTAGAAATGAAAGGTTGGCCAACGAAAGATGGCCTGTCGATCTTGTATATTGAGTTGATTTTAATGGCAGCGTTCTTAATTATGAATGCTGCTGACAGTGTATTGATGGCTACTGATCCTGAAATTTTAGCAGAAGCAGGTTACAGCAAATACGCATTAGAATTAGATGGGTCTTTTTTAATTAGTCAGTTATTTACTGGATTGATGCCTTCTTCACTGGGAGCGTTAGTTGTTATTGAACGAGTAACTTGGTGGTTACATATTTTAGGAATTTTAGCTTTCTTGAACTATTTGCCTTATTCAAAGCACTTCCACATCATTTTAGCTTTCCCTAATACATTCTTTTCAAACTTGAAACCTAAGGGAGAGTTTACCAACTTAGAAGCGGTTACCAATGAGGTTAAATTGATGTTAGATCCAAACGCAGACCCGTTTGCGGTTCCTGCTCCAGCAGAAGGAGAAGAACCACAAGCTTTTGGAGCAAAGGATGTAACAGACCTCACATGGAAACAATTGATGGATGGCTATACATGTACAGAGTGTGGGCGTTGTACAAGTGATTGTCCAGCTAATCAGACAGGTAAATTGCTTTCACCACGTAAAATCGTAATGAATGTACGTGATAGAGTAGAAGAAGTAGGGAAAAACATAGATACTCATGGCGAAGGGCATGATGATGGTAAATCGTTACATTCATACATTACACCAGAGGAATTATGGGCTTGTACCTCTTGTAATGCATGTGTGCAGGCGTGTCCTGTAAACATCGATCCGCTTTCAGTTATCATGGAAATGAGAAGATACTTAGTGATGGAGCAGTCAGCCGCTCCAACCGAGTTAAACGGTATGTTCACCAATATTGAGAATAATGGTGCACCTTGGCAATTTGCTCAGGCAGATCGTTTGAATTGGGTAAACGACTAATCACTTAGTAACGCAGCAAACAGCAAAAACATGTCAACAGATAATACAACTTTGAAGGTACCTACCATGGCAGAAATGACCGCAGCTGGTCAAGTTCCAGAGGTGTTGTTTTGGGTAGGGTGTGCCGGTAGTTTTGACGATAGAGCAAAGAAAATATCGAAAGCATTTGTTCGTATTTTGAATGAAGCAGATATTTCATTTGCTGTTCTTGG
>DIYR01000030.1 GCA_002429085.1 Flavobacteriales bacterium UBA6049
GCTTTCATGCCTGAACCACATACTTTATTGATAGTGGTGACACCTGCTTTACGTGGCAGACCGGCTGATAAACTGGCCTGTCTCGCAGGTGACTGGCCCAGGCCAGCTGGAAGCACACAACCCATAATAACCTCATCAACATGGTTTGATGAGGTCTCATCAGATACAGCTTTTATGGCAATAGCACCCAGGTCAGTCGCTTTTACGCTGGATAGTGCTCCCATAAAACTGCCCATTGGCGTTCGGCCTGCTGCAACGATATAAACTTCTTTCATCTGTAAATAATTAATTTTTAAATGTTTGCATAATCATTCAGATCTATAAGACATGATAAGCGCAAGGCTTTGGATACATGACTTAGAATCTATTAGACAATGATACATGCGCAATTGATTCCTTATTTAAACGAGCCCAAAGTTATGATTCAGTTCATGACTTGGAAGCAACAAGGCCATGTTTATCTTCGTAGTGATGAAGGAAAAACAAGGATTTAACCTACGCCACCCAAATTGGGCCTCTCGAATTGCCTTTGCACTCTTAGGTGCAGTGCTTATTGCTTGGATGCTTCCAGGTGAGGTTCGATTTAAATATGAATTCGAAAAAGGCCAACCTTGGTTACATCCAGATTTGTATGCCCCCTTCGATTTTTCTATTCAAAAGAAACCTGTCGAACTTGAAGCTGAACGCATTCGTATTCAGCAAACTTCAGTTCCGCTTTTTGAACGAAAAGATTCAGCAGAAGTTTCTATCAGAACAAGTGTAACTAACGCCATTACATTGGCTAACCCAGAAATGGGAATCACCGAACTTGTTGAAACCGAGCAAGCAGTTATGGAACTAATGCAACCAGTTCTATCGAAGGGATTAATTGCTAAACATTCTGTTCTAGATTCTCTACCAGATGGACTTTTACGAGTTGTCTACCATCACGAAGCTGTAGACTATGGAATTGAGGAACTCTACAATCTACAACAGGCAGTAAACGTCATTATCGATGAAGGAGCCAAAAGAGGCCTTCCTGATACATCTGATATTATTGCTTTTGCTGTTGAGAGTATTCAGCCTAACATCTATTTCAATGCTCATCTAACAGCACAAGAATTAGCGCAACGGCTGCAACAAATATCAATTTCATTTGGAAAGGTTAGTAGATCGGAACTTGTAATTAGTAAAGGCGAACTTGTATCAGAAGATGCTTATCGCAAGTTAGAATCTCTCAAAGCAGCTTATGAAGATCGAGCATCTCATCGTTCTGACATCTATTGGGTTTGGTTGGCGCAATTAATGTTAACGATTACCATATACAGCATTTTATATAGTTACTTAAGCTACTATCGCTCTGATGTACGTAACTCTGGAGCAAACTACTTATTTGTACTCACCTCTTTTACACTTTTCGCAGGGCTCGGGATTGGAACTGTTTACCTTGAGATTATTCATATCTACATGTTACCCATTCCTCTGTTTGTTCTAATAGTAAGAAACTTCTTTGATGCCAAGCTCGCTATTTTCCTAACTTCAACCCTCGCTATTTTAATTGGTTTAGTGGCTCCAAATGGCTATGAGTTTGTTTTCATTCAGTCTATTACCGGAATTGTGGCTGCTATTAGCATGAACAATCTTAGAAGAAGAGCACAGCTTTTATGGATTACTTTGATTGTATTTGTAAGTTACTCCATTGTTTATCTGGCATTTACTTTATTAAAAGAAGGGAATCCTGAAGCTATCGAATGGCAAAACTTCATGTTCTTCGCTATCAGTGCAGGATTAAGTTTACTGACTTACCCGCTTGTGTTCTTGTTTGAAAAAATATTTGGTTTGGTTTCAGAAGTTACTCTGTTAGAATTGTCTGATACCAACAACCCCCTACTTCGTAAATTATTGGATCATGCTCCAGGAACATTCCAGCATTCGCTGCAGGTAGCAAACCTTGCTGAAGATGCTGCATTACATATAGGAGCTCATGCCCTACTCACAAGAACAGGAGCCCTTTATCACGACATTGGAAAAATTACGAATCCATCCCTCTTCATTGAGAATCAAATGGGAGTCAATCCACATGATGATATGGAAGCTGTAGCTAGTGCAAGAGGAATTCTTGCACACGTAACTGATGGAATAAGCATGGCACAAAAAGAGTCATTACCTCAGCAACTCATTGACTTTATTGCTACGCATCATGGAACAAGCTACGTGCGTTACTTTCTACACCAGGCAAAAGAAAATGATAACACTATAAATGAATCAGACTTTCAATATGCTGGGCCTAAACCATTCACAAAAGAAACAGCCATATTAATGATGGCTGATAGTGTTGAAGCTGCTAGTAGAAGTTTGAAAGAACATAGCATAGAAAAAATTGATTCCTTAGTAGAGGGAATTATTAATAATCAACGCAGCGAAGGACAGTTTGATGAGGCTCCAATCACCTTTGCTGAAATAAATTCAATAAAAAAAGTTTTTAAGCAACGTCTTCAAAGTCTGTATCATAACCGTGTTGCCTATCCAGAAAATAAGGATTAACACAAAAAAGAGCTTGGTATTTATCGTTTGATTATTACATTTGCGCTCCCTGAATAAGGGAGTTACAACACTTAGCCGGAGAGGTGGGTGAGTGGCTGAAACCACCAGTTTGCTAAACTGGCGTGCCGGTAACGGTACCGGGGGTTCGAATCCCCCTCTCTCCGCACAAAAACGCTCTGCATTTGCAGGGCGTTTTTTATTTGATGCTCCTCATCTTTTTTATTCTAGCATACACCCCTAACGTTGGAAGCTTTATCTACCACCTCAAACCTGTCTATCACTTTTATTTCCTCAATTTTCTTTTCCTTAAAAAATATAGCTAAAAACACTGCTCTTCTATTAACATAATAAAACCTCCACACATTTGCACTAAAACTTAGAAAAATATCAATCCTACGTATTTGTTTTTTGAGAAATATCACTAGATTTGAGTGTTGAGTGGAGCCCCCAATCCTCTTAAGTTGAACGTTTATTAACTCTAAAACTTAACCAAATGAGATCGATTGTAGCTTCGCTCGTAGCGTTATGCGCTATGACTTTAGTCTATTCTGATGTTCTGGCTTGTATTCAAACAACTGCCTACGGAACACTAACCGCAGATTCAACCATCTTTACTGCGCAAACTATTGAATCCTGTAATTATGCTGGCGAATACGCCACAGTAACTATTTCTAGTGCTGGTACTTGGACCTTTGAAAGTTCCGTTGCTACGGATTACTTGTACCTTACAGATGTTAATAATGTTGCAATAGATTCTGGGATTACTCCAGTTACCATTACTACTACCGGATCAACAGTAGTTAGATTACATGTTTCTTCTGATGCAAGCTGTGGAACGCAAAATTCATGTAGAGTTACTTCTATAACTAAAGCTCCGTGTTTAGCTACAACTGCCTATGGAACTCTTACAGCTAGTGCAGGAACATTTACGCCACAGATCATTGAGAGCTGTAATTATGCAGGTGAATATGCAACCGTAACCCTACCAAGTGGTGGCATTTGGACCTTCGGTAGTTCTATAGCCACAGATTTTTTAGTAATTACATCAACTAGTAATACGGTTTTGGCTTCTGGAACTCAGCCATTATCTTACACCTCCTCAGGAGCAGACACCTTACGTATACACATCTTTACCGATGCTAATTGTGGTACACAAAATAGTTGTCGTGTAAGTACTGTTACTAAATCACCTTGTTTAGCAAGCACCATGTATCCATCAAGTATGGTTAGTGCAGATTCGAGCATTGCAAATTCAACAAGTATTACAACATGTAACTACGCTGGAGAGTATTCTGAAGTTGAACTTCCAGTTGCTGGGAATTGGCAATTCACAAGTAATATCGCAACAGATTTCATTGTACTTACAGACCTCAACAACAATGTACTAGCTTCTGGTCAAGTTCCTGTTAGCCTAGGTGTTACTGGAATTGACACTGTACGTGCTCATGTTTTCACTGATGCAAACTGCGGAACTCAAAGTTCATGTAGATCTACATCTGTTGTAAGGTTGCCGTGTTTGTCAGCTACTCAATATCCATCTAGCATTGATACTGTAAATACAGATCCTTCATTTATGTCGGTAACAACATGTAACTACGCTGGCGAATACTTTGAAGTAGTTGCCTACCCTGGCCAATCTTATGAATTCACAAGTAGTGTTGCTGGAGACATTTTCTTTGTCACCGATACAGCAAATAATTTCCTAGCCTCTGGTACTGCACCTTTAATTTATGATGTGGTAGGATCTTCTCCTGTTGGAATTCGCGTACATATCTTTATTGATAACGGTTGTACAACACAAAACTCATGTAGAGCAACAGGGGTAACATGTATTACGTGTGCTCCGGCTGTTTCAGCAAGTTCATCTAGTGTATGTAATGGAGGTGGTAGTTCTGTTACACTTTCTACCTCAGATACACTTGGAACTACTTATTGGTATGCAGGGGCTTGTGGTTCTACTCCAATTGACTCAGGATCGTCAACTATGGTAAGCCCAACAAGTTCTACATGGTACTATGCATCCAATTTCTACAATGGCATAACATCGTTATGTGATTCTGTAGAAGTTGTAGTTACCAGCGGACCAACTACTACGTTCACAAATGTTACCAACACTACTTGTTATGGTGTAGCTGATGGTTCTGCAACAGTTTCGGCTACGGGGAATGCCATGCCATTTACGTATGCGTGGTCCAATAGTGGCTCTACAGCAACAACAAATGGACTTGGTGCAGGTGATTATTACGTTACTGTAACCGACACAAACGGTTGTAATACTATTGACACTGTTACAATATCAGAACCAACAGAGTTAACTGGAACAATAGCAGTAGATAGTAATGTTACTTGTAATGGATTTACAGATGGTGGAGTAACAATTAGCGCTACAGGAGGTACAACTCCTTACTCTTACATCTGGACCAATGCTGCAACAACTGCAAGTATTACAGGCATATCAGCAGGAACTTATAGTGTAACGATAACAGATGCAAACGGATGCTCATCTACAGAAACATCTACTGTTACGGAACCTACAATGCTTGCTACCACTAGTCTAGTAGATAGCAATGTAACATGTAATGGCTTATCTGATGGTGGAATTAGTGTAGCTGCAACAGGAGGCTCAGCACCTTACTCTTATACTTGGAGTAATTCAGATTCTACTGCAAGCATCTATGCATTAGGAGCTGGAACATATACTGTTACCATTACTGATGGAAATGGATGTACACAAGAAATAAGTGAAACTATTACAGAGCCTGCTGCTATTTCAAACTCATTTACTTCTACAGATGTAACGTGTGATGGTGATTCTGATGGCGAAATAACTAGTGCTGTTACTGGCGGTACAGCTCCTTATAACTACGTTTGGTCTGACTCAAGTACTACTGCTAGCATAACTGGTTTAAGTGCTGGTACCTATACATTGATAGTTATTGATGATAATGGTTGTTCTTATACAGAAAGTGATTCGATCGGTTTCATGTTTGCAAACCCTACCATTCCTTTAGCAGATGTTGATACAGTGTGTACTGGATTTAGCCTCACATTAGATGCTGGAAATGCAGGGGCCACATACGCTTGGTCTAGTGGTGAAACAACACAAACAATAGATGTAACAGCTGCTGGTAACTTCACGGTTGATGTAACAGATGGCAACGGCTGTTCTTCTTCACACACCGTTACTGTAGTAGAGGATATCTGTACAGGATTGAATGACGTTAATTCACTAACAACAATAGAAACGTATCCAAACCCTGCAAATGGTATTCTAAATGTTCGTATCAAAGGTTCAGTGTCTTCTAGTATTAAGATTCAATTGCTAAATCTTTCAGGTCAGCAAGTTGAAACTAGAACCGTAATGAATTACGGGGACGAAATCCTAGAACAATTTGATGTTACTTCTCTTAGCAAAGGAGTTTACTTTATGAACTTTACAATTGGCTCTAAAGTAACAACACAGCGAGTTGTTGTTCAATAGCCTGCACATCATATTTAATGACAAAAGGCAGTCCTGATGGACTGCCTTTTTTTAGTTACTATGTCTACGAACATACACATATAAGCTATCAACTGATAGATAATTTTATGACCTCTTTTGAGACTCAAGACGAATGATAATAAATACCTGTTTAAACCACAAAACGCCATACTAGCTTAGCTAATACTGTGCTTCTTTCTGCATCGAACTTTCCAGATTTTGTATCTACTATTTGATTGACAATAAAATAGAAATCTGTACCAATCTTAGGAATCAATTGAAACCTGAAATTGATGTTCATTTCTTGCTGAGCTGAATTCCATTGACCTAACAAAGATCCGAAAGCCTGTGGATGAATAGCATATTCAATCCTTGAACCAATTAAATCGGTATCAAAGCTCCCTTGCGGAAGGTCAATGATGTTCTTTTCATAATTCAAATTGATGTTAAAATTCTTGGTTGCACGCCAAAGTGCAGTTCCTTCTCCTGAGAAACTATTCCCTTCAAAGAATTCTCCGAAACTACAAGTTGTACTAAACGATAACTCTCTCGCCTCAAAGGTTTCAAAGAAAAAGTTGTAACGGTTCCACCAATACTCCCCTTCTGAAATCACTACATCCGAAAAAATCTCAAAATCCTGATTTAATCCTTCTGCCACCCTCTCCACATCAAAATAAAATCCTTCTCCTGACCTTGTTTCAAACCCTAACAATCTGATTTTATACGAGAAGGACTGTAGCTCTTTAGTATCGTTGTACTGAGCATAGGTTAAAGCTATTGGTGAAAAGTAAAACTGCCTAATCCACTTGAAACTATTCTTCGGTCTAGGTTGAAAAAAGACTTGACCAAAGCTCTCTTGAAAGTTTCTTCTACGCATCAATCCTACTTCTGGATCAAATTCAGTGGGACTTCTTTGAGTTGATGCGAATACACTTAAGAAATCATTCGGAAGACTTACAAAGGCCCTGTAAGCCAGCGCATCTGACTCGTAGCCTTCATCTGAGTTATACGTCTGAATTACAGCACCTCCAATATCCAGATTACTCTTTCCTAAAAACTTTGCCGTACTATACCTTCCGTTTATACCTGTTGTGGAATGCCATCTACCTTTTGCAATTTTATTAGTCGTCATTGCCCCAATAACACTTTGATCGCCCACATCTTGTCTCCAACTTAACGTGGTAAAGTTGGTTGATGGGTCACCCCCAGCCTCGGCTGTTTGAATGCTCATTGCTCCAAGTGTAGTTTTTTCCTCTTTCCCAAGAATACGAGCACCTGCAATAATTGGTACAGTTTCTCTAGATTCACTCAAACCAATTCTTCTAGAATAAAATGGAATAATTCTATTCCCTCCAAAACCAAAGTCAAAGAAGTCATCTCCTTCTAGAAAAAACTCACGTAGCTCTGGAAAAAATAGTGGAAAACGAGTAAGATTAATCTGCTGTCTATCTGCCTCAACTTGTGCAAAATCTGTATTGAATGTGAGGTTCAATCTATAGGTTGGACTCAACAGCACATTGATATCCCCTCCTATGTCACCTACTGCTTCTGTTTCACCTGAAGCATGTTCTACTCCACCTAAACCATAAGGTTTAACTTCTATAAAACGCTTATCTCTTAATTTCTTTAATCCCTTTAGCAAACCAGCTTGACTTACATCTGAGATATCGTAGTTACGCTGCCAACCTTGCCACCTAGCCTGTTGACGGTTTCTGCGGATATTACGTTCAAAATTTATTCCCCATATCTGCTCCTCCGCTCCTGGTCGGTACTTGAGCGTGTAGAACGGAATTTTAATCTCAGCAAACCATCCTTCAGAGGTTATCTGAGTACGAACATCCCATACACCATTCCAAAATTCATTCGATGAACCTCCGTTATTAAATGTTTGAAGGTCTGCCCTAGCCCCATTTGGATTGATGACAAATTGAAAACCGTTTCTTCTATCTAAATACGTATCTAGAATCACCATGAAGTTATCTTCAAGGTCGAAACTGAAATCTCTCCGCATTTCTTTCGCGATGATTTTCTCAGGCTCTCTATCGTAGCACCATACCCCGATGTACATAAACTCATCATCTATTAGAATAGCAACTTCTGTTCTTTCAGTAATCGGTTGTCCTAAGTCAAGCTCTCTCTGTGTAAAATTCGAAATCTTCTGAGCAGCTTTCCATTGAGATTCTTCTAATTTCCCATCGAAAACAATACTATTCTGAATGGGTAAGGCTTCAATACTCTCAAATGAAATAGGTTGAGTTTCCTGACCTTCAGCATCTGAAAACAGAAACACAAAGACAGCAATAAAACATACCTGAAACAGCTTTTTCATGCGGTGCGAATATACCAATCACCGTTCTACACTACTTCTCTAAATAAATGCATTTGTCGGCTATAGTATGAAAGGGACTTAGGATTGTAATGAACCTATTAACCAACTAGATTATGAAGTGTTTAAAATGAAATATCAATTTGTTTAGCATAAAAAAGACAGCCAATTCTAGCTGTCTTTTATCATCCAACCTTAAGCATTACGCTTTGGTGGCGGAGGTGGTGGTTTTCTAGGGCCAGGAACGTTTCTAGTTCCTGGTTCTGGTATAGGCTTAGTTGGTCGTTGGGGAGGTTTGGGTACTGATGGTTTTTGATTACTCATTATTTGATTGAATTTGGTGATTGATTTGCAGGTATTCTTGCCAGTCACGTTCTGTTTGTTTTACAATCAGTTTATATTCTGGCACTCGGAAATGAGCAGTGCGCTCTACTTCTTCTAGTTCCTTTGCTTTAAGCTTTAAGTATAAATCCCTGACCTCTTTTGCATTAGAATCTTCTGTCTCCAATAACTCCCATAATTGCTCATAAGCAAAGTGTTGTTGCTTGTAGAACACATACGAAGTCGCCAATTGATCATACTCTTTTAGAAAAGGTACTATTGGCTTTAACACCTGAATGAGTTGAGCTGTACCAATAATAGTTGCCCATAGCCATGGTAGATGCGTCCAAAGCAACCAACCTGCTACAGCACCTGATGAAGCCACTACCAGAATTCCTTCTAACCAACGTTCTAAGCTACGTATGTAGCTATTGAAATACGATAAATAGATGGCTTTGTACTGAGCCGCAATCATCTGATGCCAGATTTTGGTTCGCATAGTCGTTAACATTATTAATAGTTATAATTAAACACATAATTCATTTGCATTATATTGTCGTTTCATAATCAACTTAATCACTTTGTATGACCTTTTTAGATCTCGCTGAAAAAGTTCTTTCTCTTTCACAAAAGCCATTAACTGCCAGAGAAATATGGCAAGAGGCACAACAGCTTGAATTGTTAGACAAGCTTGAATCTAAAGGAAAAACACCCCACGCAACTCTTGCGGCTCAACTCTACACAAGCATTTCTAAAGAAAACACGAGATTTCAAGGAATTGGAAAAAAGCCTATCAAATTTTTCCTTTCTGGGTTGTCAGCTATTTCTATCCAAGATGGTGAATCTTTAACCAAGTCAAATCACAGCATTGTACTTCAGAAATCTCCCTCCATTAAAAATCGAAATAGCGGCAATACTTTCAAAGAATCTGACCTCCATCCATTGCTTGTCTATTTTGCAAAAAAAGAGCTGAATAGCCATTGTAAAACCATCGATCATTCAAAGTCGAATAAAAAGAAATATGGCGAATGGATTCATCCTGACATTGTCGGTTGCTCTTTTCCCATCGGAAAATGGGACGAAGAACTTCTTCAGTTAAGTGCTGCTATGGAGAATACATCCGTAAAGTTTCTCTCATTTGAACTCAAAAAAGAATTAAACTTAAGTAAGCTAAGAGAGTATTTCTTTCAAACCGTCTCAAATTCTAGCTGGGCAAATGAAAGTTATTTAGTTGCTGCCAAAATAGATCAGCATAGTGAATTCCAAACTGAGCTAAGTAGATTATCAACATCTTTTGGTATCGGAGTCATCGAATTGAATACGTCAGACCCAGATCACTCATCTATTGTATACCCTGCTAAAACGCGTGATAACCTTGACTGGGACACTGTGAATAAACTAACTAAGATGAACCCTGATTTCCGAGAATTTGTGAAGCGCGTGCGTATCGATGTGAAAAGCAATGAGATTCGCAAAGAACTCTATGATAAGATTCTCGATAAGAAAAAGCTTATTCAACTATTAGCATAAGAAAATTACTCAGGCTAATAGTGAAAAAGAAAATCTATCAATTCCTGCTCCGTTGATTAAAGCGAGGCAGTCTACCATGACGTCTCATGAATTCAGCTAATAGCGCATTTTGTCTTTGTACTGCACGAGCTTTACTTCCAGTATACTCAACTCGGTAACCAGAAGCACCTACAACTGGCTCAGAAGCATCTGAAAAGTGACTCAACAAACGTGTTCTTACATGCCCTTCTCCAATGTAGAGTACTTCAGTAGCATTTCCGATTTCATATACTCCATAGTTATCGCTTGTATTTTCTTTTACGTGGTCTTTCGTATATGGAGACCATTTCTTGTTAATTGGCATAGCTAAATTATTTTGGTGGGTTTCTTTTATGAGGTTTAACTGGTACTGTTTTCGGCCCAGGTTTTGGGTAGGGGTTTTTCGCAGGAGTTGACGGTGTTGATCTGCGATGCGGCTTTACAGGTACTGATTTTGCCATAAATCTTTCTTTTTTAGTTATTGAATTAGTTACTTGCTTTGAATTGATCTTATCTACTCCACCACCATCCCTTCTCCCTTAGGAATCAGATTGTTTGACCTCAACCAATGGAGTGGTTTGATAAAATCTTCTCTACAAAATTTGGACTTCTTTTCTGGGCTCCACTCATGGGATTCAGTGATAATTTGATCATCATTTTCAAGGTTTTCCCCATTGATTAATAGGTTATTCCAAGCTGCATATACAGTAGCCACTAATTCACTTTCGGTTCTATTTAATGGTACGAATAAGTCTATGATACGATCTATTTCAGAAGAGTCTGGAAACTGTTGTTCAAACTGATGAATCAGTTCAGAAAACCGTTCTTTTTTCAGGTAGTTATATCCAAACTCTGGGTTCTTTGGGTCTTTAGGATATTGTACAAAAGCATCTTGCTTTTTGCCTTCTTCTGTAGCCTCATCCAACGCTGTTAAATCTGCTGGACCATAGGGTAATCTCTCTGGAATACGACCAAAGTCAGCAGATGTCTCTGCTTCAATCAGGTGTAGTACTTTTTCCATCTTGGTTTTACCCAATAAGCGGGTATATCGGGGATGTTCATTACGTTGAATAACACGAGCAATAACAGAAACCATGCCTCGATTTAAGGCATAGTCTCTCATGCGTTTTTTAGGTGTGACGCTTACGACCTGATCTATCCTTTCACCTGGTCGTTCCCAAGGTTTCTGTTCCCAGGCCTCTAATACCAAACGAGCAGTACGATACTCATTGTATTCTCGCTCTTCCTTATCGCGTAATACGCGGAAAGTCTCCCCTGGAAAGGCATCCCGTTCTTCTTGGGTTTCACCAGCCAGCTTGCTTAACTTAGGATCGAGTATGTACTTCAGTTCTTCCGTTGTTAAGCCATACTTGTATGCATAGAATGCATCTAATTCAGATTGAACGCGATGACGATGCGCCCTATCCCAACGAAATGGTGGATAAGGGAATTGATCATCTACAGGTTCTTGATTCTTTGGCCATGCAAAATGCGCCAGCTGTTGATTGGATAAGTTGATCAATGCTTGATTCGCTTCCCAACGTTGCTGAATGAGTTGGCGTAGTGGTTCATCAGCATCTTTCCATACGTCATCAGCAAAGGCTTGTAAATCCCATGCGGTGTAGGTCAATTCTAGCACACGTGGAACTAAAAATTGCAGATCTGTTTCTGTAAACTGCTCAGGTGGAATGATAGGGAGTTGTTTAATTATGAATAAGGAAACATTATTCCCACTCATTTTCTGGCGACAAGCATAATCGAAGACCAAAGATGAAAGAGATGCCACGAATGCACATTTTAGTACATTAGGTTGGTTATTTCTTACTAATACACAGGAATGGCCAAAAGCTGCATTTGGCAATACAGAATTAATAAAAGTACGAGCATTAGTTGTGGCGGAAATCTGGCGAAATCCAAGAAACCAAGACGCGTTGTAGTTTTTCATTAATAAATCCATCCTCCTTTTCACTAACTCCGAATGAATCTCATAAAAACTTTGACTCAAGTTCTCTGGGTTTACCAGTTCTATTTCATTAAATCGATGAACAGACTCTTCTCTATCAAGACTATTTCTGAATGAGTTAAATCGATGATTGTAGTGCCAAAACATTTTGGCTTCGTAAAGACGTAATTTTGGCAGCTCGTGTGCTACTTCATAAAAGTTCAATCTTAGCTGAAAGTGCTTCGAGTCACTAGACATGTTAAACATGCTTACAAACTTTACTCCCCATGGACTTACTCCGTTGTTATCGATTACAGGAAATTCGTTCAGGAGTTTTTTGGTAAGCTGAAAGTCTATATTCGTCCTGAAAACCGGGCACGTCTTTGTGTTAGGGTTCAACTTCAGAAACTCTTCTTTAGTTAATTCAAATACCCGCCTTGAATCACTCAAATCGCTAACCTGATTAGCGTAAAAGCCAAACTCTGCAGTTTTGGAATCAGTATTTTGAAATCCTCTAAGAGTCAACAAACAGGATTTAAAACTTCTATGTACTTCAGGAAATAATCCATCTCTATTTTCAAAATCAAATAGACTTACCAGCCTATTGTGCTCAATTAAGTGGGCAAAAAAGTGCCTGTTGGTATGATCAGTGGCAATTCCTGTTGGGACAATGGTTCCTGCTCTACCTTTTGGTGAGATGAGGTGCAAAGCACGTTCCGAGAACACGGAATAGGTGTTTACCCTACCGCCACTAGTCAACTCATAATGTCTACTGGCTCTCACGTACTTTCGTATACTGTCTACATACCTTCTCGCTCTGTAATATGCCTGTGCATCTGGATCATCGGCAGGAAGTGCTGCGATAAGCCTTTTTCGCTCAGCTGCATTTTGAGCATTGACAATCTCTGGCTTTCGTCCAGCAAAAAATTGCTTCTCTTTTAGCATGATTTGTGCCCACGGAGGGTTCCCTAGAATTGCATCAAATCCGCCACGTTCAAATACATCTGGAAATTCTAACGGCCAGTGGAAGAATCGAGCTGCCTTAGCTTCCGCTTCCACCGTTTTCAGAACAGCTGCATTTGAATCAAGTTCTCCTTGCTGAAAGGCTTTTAAAACATCATTTATTACTATTGGCCTATCTGTCCCTTCATACGCTTGAAAGAAAGCATACGTCCAAATATTGAGGAGAGTTCGTTTATGTGCAGTCTTTTCATTCTGCGCCCATGTATGATGAATCGCTTTTTTACGCCAATAATCTTCTAGTGTATTTACAGGCTGTTGTTCTACTTTTTCAAATAAACTCTTTGACTTGCCCCAGCTAGTTTCTATTGTCTCTTCAAAAGGAAGATCTAATGTTTTATGCTTATTCCTGGCATTCTGAATCTGCCAGCGCTTTGCCATCACTTTATCATCGCCAGGAATAGGCTTAAATGCTTCATCAGGAATTATTAGTGGTTTTAAAGCTCCTAACCACCCTACCAGGCTATTTCCACAGCGAATTTTATGATCGAGATAGGTAATGGGTTTTCCGGCTTGATGCGCTTCTATCCAGAGCACTAAGCGACATAACTCTGCCGCATCTGGATTGATATCTACCCCATAAATGCAATGCTCAATCACTTCACGCATGGCTTCATGTTCATAGTCATTTATCGAAACTCCCTTTGGTGCTTTCAGGTAGGCCAACTCCGTGGCTAATGCTCGCGCTGCAGCCAGTAAAAAATGTCCAGACCCACAGGCTGGATCACACACGGTAATGCTGAGTAGCGCATCTATTTTACGTTGTTTGAGCTCATCGGGATCTGTTATGTTCTCTTCAGCTTTAGCCAATCGTTCTTTAATCACTGGTTCCAGAGTGGTTTTGAGCAATTGCTTGACTAAATCTTGGTGGGTGTAATAGGCTCCTGTGCCCTTTCTGCTTTCTCCTTCGATGAATTGGAAAGAAGAGCCTGTTCCAGAAATGCTGACTTTTGGGTTCAACTCCAGCAGTGATTCATAAACCGCACCGAACTCTTCTACGTTGATGCGTTTGTAATTGATACGGATGCGGTGGTCATGTTGCTGTTCAAACCGACTGAGTAAATCAATGGCTTTGAGTAACTCTTTATTATTGATCCTGGCTGAACGAATAGCTCCCAGCGCATCTGGAGCAAATAGCTCCCCACCCAAAGGAGATATGGCCAACGGTTCTCCAGTTTGTTCTTCTTCAAATAATCGAAATGTGGCTTTTAGTTGCTCCCAAACATCACTATGCCGTTCATTGGCTCTGATGTAGGATTCTGCCAGATTTCGGAAACGATTTAAACTATAGCAATTGCCATACACTACTTGGTTCTCCGGTGATGAACCTGGAGTAAAAACAAGCTTGCGATCCTCTGCTACAAACAGAAAAAGCAAGCGATACAGCAGTGTTCTTAAACTCTGACTGTAAGCAATGGCAGATATCTCTCCAGATGCTATAGCCTCACGTAACGCATCATTATCCTTGTGCTGTAAAAAGCCATTCCCCAGTAATTGCAAGGATTTATATACGGCATTTTTGAGCTTATCGCGTACACGATGGCCTTCTTCAATGGAATGCTGATGGTACTGCTCTAGCAAAGAGTCATCCCCTTGTCTAGCCGGCATGCGAGAAGCATGAAGCGTGCGGTACATGGCTGTAAATGAGGCCAGGTCATTCTCTTCCATGAGTTGTTCCAAATCCCACTCCAGGTATTGGATTCCGGTAAGGCGGTGGTGATCTCGTAAGATTCGTAGCTTCAATCCATTGGTGATAATACCATACAGATGCTCCGTATGGTTGAGGTATTCCTGCATGTGAACGTGAGCAGAATTTCGGTTTCCTCTACTGTGATCTGGATTTTGATCTAGTGTTTCTCTAAAGCTACTGATGTGTACAGGCAATTGATCTTTGTTGGTGGTGCGGTGGCTGATGTTAAATGAGTTCTCACCGATGGTTTCATTTGCCTTATGGTATTGTAGCTCATAATCTAGTATACTGAGGAGTGGAATGATCCATAGTGAACGGGTTTCAGATATTCCAGATTGCTCAGGGTGTAAACGCTCCTTTACTTGCTTAAAATTCATCCACTGATTTTTAGCCATAGCCATTACACGGCTGGCTTCATCAGATACACGTTGACCAGCTGATAATCCAAAATCATCTGGTGTTTGTCCTTGGCGCGAAGACAGGTCTTCTATTAGCTCGGCCGAAAAAAGGCCGCCTTTTATTTCAAATGAAATCATGATTTTGATGGTTTTAAGATTCAATGAGTCCTTTTGATTCATGTGGACTCTGCGTAGGTCTATTGCGGTAATAGGATGTATATTCCTAATACATCTGGTGGTAATACAGGTTCTACTCTATTGAAATGATCTCCGTTTACTACTTTACGGAATTGTTCATGGCCTTCTACCATATAATCTGCTCGTTGTTCTGCTAGTTGAATCAGTTGTTCTTTCAAAACCTTAAACTCAGCTAGCGCCTTGTTCAACTCTTCTAGTTTCTCTGCGGCCGAAACATTGCTAGACGGTGTTTTATACAACTCCTGTTGAATGTTAAACACCTCTTTGGCTTTCCTGACGTGGTCGGTAAAGCCCCACAACTTCAGTTCTTCGGCTACTAATTCGTATTCACCTTTTCTGTTCTCAATAACATTGCGGATGCGCAATAAGTACATGACTGTTCGTTCTCGCACTTCAACACTACGAACTACTGCTGCACGTGTAATTTTAGGGTTATCACCTTTGAATATAGCTGCATCAAGCACATGGAGACAAACTGCTTCTACAAAGGGGTGATTGCGTGCAATGTATTCATACCCTTTTGGTGTAGGTGATTCAAATGAGCATAAAACCAGTGATTTTGAAGGGAGTAATGATTTTAGCCCTGCAGGAAGATTTGTAGTGCTAATGCGATATCCCTTTTCATATGGATCTAAGGTAGTATGATAGTGTGGTAACGCTGATTGTAACAAATTACAAACTGCATCCTTTCCCCCTATTGCCTGCTCCGTTTCGTGGATATAGGGAATTAATTCACCGGGTTTGATCTTATTCTGAGCAAATACGGAGGTGATCTGCTTCTCTCGTTCTTGCAAACGATCAAAAGATTGCTCCACTTCCGCTACTTTCTGCCTAATCACGCTGTCTTCGCCAAAGTCTAGTTGTGTTTGTAGTTCACCTGTATCTGTTGTCTGAGGCTTCAGTAGTACAGAAGACAGTACGGCATCCATTATGGATTTACTGTCATCTGGAAATGGAACAGCAACACCTGTTGCTCGTCTAATCTCTCTGGCCTTTCGCAGCAGTACTTTTAGCACCGTCCCGTCCATCGGATTGTCATCTCCATATAGTAAGAGCGTTTTAACTTCCTCCCTGGCCTGCCCAAAACGATCTATCCGTCCTTCGCGTTGTTCGAGTCGGTTGGGATTCCAGGGAAGGTCGTAATGCATCACTGCTGAAAATTGCTCCTGTAGATTGATTCCCTCACTCATGCAATCTGTTGCAATCAGTAATTTATGCCTATGCGCATTGGTTCTATCTGCAAGTTCTGCTACACGTTGCTTTCGTTCTTCATCACTAAGTTCAGATGTTACTACTTCAACAACCAGCTTATTACCAAGCGTTTTACGCAAAGCAGGAATCAATACATCTCCCAGGTAATTGGCCGTTTGAATGTAACGACAAAACACAATGGTATTATCCGTAGGTAACCAATCGTTTAATATACTTAATGCTTTCGCAGCTTTATGGTCATGCGCTAAACCAGCAAGTGCTGTTACCTGCTGCGTTAACTCTTTGATCATCTGACGCTCCGAACGGGAAAACTCTACTTGTTCAGTCAATTCGATTGGAGCCTGATCTTCGTTTTGCCCAAAGTCACCATCTAGCACTTGTTCCAATTGTGTATCCGTTAGTTCCAGATCGCTAGACCACTGCTCATCAGACATACTATCTTCTGCATGCTTGTTTAATCTCTTTTCCAGCATCATGGTTCCCATTGCTGGGCTAGACATTACACCGCGTAATAAGCTGATTGCCGCATAATAATGAAATTGTTGCTTTTTCTCCTTCTTTTTAGTAGCCAAAACTCTGGCAAAGCGAAGAACAGATCTGAAAACCTGAGCATAGGAAGCTGATAAGCTATAAGAGGTTTCTAATGAATCGCGTGATGGAAACGGTGTTTTTTCATCCATCCATTTTTCCACATTTTTTCGTCTACGCTGCACAAAATGCTCAGCAACTTTTCGCTTCTCTTTAGTGCCTGCAGAAGAAAGGTCTAAGGATTCAAATTCTGGTTTTAGGAGTCCTAGAATAGACTGAAATTCTTGCGGCTTTCCACTATGTGGAGTAGCACTCAGCAATACGAGATGTTGTTTTGGGTCGTCAGAAATGGCTTTTACCACCCGATGCCGTTGCGATCTTGCTGAACGCTTTTCCCCAGGGCTAGAACATGTATGTGCTTCATCTACGATAACCAGGTCTGGCAAATGATTCAAAAAAAGTTCGCGCTTACGTTCACCTTTGATATAGTCTATGGAAATAACCTGAATAGGAAATTGATCAAATAGGGTTTGATTAGGCCCTAATTTTCGTTCCAGACTTTTTACCGTACTGGAACGAATGAGGGTGGCTTGCATGCCAAACTTATCTTTTAACTCTTGTACCCACTGATCGCATAAATGAGGGAGGCATACAACTGTGAATCGCTTGATTTCTCCCCTGTCGTATAATTCACGAGCAATGAGTAAGGCCTCTATGGTTTTACCAATACCCACATCATCTGCGATGAGTAATCGTACGGTATCCAGGCGTAGTGCCATGATGAGTGGAACCAATTGATAGGCCCTGGGTTGAAACGATAAACGTCCCATAGAACGAAATGGCCCCGCACCACTTCTAAATGATAAGCGTGCTGCTTCAAATAGTAGTTTAGCCGAGGCAAAATCGCCCAAATCATCTTCATTCGGCAATGGAAGTTCTGTTGGCTGAATGGCCTTGAAATCCGGAGCCAAACGATGCACTCCTTTAATTTCTAATTCTGTACCTCCCAGAGGTTTAAGTTGAATGATATCAGGATCTGGAGAGGGCAATATAACCCACTCGCGATCATGCATGGAGACCAATGCTCCAGGCTTAAATGTAGTATTCATAATGTATATGTTAGTTTTTGATTCTTTGGGCTAAGAGGTCATTCTAATCTCTGCCCGTTTCATTAAATCAAGTGCTTGCCGAATGGTAGATCGCCTTATATCATTGTGGTGACGCTGGTTGTAGTATGAGAGAAGATCATCATAAGTGGCAGCCACTTCTTCCTGAGATGCATCTTGCTCCTGAAGCTTATTAAAGCGACAAACCTCCCACATGCACTCAAGAAGCTGCTCCATTTCCATTTTGCTAGATGCCAATCTCGACAGAATGCCTAAACTGCCTTCTGCAGCCTCATAGAAAAGTATTTTTGGATTATTAGGATCCCCTAAAAAATTTACCGCCAATTCTTTAGGCTCAGCTTGGTATTGTATTTCAAGTGCACGCTTGAAAGCATAAGCCAATGTGATAATTCCTGTATAATCTAGCTGGAGTGTTGATGATGGTTCTACATACAAGCAGTCTGCAGTAATGCTTGTATAAAGACGCACTTTCCTGATGAACTCTTTTTCCTCTTCTGCCATCTCTTTCAATGACAGGTCTGATTCCCATGTTCCTTTCTGCGCATGTAACCAAAAACCTTCACTGTCTTTGCTTTTCATAAGCTTAAGGTTAAGCCTAATCAAGTCAGACGAGGGTAAAAAGCGACCTGTTAATAATGAATCATTTAGGTGGTTTACCTCAATGATCGTTTGCCTCTCGTTTCCAGCTCGTAAAGCAAAACCCAACTGCGTATCGAATACTTCTTTGGTGCGTTCGTCTTCTTGAGATGAAATGCGATCTGAATGATATGCAGTCATATCATTTAAGGGCATCAAGTTGGCTAATACCTCTTTATTCTGAAACCCACTGTAAGATTCTCCAGAAAAGATGTTTACATCATGCTGTTTAACCTGTTGATTGAATGAGAAATAACCTGCCTGTTTATCAATGAATAATGTTTCAAGTGATATTCCTGCCTCAGATGGAGGTAAAAGCATTTTTCCTACACGCCACTTTTTACCATTCTGATACAGCATATTTCCAGGACCAAACTCAACCAGTGCCTGAAAGCGTGGACGTGAAACATAGTTACCTGTGCCGTCTCGATCTGATAAAAAAATACGTATTGGAAGACGCGTGAAATTATAGCCAGGTAAAAATCCTTCAGAAGCTAGATAACGATACGGATAGAACTCAGAAAAATCTTTAAACCCTGCTTTGTTCCGCAACAAATCTAATTTGCGCTGCGATTGATCCAAAGTTGCTTTAGCCGTTCTGTACTCGGAGCTATTTTGGGTAAGATGTGCTGCCTTCAACTGTTCAGTAGCCGATGACTTTGCCTGATAAGCTTCTGTATATAGGTCGCGCCAGCGTTGACAAGCTCGATCGAATGCTGAGGGAATTTCCTCTATGATATGCGTAATCCAATCTACTGAAAACCACGCTTGTTTCTCAAGTTTTGGCATCAGGCCTTTCACTACAGTATAAAATTCATTGCTAAGCTCTTGTTTTTGTTCTATACTCAAGCTCAACTGTTCGCGAATTTCGGGTAATATCGGTAAGCTCAAATTCTCTAGATTTAATACTTCTGCCAAAGATCGATTGAGTGACTGTAGACCACATTTCGCCATATAAGCTGCATGTAGGTGATTTCTTAGTAGATCAGGATTGGTTAAGTCTAACAGTTGAGGAGATACCTTACCTGTTACCATATCCATTTTTTGGCGAAAAAAATGGCGATCATGAGCTGAGGATTGACTACAAAACGTAAAGATGAGTGCACCTTGACCTTTCCGCCCAGCTCGTCCGCTACGCTGAGCATAATTGGCAGGATTAGGTGGTACATTACGCATATGCACTACGGCCAATTCATCAATATCTATTCCTAGTTCCATCGTAGGGGAACAATACAATGCTTTCACTTTTGCATTACGAAAGTCATGTTCAATTTGCTGACGTTCTTCACTTGGCACTTGTCCTGTATGTTCCTTAGATTCCAGTTGCTTTAACTGATTTGGCTGCTGTGTGTACAACTTTCTGAAGTAAGCATTGGGTTTAACATCCCATGATTTGGCTGAGCGATTACGAACTTCATCTCTGACTATGGCTTTGGAATTGCCTGCAATCCACTCAATTTGCCCTAGTTCTAATTGATACAACGGCTGATTGGTTAAATCTGTATTCTTGAACAAATAACCTGCCTCACAAAGACACTCCAGTATGTGGGGGATTTCCTCCGCTACTCCTTTATGATCTATGGTTTTACCTTGTTGTTTTGAAAAAGAACGAATGTATTTTCCCAATGAGCTTGAGGGACCAATACTAATTGTTCGTAATCGTCTTGATGTATTCTTTTTTAAGCATGCCCAGAACGGAATATGCATCGCATTTTCAAACTGCTTGCTCATTCCATCTTTAAGATGACTGCGCATGCTATTTTTAGTTTCTTCAAGCGCATTCAACTCCAGTTCGTGATGTTTAACGGCAAAAGATGATCTGAAGTAGTTAAGGAATTGACGGATAAAGATGAAACGATCCTCACTATTAAGTTCACGTAGCAATTGAGACGTTTCCCAATATTTATCTATACCACATTGCCCAGACAAGTCTTTATAACGGATATCTAATAGGCCACACTGTTCCAGATTAGGTAAACGATGACGCCAGCCTCTGCGTAGGTCAAAAAATAATTGGTGCAACAGCCACTTTTTAAAGACCTTCTCGTTTTTGCTTACCAAATGAGGTCGCGTTCCTGGTGTCTTAGCAAACTCTTCTTCAGAAATAGCCAACTCTTCGAACACGACTGAAGCAATATTGTTTGCATCTAGGCTTTTGTGTTTTTGCACAGCATGATAAATAGCAGACCTGAGTAAGGCTTGTTGTATAAAGTCATTAAAATGACCAGATTGCAAGGCTGCATCCTGACGGTTATCCGTGAAACTCATGACCTTTTGTATACGGTCATTTGCTTTTTGAGCCTCTAACTGCTTCAGAGTACTATATGTTAAGATGGTAGTTGAAGTACTTCTACCAGCATCTCCTAATTGCGCTAGTTTGTTAAAATCACTGGTATTGTGATCATAGATCATTCCAGAAAGTGGATCCAATAATAAGGGGGCTGGCATGAACCATCCTTTCGTTGCGCCAGGCATAGCACCTGAGGAATATGTTCCATCTACGTGAAACCAAATACGATTAGGCAATCGTTCTTCTTTATCTTTTTTAATTCGATCTCCTGATTTGCGTTTTTCTATCCAGGTTTCAGGAATGAGTTCTTTAGCTCGTGACTCATCCCAAAGTGGTTCATCTCCTGGCTCGTCCAGTAGAATGTAACCTTCCTCATCCTGATTTTCGGTGATGATACCAGACGTAGTATAATTCTCCCAGGGTTTAAGCTTACCTTCTACCTTCTTCACGCATATGTAGGCTAACCCAGAATGTCTATTGAACACAATTGGACAGAGCGGTTTATAAACTCCTTCTTCAAATTTCTCTAGTTGTTCAGAAGCTGTTATATCACGTTTAGAAATAGATTCAAGCGTAACACGTATGGTACCAGTCTGAGCTATAAATTGATGTACTCTAAAAGGTAAAATCCCATCTTTTTGATTTTGATTAATCCGTTGCAACCACTGGAGCATCTCACCAATTCGCACTTCACATGTGTCTTTATCTAATCCACTATCCCTTGCTAACTGGGCTATTATTTCCTGAATTGTTTGTGGAATTCCACGCACCAATACCCCTTCATTGCTACTTAATGCTACTTTCTGCTCTAACCAAGATGTTAAAGGGTGAGCTTCTAACGCTACCAGACTATTACTTATCTGTATATGACGTTCTAACGACTCTTTTAGCTCTTGTTGATCTGGAAGCGATCGATGAATACGCGCTTCCAAGTACTCCATGATGATTTGATCTGGATTGTAATCTTCATCGAACAATTGCTTACCCAGAGAAATGACATCCTTCTTTTGTTGAGTAATACTACCGCTAGATAACGTGGCTGAAGTTCCTATGCAGGCCAGTTTGTTGTTGGCAAAGGCTTTTATTCTCCGAATCAATAAAGCCACATCTGCCCCTTGCCTACCCCGATAAGTGTGTAATTCATCAAACACTAAATATTCCAAGCCAGCAAAAATGGACTTCCGTAACTCTGCTTCTTTACTTCTAGTCAGGAGTAATTCCAACATCATGTAGTTGGTCAATATGATGTGTGGAGGATTCTCCTGCATGGCCTTTTTTGCCTCTTGGGTTTCTTGCCCTGTATACTTCCCAAAAGTGATAGGGAATTCACTGGTAGCTAATTCTGATAACTCCTTGAGTTGCTGATCCAATGATTTATCTCCTGCTTCCCACTCTGAATCTGGTTTTAAGTGTCTCTGTAAAAAATTCCGCTGATACTTCTTAATCTCCTCTTCCTGGCTATTGATCAACGCATTCATAGGGTACACGATAATGGCTCTCACTCCTTCCTTCTGGGGGTGCTTGAGTATGTGATTAAAGATAGTCCCCAGATAGGTCAACGACTTTCCCGATCCCGTACCAGATGTTACAATGAAACCGTTTCCGGTATTACCCATTTTGATTGCCTCAGCTTGATGTTTGTGCAGATGGAACCCTGTAAAGATGTGCCCCATATGTGGATGAAGTACATCATCTTGAACTAGCTCATTCACTGTTTTGCCTTTTTCAAAACCAGGATTACATTCCAACATGGGATCTGGCCACAAATCATCATTATCTAATAATGATTTGGCAAAGGTTTTTAATCGTTCATCTCTGATATCTAGAAAGCTTTCTATGTAGCTTCGGTAATCAGCAATTACATTGTTACGGAGTTTTAGGATATCTATCATGGCTTTTGCTGGTGTTTAAATTTTTGCACGCAATGCATTGAGCACCTGCTTGATTTTAGTTGGCTCTCTTTGCTTGAACCCTTCTATGAGATCGGTTAGTGGTAACTCCCCCTCTTCGTTACCCCTAGAAACCATTTTACCATCGTGAAAAATGGCTATCCCTATGGATGTAGTATTGAACTGTTTGAATTTAAACGCTAAACCTCCTGATGCACTAGCTTGAGTGGCTTGCAGTCGCAATTCAATAATGGGTTTACGAGCGATTAGTGCCAAAATATCTTCCAACGACAAGCCGTCTCCCTGTTCAATGATACCTGCGATATAGTACCATGTGAGGTAACGATTCACACGTTGTACTTCCATTTCGTCAATACGACCTTTTACCTTATCAAAGGCCCACATAGTTTCAGTCAGCGCGTCAATCATGCGACTGAAGTAGTCTGACGGCTCACCGTGATGAATTCCTTCTAGAAAAAACTCATTCAGCATGGCATAGACATCAGCTTGGTAGTTTGCTTCTTCTATGATACGCGGATATCGTGCTGATTTATGTACACTTTTTGGTAGTACCTTATGTACAGCTTGAAGAATACTTTGCCTAAAAGCGTATAAGCGGGCTACCAAATTCAGATCTTTTTGATCTTGGATAGTACTGGTTAGTGACTTTAGAAATGCATCACTAAAGTGATATTGATCCAATACTTCTTCACTGGCATTTGGCAGTGTTAAAAAAACATGGTCTACCGGAATTCTATCTAAGCGTACTAATGAATTCCAGTAATCTTGATCAAATGGATTCAGGAAATCTTCAGACGGACTCAGAGCCTTAAACCAATGATCATCTGCTTCACCTAATTGGATAATGACTTCATTCTCGAACTCCTGAATGTCTGCTAATAAGTCTTCTCTCAACTTCTTGAATCTAACGCGTTCATCAGAAGAGATATCAAATACTGCTATATCTAAAGCTTCATTTGCTGTGAAAACGTGCGCATAGGCTGGCTCCCGGTTTCCATCGTACTCATAGATATGCACTGGTGGATGCGCATTGGGGTTGATTTCTTGCCCTAATAAAAAGGCCAATCCAACCGGAACAGCAGCAAATAGATGTACCGCACGGGTATTCGGCAAATTGGATTTTATGGCATCCAGCACTTCAAAGAAAGCTTTGGCATACTCCGTAATCTGTTCATGCGATCCGAAAATATCTCCCCCACGTTTTAGTGGAGCTATTGCAATATCCTTCATGGCAGCTGGAACTACTTGCTCCGTATCTTCCTGGTGAATTTCGAAACGTGTTCCAAAACGAATCACCACCTCACCTTGAGCCTTATTTAATTCTGTTGGTGCAGTATGAACTAGCGGAGTACCTGCTTGAACAGGTCTCCATTTCCAATTCTTATTCATATGATCCTTCAAGAATACCTGAACTCCTCTCAAAGAGCCTAGTTTATATCCTAAGTGAATAGCCAGTGGAATCGGTGCCAAACCAAAGTAGAGTACTTCGTAGGTAGGGTATTCTGCCAATTTTGGTGCCAATTGCTCTTCAAAAAGTCGCTCTTGTTCCGCTAATAATGATGGCCAATGTTGCTGCATGGCCTCACCCAATTTGAACGACTTGGGTTGAATGGATACTGTATGTCTCGGTAGCGTTTTGAAATCGTCCGATAATGCATCAATAATCTCCAAATCAGAGATAGATTCTAGTACTTCATGCTGAATGACGATTAAGCCATTAGGTATTGTTTTCATGATTGATCTATTACAGGTGATGATTTTGTTCTATTGATGGTTTCTTGAAGAATTTGTACCGAATACGGCTTATCCTCTCTTTGCGCTTGCAGAATAGCCTGTTTAGCTACTCTGGTGAATAGATCTGAAAAGGAAAATACTGGCTTCTTGGCTTTGCAAGACTCCAGCAAATCATTGATCTCATCTATGGTTACATTAATTTCTTCAGTCAAGAATTCCAGTATTTCTCGGAGTTGTATTGGATTAGGTCTTGAAAATTGAATATCAATAGCGGCCCTTCTCTGAATGGCGGGGTCCATTGCTCCTATACGGTTTGTGATTAGGATTACTACCAACGGTACTTCTCTTAACCGATTTATTTCTTTGATTAATGCATTTACACCAGCTCTATCTTCATGATGTGCATGAACTTGATCACGGTTAGTAGCTATATCATCTGCCTCATCTATGATTAAAATCCCTATTTCACGAGGCTTGAGTTTAGATCTGGCTTGTTGAAAGGCGGCAGTAATTCGTGCAGACAATTGACCTACCATTCCCGTGCCTCTAACATCTGAAGGTGTTTCAAAAACTCTAACGATAGAATTGAGTTGATCACTAAGTGGGGTACCGATGCAGTTGGCTAACTCTGTTTTTCCACATCCAACATCGCCAGATAAAACTATCAACGGTGAACTACGAGCTACTAACTTAGATACGTGGAGCCCTTTAGAATGGTGCTTTTTCTGCCACTGATTGATCATGTCAGGATTGAAGATGGAAATCAGATTATCTAACAACTGATTTTTCTGATGGTCTAAGCCTATAAGCTCTTCAAAACGATTCCTAGACTCTCTATTGGGGTGCTTTACCTCGTATAGTTTTAGTGCTTCCATGCTCCTCGTCTCCCTTTCGTTGCTCCAAAACCACTTTTAGAATATGCGCCATCATCTATTAAATCTCCACCTACATAACTACCTCCAGAAACCCATCCGCGCTTCTTCATGTAATCATTCACGGTCTGCTTATTATAGTCTCTGTTTACTACGATATTTGGCCTAGCATTTACAGGTATTTCCCAATAGTCAACTCGTCCTGAATCGTTATCTTGATGGATAGATCCATCTGCCTTGATAACATATTCAATAGCCCATTCTTTACCATGGTCAAAAAACTGGATTTGAAACTTTTTTAGTACTTGATTGGTCATCAGAAAGAACAAGTCCTCTTTCCATCTTTGGAGATCATTCGGGTTAGATTTAAAGTAGGTGAACTCACGGTAGGCGATTGCATGAAAGTCATCAAAAATTTTTCCCATTACGTAGCGAGCTCTAGATTCTGAATAGGTACTACTAGATGAATGTGTGTTCGTTTGACTCATAGGTTTTTAGATTGAGTTTTAATAGAACTTCCAAATAGTTGTACTAGGCAATCCATGCTAGAATTATCGTCTTCTTCACGATCGTATCGAATAGCTCGATTGATTGCATCACGTGAGTTTTCAAACCAATCAGCTAATTCATCAATCTTGATATCCTTCCAATTGTAGACCACATTATTCAAGTCATCTATAGGGTCTATTACTTTCCACAATGCTTGTTCCCTATCACTATGTATTTGGATAAAATCATTGAAGAGAATTTCCTCTCGATTACGCGTAACATGGGCTAAGTAACCAAACCATCTCGCTAAAGTTTCTATATAGGTTGCCCGAACTTTTAGTTCATCATAGGCTTTAGCACAGAGCAGATCAAGCAGAAAACTAGGAACCTTCTTGTCGTTTTCGTCATTACCGAAAATGCCAGAATTTGACTGCTGTTGATAACGCCACCATTTAACTAAACGTAAACAATCATTGAATTTCACTACCCCTTTAATATCATTACTTTCATCGCTTCGTTTACGAATAAATTCAGTCTGTTTTTTGACAGATGACTGTCGCTTCTCATTATTTCTTCGAATTAACTTTTGAATATTTAATCGCTTTGTTTTTATCAGAGGAACTGCATCAAAACGATTCTTACTTCCTTCGAATGAAATAGTAGCTGAACTTCTCGTATGCCCAACATTTGACTCTGGCCAACAGGCATTTAGATAGCCTTCAAACACATCAACAAGACACCCCAGTGTGTTCCCTTTAGGATCTTTATCTTCCAGAGTAAATGCTATATCGATATCTTGTCCTTCAACCTCACTATCTCCCTGCATGTATCTTCTCAGTCCAGTTTTCTTTGCAAAAGAGCCTGAGTTTACAGAAGATATTATTGTATATCCATCATCATTAGCATGACGTTCAATACAATCTTTTATTTGCTGAGTTTGATTCTTGAGTTTTTCTCTCTTTGCTTGCTCAGGAGCAATAAATTCAACGAATAGTTTCATCCGCCTGTGAATTAATGAATGTGTTGATACGTTCATACTATATATTTTAGGTTAAATACATTGTGTTTTTATAGATGGGCCAAAGAGCTTCTTTAGGGCATTCAGGCTTTGATCATGTTGGTTATTCAGGTCATAATGAATAGCAACTGCCATGTAGTCACGAGCTTGTTGAAACCATGTGGCTAGCTCATCCATTTTATAAGCTGGCCATTTGGCAACAAGATTATTGGTGGCATCCATGGGGTCGATTACCTGCCAGTGAGATGTACGCTCATCAGTACCTCCATTTTCAAAGTAGATAGGTCTTCTGTTTCGAGTTACATCAGCTAAGTAGCTAAACCACTGGTATAGCATTTCTGCATAGTTGTTTTTGACTGCGGTTTGGAGGTAGGCTTTAGCACAGAGTAAGTCCAGTAAAAAACTGGGAACTTTGTCTTGACCGCTATCATTGCGAAATACATGTGAAGAAATTTGCTGATGGTATCGCCACCATTTCACTAACCGCAAGCCGTTATTGAAATGAATGTACTTTCCTCTGCGGTTAAGTGCTCTTACAAATTCTATATGCCCTTGAATGGAGGTGGTACGTTCTTCCCGATCAATACGAATGAGTCTTTGAATGCTGGAATGAGGGGTCTTGATGATCGGAACGATATCAAAACTCAGTTTATGCTTTAGGATTCTCAGTGTAGCAGAACTTTTCGTGTGATCTACTAGGTGTTCGTTCCAGCGCTGTTTGAGGTAACGTTTAAAATCTGGAATAGGGCTACGCTGAATGGCGTTACCTGTAGCATCCTGATTTTCTAAAATGAAGGCGATATCAATGTCCTGACCTTCTACCTCACTTCCACCCGTCATATATCTCCTTAACCCAGTATGTTTGGCATAAGAGCCAGCATATTGAACCGTAGTAACCTTATACCCATCAGCTAGTGCTAGCATGGAAACTACATCGCGTATCTCTTCAAAAAATGCTTTGATCTGTGGATCTTCTTCTCTTTCTGGAGCGATGAATTCCACAAAATATTTCAATCGCTTTTGAATAATGGATGGAGACATTGAACTCATGATGGCAAGCGGTTTTTCTGAAACAATTCAAGAAAAAAGTGCCCCATTGGTGTGATCTCACATGCCTCCGATAGAATAGCAGCTTCATATACGGTGTGATTATTTGTACAGCGAATCAAACCTGCTTGCTGAAATGCATTCAATTGAGCAAACCGATTCACGCTCCTTTCCTTACTAGGGTTTACTTGAAGATCTTTTGGCTTGAGCTGAAGGGATTTTCGATCTTTAAAAAAGGCACGACTGATGAGAGATGTTAATAGTTCTTTGGTAACCTGTGGTTCGCAGTTTCGCAAGACAGGCATCTCAGTAACATAACTCTTAAAAACAGGACGTTGCTGCCAAGAGCTTAATACAGTATCTGCTATGTTATACAAACTGGCTGATGTAACCCGGCCCAAGGCGTCAGCAGCAGCACCCTCAAGGCCTTGGATAAGTACTTTTGTAAACTGTCCATGTTGAGGTCCTTCTTGTGCTACATCATCGTTTCGGGTAGCCGCTAGAAGAGTTACATTTTCTGGTAAGGAAGCTAATAATCGACCTTCAGACTCTTGTTGTGCAAATGCAGCAGCATAGCAGCAATCAAAAATGAGTGTGATATGCGGAATTGATGAAGCTTTGAGTTGGTCTTTCAGCCATTCCATAGAAACACCCAAATCTTCTTTTGTGTAATCTCTCCCAACTAGGTAGCCTCCGTTAGTATTTACATAGCCATGACCCGAGAAATAGATTAAAGCATGGTGTGCAGCTCGCTGTGGGAACAATAATTTTTCAATCTGGGTTCTAAGCTGCTCACAGGTGATGTTGAGCTTGAGATGTGCATCAAAGTTGCTATCCCCATTTTCATGCTTGGTAAGCAACTCATGCATTCGGGTGGCATCATTTTCACAACTTCTAAGTTTTGCCTTCGGGTTATCATAATTGTTGATACCGATAATAAGTGCTTTACCTTGCTTGTTTAACGCCATTATTGTTTGTTCTAATCTGATTTTACTTCAGCAAACTTGGCTACAAGCACCTGTTTTCACCCTACCTGTATTTTGTGAAAATCAAGCATAAAAAACTGTGGTATTTGGGGAGTAGACACTGATAGTAACAATAAAAAAGCCGAAAGTACTTATGACTTCCGGCTGTAAGTTTTTGATGAATCTTGTTAGATTTACTAATCTGTATAGTATCCATTTTTAACTGCAAAACGTACCAGAACTTGTACATTTTTAGCCTGCAATTTTTCCATTAAACTTTTCTTATGAGATTCAACTGTACTGGGAGAACGAGAAATTCTATCTGCAATTTCTTTAACCAATAAGCCTTCAGCCAATAAGGTTAACACTTCCTCTTCCTTCTCGGTAAGTTGCATCCTTTTCAATTCATCTTCTAATACTTCTTTAGTCAAATGAGATTCAAACACTATATCACGAATATCATTCGGAAAGTAGATTTCTCCTTCTACTAATGTTTTTATGGCTTTAACGACATCTTTACCTGTTCTATTTTTCATCAAATAGCCCTTTGCCTGCAATTGCATGGCCATTTTAATTCGGTCTGCATCATTGTGCATGGTAAGCATCAACACTTTAACTTCAGAATGTTCTTTTCGAATCAATCGCAGTGTTTCTATACCATCCATTTCTGGCATAGAAATATCTAGAATGACTACATCTGGTTGATTCTTCTTGAGTAACTCAATGGCTTGTATCCCATTTTCAGCAGTACCCATAATTTCAATTTCTTCGCCAGAGTCTTCGATGGTTTGTATGAGGCTTTCAATAACGATCTTATGATCGTCTACAATAATGATTTTAATCATAATGGTTCTATTATTTCAAGGGTATTCTTAGAACGGCTTTAGTACCCAACCCAACTTTTGTAATTAATTCAAAGCTTCCTCGAAGCTTTTCGGCTCTATCATGTGCATTTCTTATACCACGGCCATGCTGTTGTCTAGATTCATACTCGAAACCTTTACCATTATCAATAACCTGTAAAACCAATAACTCTTGTTCTGTTTTGAGCTCTACATTTACTTCGGAAGCTTTTGCATGGCGCAATACATTTTCTATTAAAAGCCGAGCAACTGCCATTACCTCACTTTGAACTGTTGAATTAATTGGTGGCAATTCTGCTTTTCTAAAGTGAATAGTAATAGCACCTGTTTCATTAATTAGTTGAGTGTATGATTCTATTTCCCTTTCTAAAGCACGTGCCTTTAACCTTCTATTTTGCAAGTCGTGAGATATGCTCCTCAAGTCGTTACATGATTCTTCAAGCAAGCCTTCTACTTTCCCGAATCGTTGTTCTATATCCGAATTTTCAGAAGTAACTTTCTTTCGAATTCCCTCTACATATGTTTGAACCACGGCCAGTTTACTCCCTAAGCTATCATGCAATTCTTGACCAATTTTAAAACTCGTTTCTGTATTGGTTTCTATTTGAGTTTTCAGCATTTGCTGATCGATACTTGTGAGTAATGTTCTCACTTTTTCGTCACTCTTTTTTTTCTCTTCTAATGCAACCGCCTTTAAACGAATCGTTCTATTGCGCATTAATAAATAGGAAACACCTCCTATCAATAGAATTATTAAAATAACTATGGTAAGATTCCTATTTTGATTTTGAGCTTTCTGTCGTTGAATTTCAGTTTGTTGGAGTTGATTTTGCTGTTGAAGTAATTGATTATCTCTTTTATTCACTTCCATTTCGGCTAAAGAGA